>JAPLLW010000022.1 GCA_026387355.1 Candidatus Omnitrophota bacterium
TTTGTGGCTCTTAGCGCGCTTCGACTTTGGGACGCTTGATAAAAAACCGGCTATTGACATATTGCTTGGAATGCTTGACCAGGGGAAGGACTGCGCAGATCAGTTGATTGTTTTGGGAAAAGGGAATAAATACCTGAAAGACGAGCTTCTTAAGAGAAAGGCCATGACTAGTCCAGGGGCTTTTAAGTATTTTTGGGTTTTGTCGGGCATAGCGGATGTTGGTGATGCGCAAACTATAGATATTGCGCTCGGCATACTCGGAGACGGCGAACACGATCTTATAGCTATATCTGCGATAAATAGATTAGGTAGCGCAGATCCTGCGACGATCAACAAGATTATAAATCTAGCAAAGGACAAGAGTAGCCCTTTGCATAAGCATTACCTGGATATGTTAGGGGCAATCGGTGAGCGTAGTAGGGATGCGCAAGATTTTCTTAAGGCAGTTGTTGTAGATGCTTCCGAGCCCGCTTATATAAGGCAGGCAGCAGAAAACCAGGTAAAGTCTGTTGAGGCTGCCAACAGCGTGAACATTAAGACAGTTACCAGCGCTGCAGTAGTCTTGCAAGATTCAGGTAAAGACGATAATCCCGACGGATATTCTATTTACAGGCTTCAGCTTAAAGGCATAACGGTCTATTGTCTGGTTTTTGCCAGCGCCAACAGCCAGACGGTTTTGGATCGCCTTGCTTTTTATGCGGAGAAGGAGGGCTATAAAGGCAAGGTTTTAAGAGATGACGAAATGCCGAATTCTTATGTATATGATGGGCATGATTACTCGCTAGATACTATAGCTGTCTTCTTTACTAAGGCCGAGCAAAACAAAGTGCAGTTGCATCCTCAGGAAACCCGTCTTAGAGACAGGCTCTTGATGCTCGGGCTGCTGAAGAGCGAAGGTGGAGTTTATCGGGCCGGCGAGAAAAACATGGTGGTTAGTTTTATCCGTGACCACCCGAGAAAAGAAGAAGTATTTATTCATGAACTAGTCCACGCTTTTTATGATAACCCGGTATTTTTAGAACAGGTCAAGCAGATATTTATGAAACTCAGCCCGCAGCAGCAGGAGATGATCAAAAACTTCCTGCGCGCAAAAGATTATGCCGTTGATTCCGATGAGAAACTTTTCTACAGTGAATTTGCCGCATATTTTGTGACTGCTAACGTCGCGGAGTTTATGGGCAAGGTCGCTCTTTCTTCTATCGGGAGTTCAGGAGATAATGCCGCAAGAAAATTAAGAAGAGCTGCTTTTAACGAGAATCCACAATCTTTTGTCTTGAATGGTAGAATCGAGCTTTCTATGAATGATGCTGCCAAAGGCATGATTAGTACGGCGAATAAAGAGTTATCTAAACTAGTTCAGTCTTGGATCGACCCGCAGAGCGTCGAACAAGAGAGCAAGCAATTGGCGCCCCAAAGAGAAGTTCCCGAGCTGCAAACCGAATTCTCCAAGACTGTAGGCGGGGTCCCGATAATGATATTCTCAACTGTTACCCTGTCGTTTACTCAAGAGCGCGATGCACTTATAAAGCATATCGAAGAAAGCGCAGATATGTTCTTTTTGACCAGCGAAGTAAAGGCAAGGGCCTTAAAAGAACTTAAGGATAAATTTGCATCCGGGGAAATGGTTAAGTGCGAGGGCGGGCCTTCAGGGGAAGAGAAAGGCTACAACATACAATTTAGTAAGCCCGGGCCAGAAGATAATGCGGTCGGCTCCAAGCAGGAAGCAGCCAAGCCGCTTTTGCATAATAATGAAGCTTATGGATATTTTGATGCTAATGGTCAGATCACCATAGATGTGGATAAGGCGCGCCAGTTGTTTGTTACAGAGCTTGGTGAGCTTGTCCAGGCGTTCGCTGCTAAAAAAGGAAAGACCGTTGACCAATTAACGCTTGCAGAACAGCAAGAGCTAGCTAATAAATTCACCGGCTTTATACATGTTCACGAAATTTTCCATCAATTAGTAAGGGAATCCGGATTATCGGCTATTGATAATGCGCAGGAAGAGAGAATGGCGAATATTTTCGCGAAACTCGTTTTCGGTATCGCAACAGAAACCGAAAGGCAAGAATTTCAAACGTTCCTTTCTAACATACAAGAGACCCGTCAGGCCCAGACCGATATCGCGGTGCTTACTTTTTTAAACCGCCTACGTATTCTTGCTGATACCAGGTATGAAGCAGAAGATACAGCTAACTTTCTTCTTAACCTTAAGCAGCTGGGAATAGAGTTTGCGAATAATATTAATATCGGAGAAATTGAAGGCGCTAATATTCCCGTAGGCGCCAAAGGAATGAGCGGGGTATGGAATAGAGTAGTTAATTATCTCAAGGGTAAACAAGAAAAGGCTCAAGTAGTAACCCCTGCTGCTAAAACCGTAAGTGATACTAGTAAAGGCGCGATTGCATATACTGACAGGAAGCAAAACTTTAATGGCGTAGATCTTAATCACTTTGTTTGGGCAATGCAGCAGATAGTAGAAGGGAATAAGCCTTTTGACTTTGTGGCAGTAGCCAAAAGAGGTTTTACTAAAGAGGATATCGATAATATTAACGCAGATACTTATCCTGCGGGTGGGCCGCGTCTTGATGTTGAGATTGGCCGCCAGAATGAAAATCCCAAACTGCAAAGCGTGTTAGAGGCAATATCAAACGGTCTTGATGCCCATGGTTTTAGTATTGGCCAGTTTGCTAAAGGCATAAAACAGGCGCTGGATTGGTTAAGCTTAACCGGTGGCGATAGAGTTGATGTATTTAGTAAGAGCCAAGAGGGCAGGCCGTACCACCTGGTTATTATTAGGGATGAGCAGGGACAGTATTATATAAGTATAAATGAAATAGCGGATAGAGAATTTGACGCTACTGCAAGCAAGTATAATGGCAGCCGCTTAGCAAATGGTACGATTGTGAAAATCTCTGTTAAAGGAAAGATCCCTCGTAGAGAAGATGAGAGCACTAGAGATACAAGTGTTTCCCAGATAGAGATTATCGAAGCTATCCATAAAAGATTCCCATTTGTTACATCTGTAGATATATTAACCCGTCGCGCAGGAGAATCTGGTTTTACTAAAGTAAATGGTTTTGAAAACATTATGAATGTAGTCACACAAACAATCTCCCACGCAGATAGTAAGGGTAGGTTTGTTAAGGCGGATGTTACTGATAGCGGGGTAATAGTAATAGATAACGGTAAAGGAATGGACGCGCCGGTTATCTTCCGCATGTTTGTACCTAAAAAAGGTAGTAAAAATCCTCAACAGCTAGGCGAAGAAATGACTGCTGAGGAGTCTGTTAAGATGGTTGAGGAAGAGCTAAAGAAAGTAGGGATTTATCAGGACAAGAGATTACCGAACAGGATTTCGTTCTCAAGAAACAGTGAAGTAGTGGTGACTGTGGATATCCCGCAGGATATTTTGCCGGATGCAACAAGCCCGGGCGGGTTAATGCTTGAAGGCGGATTATTGATGGATGTTCCGGAATCAAGAGGAGCATTAATTCTTTCCAAGCGCTTCCAGTTAGCTGCGGAAAAAGCTATAAGCCTGATTGTTACAAGTCCAGCGATTAAGAGTGATGTTGAGAGACTAAAATATATAAATACGCTTATTATCGGATTCGACGGGTTAATCGGAGGAAATGCTTCAAACGCGCAAATTATAAAATCAATTCGTGCCTTTGCTCGAGATGCAATTGCTCCGGCTATAAATAAGTTACGTAAATCCGGGGTTATAATCCTACCGTATACAAGCCAATTTGTAAAATTAGACTTGAAAGGCAAAAATGTTGTATATCTGCACGAAAATATCTTTGATTGGCAGGGAGCAGTAAGTTTAAAAGAGATTGGTGGAGAGGTTTTGCCGGGGATACAATCAAAGCTACCCATTGTTGTTGCTCCGTTTACCGCTGAGAGTGTAAAATATCTACGCTTTTCAAGATTATGGCATATGTTAAGCATGAGCGAGCGGCTTCCTATGGTGCGCACGGATAGTTTTGTGGCGATACCTCGGGAGATAGGAGAATCTGCAGCGAAGCTACTTTTAAAAAAACAGCAGCAGGGTTTAAGTGCTTCAGAGGATAAGGAGCTGGCATCTATTTTAGAGCGGATTAATATTATCGTCGGAGAAAAGGTTGTTACTTCTTATGAGGTGTCGGATAAAATCGAGGTCTCTTTTATAGCCGCAGGAACTAAAGTACAAAGCCTAGGAAGTATTGATGCTTCAACAATTCAAAGATTCTTAAGCGGTCTGTCTAAGAAAAGATCAAACTAACCCTGTAGTTAATTTGCATGTTGCGCAAATACAGGCATTATTAGGGACAAAGGCTGATATAAGTAAGAGAGTCGATGATGTTATCAATCCCAGGAGGGGTAATGCCCCGGTTAATCCTAATAACGAGTATGTTGCAAAAATACTCATGGCCATTGTTCAGGGTCTTATAACAGCAGGCAAATTATCCGAAGCAGAATCAGTTATCCAGCATATTTTCCAAGATGGCGAGCTTTGGGTGGTAACTCAGCGCGATCAACTCTTCGCTAGTATTATTAATGCTTACATTGAGGCAGGTAATCTGGATAGAGCAGTCGCTGTTTATTTAA
>JAPLLW010000002.1 GCA_026387355.1 Candidatus Omnitrophota bacterium
TCTTTCAGGTATTTATTCCCTTTTCCCAAAACAATCAACTGATCTGCGCAGTCCTTCCCCTGGTCAAGCATTCCAAGCAATATGTCAATAGCCGGTTTTTTATCAAGCGTCCCAAAGTCGAAGCGCGCTAAGAGCCACAAAGGCTGCTCTGCCCTACTTAGACTAAGGGAATTAACTCCGCCATCATCTACGCCCAGCAACAAGATGCGTAGGGCTTCGGAATTTCCTTTACCGATCCTGCTGGCTATACGCAGAATTTCTTCCCGCTTCATACTATCAGACGTCTGGACATACCCCTCGGCTAATAGCTTTAGGCCTTTTGTAACATCTACCCCGGTAGCATCAAAGTTCATCAGTAGGCTTGTAGTTTCCAGATCGAACCTCTCTGAGTCTTTATGAGCCTGGCAAAATACTTCAAAAATCGCCTGGTTTATCTGCCCAACGGTCCCAAGTTTACTTAAGGCTACGCGCCTGACGCTTACATCCTTGGATTTTGCCGCATTTAAAAGCGCAGAAATAATCTCGCTGTCCGCCTGAAGATCTTTTACGGACCATAACACATCTACTGCTTCCCACCGCACATCCTGGTTAGGGTCCTTTAAAAGCCCTATAACTTGCTTAACCGTAGCCTGGCTTAAACGCTCAGTCTTAGCCAGACCTTTTAAAGCGGTGCGCCTAACCGCAGGATTTGCATCGTTGCATGCTCCGGAGAGAAGACCCGCCACCTCCGGCGAGACAACATCCGGCCTTGCCAACGCCTCTGCCGCAGAAAGGCGTTTTAGAATATCTGCATCCTTTAAAGATTTGGAAAAATGGGCTATATCCGGCTTAGCTGACATGAGTATATTATCTTTTCCTGTCAAGGCTTTTGCGCCGGTTTCCTGACCCGAGACATCTCTGTTGATATCCGTTGTGAACAATGCCGCGATTGCGGAAATCAGCGCGACAGTGCGCGCCAGAGATTTTCCTAAAGTAGGAGTCTTAATTTGCTGCGCAGGAGTTGCGTTGTTTAAATTTATTTCTACTTCTTTCACCGGTGTAGATTGACTGGCCTGGCTTGCGGTGGCGGGGACTGCAACCGCTGACTGGCCTATAAGGTGAACTAGCTCACTTGGATTCGCTGGGATTCGTGTCATGCTATCATTAAGCTTGCCGTCCATTAAAATAATACCCTCGTGCTTAAAAGCTCCTACGGCCGTAGCAAGCTTTTCTATCGCTTGCGGCTTTCTAGCAGCTACATCCTCTCTGGTGGCGCCGGAGACCGACATAATATTATCTATGGGTAACGTGTCTGTAAGCGCTTTTGATGGACCAAGGTCATTATACGAAGGGTGACTGCTAAATATCCGGGCTATCTGTACGGCATCTTCCGCTGTTTTACAGAAAAAAACTAATTTAGTTTCGCCTGGATGTTGCTCGCGAAATAGCGACTCGGGAGCTAAATATTTGAACGCTGCGTGCGGAGCCTCGCTTCGTGCCAATGTCTGTTTGGCAATTTCTACCGCTTTATCCAACGTGCCTTGTTTAGGATTTATATAGACTCGGAAATTGTCAAAATTATCGCTTCCATCATTATATACCTGTAACCACACTAACTGGCCTTCTCCCAAAGCGGTTTCAAAAGATTTTGTTTGATAAAGTTGGCGCGGCGCTATTACGCCAGCCGGACTTGGGGCGGCGGCAGATGATTCAACGTCCCGAGATACTGTTTCTCTAATCTTATTTTTAACTGCGGATATCCACCAGCGGCGTATATAACGAGGTACTCCAAAATCAGCAAGCTTTTTTTCCATGGACCCCTCTTGAACCTCGCCATTTTGCTGAGGTATTTCAAGAATCATAACCGCTTTTTGATAATCGGTTGGCATCTGCTCTTGAACTAGGAATTGCTGCCAGGTACCATCGATAAGCCAAAAATGGCCATCTTTCTCAAGCATGACAAAATCATGGGTAGCATCACCTTCCCATTGTTCAGCCGTCACTATCCACGACCGGTAACCCATACCTTGTAATATATTATTTAGCACATTGCTGAATGGCTTACATAATTGCGAAAAATAAATCTGGTTTGATGCTTCTTGTGTTTCCTTAGCAACCTCTTTATATGCGGTTTCGGCAGCCGTCCGAATGATCCCCTCATCAAAGGCTGGCTCCCGGCTTGCATCAGCTTGGGCTACCTGATGCCCTAAGTCTCCTTGCTGAGCCACCGGTGTTACAATATTCTTAATTTTTATCCCTAATGCCCTCATAACCACCGGAAGCCTGTCCTTAATAACCGGCTTGAGCTTCTTTTCATACTGAGTTCCCCTATCGGTCACAGATAGAAATATATCTGTTATAACACTATTATCGTCGAGTTCTGCGGGTTGGTGAGTAGAGTTAGCATTTATTCTTTTTAACTCAGCCGGTATATCTTCATCCATTAATACCGCATTTGCGAAAACTATAGCCGGCCCACGGATTTGCTCCGGCTTAACATTATCTGCTTCGGCAACCGGTTGTCTTTTTTCGCGTAAGATTGATTTTAGGTCGCCAGGGTTCCAAAATTTAAAATCGTAATAATCTTTGCTGGCCCGCGCCCCTTTTAACAACCCTATAATTTTATCTCTTAATTTCGTGAAGCTCGCGCCGAATCCAGCAATAAAGTCTCCATCTTTACCCAGATCTTGCCTATAACGCATCTCTCTGTCATTTAAAGCGTTGGCTAAGGCTTCGTTGAAAGCCAATATAAAATTTCTATAGCCTTGATAAGCATCCGGATATCTGCCGCGCTTTCCCTGGTCTCCTTCGCGATCTACCAAATGCTTAGTGCCATCAACAACAATCATGACTGGACGATTATTTGCTATATATAAGAGGTCATTTTCATTAAAAAGGTCTTCTACAAAATACCAGGGATTCTCATGGCATTGCGAAGAGCCGATTTTTGTCCTTATTATCTTTATCCCTCTGCGGGCTAGCTCTTCCTCTATTATGTCGATGACAAATCCTCCGTAGCTCATGTTCGCCACTACAACAATTTCCTTGTTTATCGTTTTACCCTGCGATATTAGCCCGTCAATAAAATCAAGTAGCTTTATTGCCTCGTATATCGCGTAATCAATCTCTGCGAATTGTGAAGCACTTAAATGAACCTGCCCTGGCCTATGCACGCCGCTTATAAAATCTTTATAGCTATCGTAACTAAACCTGTTCAACCCATTCTCCGATAAAACAGAGGCATTGTGCGAATATTCAACATCGATATAAAGACCTCTTTCCTCTGGGTCTTTTAATTCAGCAAGTTTAAATCCGCCATTAGCTATATTTGCTCTTATCCGCTCAAAATCCGCTATGGCGGCCTGCGTGTCCCCTTTCTTAAGGGCGTAATTAATCAACCCTTCGGTGGGAATAAAATTCGCTTTAACTAAGTACAGCGCGATTGTAACTTTCTCCCTGCTTGATAGGATTCCCTGGTAATCCTTTATATTCTCAATCAATAGCTCCGCAATATTTTTATTGCCGATTGACAATAGCCCTAAAATAAACTCGCTAAGCGAATCAAGCATTACGAGAAAATCCCTGGTTGGGAGTTTTGAAAAATAGTTTACTGCATTTCTAACAGCGAGATTAATCAATGCCCGCGAATCTTTATCCGAAGATTGAGCAGAAAGTTTATTTTTAAAACTCAGGATCGCTGAAACCCTACTCTTAATCCCAGCAATATTATTTTCGTATGCGCTAAAACTACTTAAATAAGTTTCTGCGTCCTCTAAATATATTCCGGACCTATTCATTTCTTTTAATACGCTAGCTAACTCTAAAAACGTAGCTTTGAGATTAGCCGGATCCGGGCTTAATTTATTAGCAATATCAAATACTGTTATCCAAATTCCCTTGAGGAAGAGATCTTGCACATCTTGAGAATCAAGAGATTGAATGAGGTCAGAGATAGCATTCATGTAAACAGCAAACAGACTACCAGCCCTATTATCGAGAATATCCCCTAATTTCTGCATAAAACTGTAGATTATATGTTCGGGTATATTGTTTTTCAGGAGGGTTTCGGATAATACAAGGAAACGGTTAAGCGCTGCGACATTTTCTTTGAGCTGCTCAGGGGTATCGCTGCGCCCTATTGCTGAAGATAAACCATGGGAACCACCACTTGCCTCTTCATACAAATTATCATTTCTTCTTGCAGTAAAATCGATGGCAAAATCCAATATTGCTCCATAAGCAACAGCCAGATTATCGCTTTTTGTCCTATTTAAAAACTGATATATATCAACTAAAGCATTTCTAACCGTAATAACCGTTCTTAGGCTTGCGATATTTTCAACCTCTTTATCTCCGATATTTTTTAATTCTACGTTTTTCTTGATCTCTTTTATTTTGTTAAAGATATTGCTGAAAAGCGCGTCTAGCTCTTGCTTGCGCCTTCCATTGTCAACGATAGTTTTTGAAATATAACTTAAAATGCTGAGAAGTTTATTAAATATTTCTTTTGCATATATATCTAAATCGCTCATCCCCTTTAATTCATTCATTACCGAATCAATAAAATTAGTCCATCTAATTAAGCTTTCGTTGAATTCTACTTTATCTTTTATTTTCTCCATCGATGATACAAACCCTAAATATACTGTCCCATACTTAGAGGTAGAATCTGAAATATAGCTATTTAACCTTGCTAAATTTCCCTCTAATTCACCCTGGGTATCTGAAAATTTTAATTGTAAGGAAAGTAACCTTGCAAGCGTCCAAACATCGCTTACGTGCCCAGAGTTATCTTCTAAAAATTTATTAAGAAGCTGCGCTACTGCATCCTCATTTATCCCGGTTTTTTTAACAAATACTTGAAACTCTTCCCTTGGCACACCTTCATTAAGAATAACTGTCGGCTTGCCCTCTCCCTCATAACCTTCCTGCATATTCCCCCAGGCAGTAGTTTGCCCGGATTCAAGATCGATATTCCCTCGGCCAACCAAACCCCACAACTTATGCATAGCCTGGAGCAGTTCTGGATCATTGGCGATAGCCTCTGCCTCAGCCATCATTCCTTCCGAATGCGCCTCGTAAGCATTCATGGTAACAATGGCTTCGTCTTCGGCGATTTCATGCGGTAACAATGGCTTCGTCTTCGGCGATTTCATGCGCTAATATAGCCAGAACCACCTTACTAACAACAGGATCGCTCTCTTTTAATCCTAGGGCATCAGCAATTTCTTTACTCTTAACAATAATTTTCCCCTTATCATTGACCTGCACAAACCGTCCATCTATTCTTCCTGAAAGATTCTGGGCATAAATAGGAATCGGATTAGCAACATTCATCCTACCCATATCTTTTGCAAGAAAATAACCTAACTGATGCATAACGTGAGCTAAATCCTCCCGATTTTTTATCCAGCGTTTATGCACATCCGTATCTTTACTGGTATTAGTTGTATCGGCTATTTCATCAAGGTTTCTAGATCTCAAAATTGCATTGCCGTAATTATAAGCCAGATTCAAAATTACCTGCCACTCCTGAGGAAAGTTTTTTTGTATCTCTTCGAAGGCGAAGTCATTGGGCTCTCCTGAAGCAAGGTCATAACCAAAATAACCCACGAGTGTATTAACTAGCCATAGAGCCTGCCTAGGATTGTTTAATATTGAATTCTGAGCCTCCGTGGATACGGTAACTCTACGTGTGCCTAAGTCTACGAAGAATACCCTTTGGTCACCATCTCTAATAATAAAATTCTTACCATGCACATCTTGCGGCATCCCGCTTTTTAAGGCCTTCCCTGTTTTTAGTATGCTTGAGACAATCTCCCGCCTTTTTTCTAGAGAAAGGTTGCCGGATTTTAACAGCTCATATGCTGTATGCCCTGGGATAAATTCCTCCACATAACATAGTCTCTCCGTGGAATCCATAAACCACCAACCCAGCTTCGGAATAAAAGTAAACCCCAATCCTGATAAAAATTCCAAATCCCCTAATTCTTCAAGGGTTATTCCAGTCTTGTAAATTGCCCTCTTAAAAGCTACCTCTGTTGAACCTTGCTTTTTAGCAAAAACTACCTGGAAGATTATTTTATTGGTACCCGTCATATACAAAGACATCTGTACATCTCCGGTAAAATCGGCTGCGGTTAGGCTGGGGTCTCCGGTAACTTCGCGTAACTTTTCTACAATATTTACCGGTAAGTCATTGCGTAATTCATTTACAAATGCTTGCTTGGCAAAAACAGCTCCTACTTCTTGCTCGAAGGATTGATCTACCTCCCCAAAAGTAGTGGCGATTTTCGATGATAATTCAATATTACGCCAAAATTCAGTGCTAATTAGATTCTGTATTTGTCTTCCTACTTCATCTCTGTTGGGTTTATCCAAATCAACAAATACGGCATTCTTTACTCCTTCGATTGGAGGGCCGCGTACAAATCTTACGCCCTTATCTTGTAGTTGCCTTATAACTTCATTCTCATTTATACCTAACCGCTTGATCGCTTCCTGAACAACTGGTAACTCAAAAGGTTTAGCAATAACGGCTAAGGGCTGCTTGATTGATCTATCAATTTCTAAACTTTCTTCGCCTGTCTCTGCTCCAGCCTTAGCCACGCCACCTATATTTTGTCTGGCCAGAGCTTCAGTAACCTCGTGCGTCATCAAATCAGCATTATTTTCATAACCACTCAATACATAAACTTCGGCTCGGCCATTATTGTTATAACCAAAGCCGTGCCCTACGTCTCCGGCAAAACCAACCCGTCTCGATTCCTCTTGTAATTGCTCTACACTATCAACAACTTTAACTACTATTTCGTATTTGGAGTTAAGCAACCTTTGCGTATATGCTTGAACGCTCTCGCCTGCTCCTCTGGCAAAACCTTCTTTATATGCTTCGGGATTATTTTGAGTACCTGCGGCCATTTCATGAACAGGTGCTTGATATTTTTCTATCAACCGCGCAGCCCTATCAACTAAGTTCTCTGCCCCTTCGCTTATATCCCCAAGCTGCGGGTCTTGAGTAAGGTCGTCTCTTAAATTTTGTTCCTCACTTAAAACTTGTTCTATCTTGGGAAGGCCGAAGCGCTCACGTAGTCCAAGCCTATCCCGCAACATATCGATAATCTCCTGCCGCACAGACGGACTAACGGTATCCGGATAGCGTTCGAGCAAAGATATTAAAAGATTATAAAGGAGTGGTCTGACGTAAAATAAGCTTCCGGCTCCATTCCGGAATATTCTTCCGCCCTTATTGGTTTTGGCACCCAGTGATTCAACAAGCAAAACAATATCGTCTTCGGAGAACCCGGGGCGATTTGAACTGGCGAGTTCTTTCTCCAGGGCTATAAGAAACTCTGCGCTACTCACTTCTATTTCACCTTTACGAACTCTTTGCACCGCTTCTACCAATGATATCTTCCGACCCTCCAAAAGCCGGCCAGTCTCTGCGTCATAAATCCTATTCAATAATGCCTGCAAGCGCTCCAATGCATCTATATCATCTAGCTCATCCGCTAAATCGAAAAGTGCACTTCTCTGCCGGGGTGCCAGCTTGGTTATTATAAATTCGGCCTTGGGGCGCAATTGCTCATCGGATAAACCATGGATTAATGCCCTTTGCTGCTGAGGGGTTAGCTGACCAGGCTGGTCAGAATTGATGCTATTTAAAATAACAGCTCTTTCTGTTTGCGCGGTACTTGCGGGTACCTCTGTAGTAATCTGAATAGAAGGAGATTCTAATCCATTGCCGGTTACCTGCACTCCCAGAAAATTGCGATCATTCTGTATGGCAAGAGGCAGTTGTTTTCCAGTATTTACGACTGCATCGGTCACACCCCTCATAGCTGGACCCATCAAATCTACTCCTCCGGAGAAATAGCTTCTTATTACTTGGCCGTAGGGAGTAGAAACCGGGGTTTTGAAATTATACTCTCCTTCTTTAAATGATTTTTGGTACTGCTGGAAATAGGTTGTCTTTGACCATAAGGTTAGAATAAACTCCTGGCTGGCCATTAAACTTTTGCTTAAACCATTGCGCTAAAATCAAAGAATAATAAACCTGACGCAAAGGTGCATAGCGCTTAGAGGTATTCACTTCCTGGGTAAGCTTAGGAATAATCTTTTCGCGCATCACCTGAGAAGCATAAATGTTTAACTCTTTTAGGCGCTCATCGTCAAAATTATATACGGTTGAGCCTTTCAAATAATCGTCTTCAAGCAAAACCTTGAGTGTTGCTTTATAAATAAAGGCGTTATCATTTGTTTCGCGAATAATTATCTCTGCCGGAACTATCCATGGTCGGGTTAACGTAGGGATAGTAACATTCTGGCTGCCGAATAACTCACCGGCTTTAGCATAAAGTTTATCCCAATATTCTTTGCCTTCGGGGGTGCTAGGAGATGTAAAGCTTGCTGTGTCTTTCTTTAGCTGGACATCTGTCTCAAGCAGGATTCTTCCTATGTCGGTTTGCGCTAAAAACGGATCAATAATATTATCTTGTGAATCCGGACGTAAATTCACCCAGAAAGAATCGTTGGGCAGGGTTACGCCGATGAAAAAATATTTAAGTAGAGTTTGTGTAGAGCTTTCAACAAAAGAGTTTGATAAAGTCTTTAAATTCCCCTTATCAAGAAGCAATTTGAAATTGTTTGCTTGAGAATCATATTGAAGATAACGCAAATGCAGCGGCCGGAATTTATCTAAGACAATGGCATTGCGCAAAGCGCTTAAGTGCCCTGCAATATCAACTTGCCCGGCAACTTGCGCAAAGCCGGATTGCTCTACAGCCAGCAAAAGGCACAAAGAGATAGCAATGCTTTTAAATAGCTTTGATGTTTTGATCTTCATTTTTTACTTCTGA
>JAPLLW010000033.1:0-842 GCA_026387355.1 Candidatus Omnitrophota bacterium
CAACGCTTTTATTAGGTGTCATTTTGCTTTAGCCATTTTAATCTGAAAAGCCAGCATGAGCATGCTATTCACTAACCAATATAATACCAAGCCGGATGGCATAGAATAGAAAATAAACCCGAACATGATCGGCATAACAATCATCATCATTTTTTGTTGTTCTGCACTAGCACCCGTGGCTTTCCCAGAAGAAATCTTCTGCTGCAAAAACATGCCTATTGCCATAATAATCGGTAGTATATTCAAATAATTACCTATAAACGGGATGGTTACAGGCAAAGTAAATAATCTATCCGGTTCTGATAAGTCCTTAATCCATAGGAATTTGGCACCTTTTAAAACGATTGAACGCATTAATGCGTTATAAAGCGCAAGAAATATAGGCATTTGCAAGATCAGCGGTAAGCACCCTCCAAAAGGATTGACTTTGTGCAGACGATATAGCTCCATAATCTCTTTATTCATCTTCTGGGGGTTATCTTTATAATCCTGGCGTATCTTCTCTACTTGGGGCTGAATTGCCTGCATCTCCTTCATAGAACGCATTTGTTTAATAGATAATGGATAAAGCAATAGGTATACCAAGATACTCAGCGCAATAAGCGCCAGGCCCCAGTTTCTGAAAACGGTATGCAAGAATTCTAGTGCTTGCAATAAAATATGCGAAATAAAATTAAAAGTTCCATAATGAATTATTGCTGTCCAATCTGAATTCACAGCGCCAATTAACTTAAGATCTTGTGGACCTATATAAATATGATATAATTGTCCAATCTGACTTCCGGCTGGAATTTCTATGTCCGGAGATAATAAGCCAATATCGGATTCTTGAGGATTAAGCT
>JAPLLW010000033.1:849-13015 GCA_026387355.1 Candidatus Omnitrophota bacterium
ACAGAAATATCGGTCACGCAAACTTAAATATTTAATCCCGCTAAACTGTTTGCTTTTTTGCGCGGACGGATGAAGCGTGTTTTCCTGAGTAGCAATAGTTAAATCCTGAAAACGCGCTTGGGTATTCTTAGATGAGAATTCTAGCTCACCCAATAATAAAGGAAGATTTAGCTTTAATGGAACGCTGGTTAAGTTCTGAATATTTATCTCTAAGTCTATGCTATACGGTAACTTACCAATGATAAACTTCTTAGTAATCTTTTTCTGGGCATCGGAATACTTAAAAGAAACACTATTGCTTGTTTCGCCGTCCTTACGAAAGAGCATTGTTTTATCGTCAAGCAAAAAACCATACTTAAGAGACAATGTTGAGTTATTATGATTCTTGAAGATAACTTCTTTTATGGCTGCGAGAGGCTCATTAAAAACCAGATCAAAATCATTTTGTTTATATGTAAATGTTTTTCCCGGTACAGTAGTTGGCATTTCACTTATTGGCAGAGAAGCGGAGGGGACTAGCTCCTTTGTGGTTTGGACAACGGGCGCTGATGCTATAACTCTTTTATTATCAATAGGTTGTGTCTTAGAAACGAATGCTGACCAGCTAATTAATACTAATAGCGATAGACCAATAGTTAGTGCTAAGCGTTTATCCATAATTACTCCAATGGGGCATATCCGGACTTCCCGGAAAAGGGGTGGCAAGATAGCAATCTTTTAGCCCCTTTTAAAGACCCTCTCCAAAAACCTAGTTTTATAATAGCCTGCCGGGTATACTCTGAGCATGTCGGGTTAAAGCGACAAGAAACAGGCATGAATCCTCTAATATATTTCTGATATAACCTGATCAGGCCAAGCGAAGTCCTGGTTAACATTACATACAAAGCTGTTTTCTACCTTTTTGTCTACGGCGAGCGAGCGTCTTGCGGCCTAAGCGAGTAGCCATCTTGGCGCGGAATCCCAGCTTTCTCTTCCCAACTATATTTGTGGGTGTCTTTAAATTCTTTTTCATCTTTAGTAACTCCTTTGCGTAATTTTCAAAATTGGTTTTTAATTATAACATATTTGCCTACCCCGTCAATCGCTAATTTTGATTAAACTCAGGCTTATGCACAGCCTGCGGGAGCTTATCCACAGTTCCGACGATAAAACTCAGGCCTTGAATAACTCTTCTTTTGGGTTGTGTCGGTTTTTATTTTTATTTTGCTGTAGCATTTACGCATGTTTATCTTTTAGTTGCATTTTTGTTGACGTACGATAAAATTATTGTATAATAGCTAACGCCTAACTATTTTGTTTGCAATTTGTTTTGTTTCTGTTATAATTGTTCAACGGGCAAGGTTTAGTCGGGAATTTTTATGCAACCAAAGTATTTCTTGCTAGATAATTCTACTTACAGCCTCCCAAAAAACGAAAAATTTTATCCACAGATTTATTAAAGGTGTGCATAAACTGTTAATAACATTAAAATGTCTGAACTAAACTCAATCTGGCAACAAGCACAAGATCGCCTAAAGGAGCTCCTGGGTCTTTCTGTCTTTGAGACCTGGATTTTACCGCTTAAGGCAAAATCTCTGGAGAATGATTTAGTTATCCTGGAGGCTCCGGATGCTTTTTTTGGAGACTGGGTAAAGAAAAACTACAGCGAAAACATAGCTACTAGCCTTAAGGCCTTGGGCCTAAAAGAAATTCGAGTTGAGTTTGAAGCGGCCTTAGAGAAACCAGGTGCGGCTTCTGCGCAACCTTTAACAAAAAATCAAGCCATGGCGCCTAAAAACTTCCAGACTGGGCTGAACTTGAATAGCCGCTATACTTTTGAAAACTTTGTCATAGGTCCTTCTAACCGACATGCGCATGCTTATTCTCTGGCGGTATCCGATGCCCCGGCTAAAACTTATAACCCTTTATTTATTTACGGCGGGGTAGGGCTGGGCAAAACGCATTTGATTCAGGCAATCTGTCATAACATTAAGAATAAATCTAACGGTAATCTTAAAATAACCTATCTGCCTTCGGAGCAATTCACAAATGAGCTTATTAGCGCCATTCAACATCACTCCACAGCGGCATTCAGGTTAAAATACAGGAATACGGATGTCCTGGTAATTGATGATGTGCATTTTTTCGGCGGGAAAGATTCTACTCAGGAAGAATTTTTTAACACCTTTAACGCGCTATATGATGCGCACAAACAAATTATATTATCCTCTGACCGACCGCCAAAAGAGATTGCGGATTTACAGGAAAGACTGGTTTCACGTTTTGGTTGGGGGCTAACAACGGACATCCAGCCACCCGACTTAGAAACCAGAATTGCCATACTTAAGAAAAAAATCGAGAGAGAACCGGTAAACGTTCCTGATGATGTGATATTTTTTATTGCTCAATTAATTAAAACTAATATCCGCGAGCTTGAGGGGGCCCTGGTTAGAACCATGGCTTATTCTTTAATGGAAGAAAAGCCCGTAACTTTAGATTTAACCAAAGAAGTGCTGAAGGACCTTTTAAAAGAACCTAAAAAATTAATTACAGTAGATTTTATCCAGCGCTGCGTAGCGGAAGAGTTTGGTATTCCGCTTGGGGATTTAAAAACCCGACGCCGTAATAAAACTATTGTTTTCCCTAGGCAAATTGCCATGTATTTAAGTAGGGAGTTAACAGACCTATCCCTGCCTGAGATTGGACAATTTTTCGGTGGTAAGGACCACACAACCGTTTTGCACTCATATAATAAAATTAAAAATGGGATTGGGGAAGATTCTTCTTTACAAGAAAAGGTTGAGCGAATTATACAGACTATTAAACATTGATTAACTGGTTATCCAAGGTTGTTTTTTGGGGTAACTTTAGTAAATTAAGTTGGTTATGTGGTTTTAAACAGAAACACCGGAAGTATATTACTACTGCTTTTTATATATTATTAAATAATAAATAGTAAGGAGAATGAAATGAAGTTTAAAGTTAGTAAAGATGTCTTGTTGGGAGGTATACAAACTGTACAGAATGTAATTATTGCAAAGTCAGCACTACCAATACTTTCCAATATTTTAATTGAGACGCAACAAGGTAATTTACGTCTTACAGCTACCGACTTAGACGTTGGGATAAGCTGTGTAATACCTGTGGATACTCAAGAACAAGGTGCGATTACCCTCCCAGCAAAAAGATTTAGCGATATTATAAAAGAACTTCCCTTAGATACTGTAAGTATTACGAGTAAAAAAAATAACCAGGTGAATATTGAGACCGATTTGTGTCAGTTTAAAATTATGGGGTTAGCCAAAGAGGAGTTTCCCAGGTTGCCGGAGTTTAAAGATAAAGAGGTGATAAAATTAGACCAGGCCCTATTAAAACAAATGTTGAGCTTAACTTCTTTTGCGGTATCTGCCGATGAAGGTCGTTATGTTTTGAATGGGATATTATTTAAGATTAGTAAAAACAACCTTATTTTAGTTGCAACAGATGGGAAGAGATTGGCAATAACCGAGAAAAAATTAAATTACACAGCAGATAAAGAGATAAATATTATTGTTCCTATTAAAACTATCCATGAGTTAAACCGCAACCTAAAAGACGATGGCGAATTGTCTTTAGTTTTAGGTAGCAATCAAGCCCTGTTTGATATGGGTAACATTATTATAATTTCGCGTTTGATTGAAGGGGAGTTTCCCGACTATAAGCAAGTAATTCCGGCTTCTTCCGAAAACAAAATGCGCGTTAATAGAGAGCAGTTTTTGCTTTCGGTAAAAAGGGCCGCGTTGTTAGCTACTCCTGATTATCAGGCGATCAAGTTAGAGTTTTTTAAAAATAAGCTGGTAGTCTCTAAGTCTACGCCGGATATAGGAGAGTCGCGAGAAGAGGTGCAGGTATCGTACCAGGGTAAAGAGTTGGCCATAGGTTTTAATCCCGGATATTTAGTTGATGTCCTGAAGAACCTTAGCGATGAAACCGTGGATTTAGAATTAAGCGATAGCGAAAAACCGGGGGTAATCCGCACCAATGGGTATGTTTACATTGTTTTGCCGATGCGTTTAAATTAAGTTTGTATGGAAAAGCTCAAAGAGACAATTCAAAACGTATTTAAAGAACTGGTTGCAAAAAAAGATGGCGTTGCGGGGCCCGGCCCCGAGGGGTGGCTAAAAAAAGTCTTGACAAAAAATGAGTTGGGGCATATAAAGTTTCAATATTTGCGAAAAGGCGTTTTGGGTATTATTGTAGATTCTTCGGCTTGTCTGTATAGTTTGAATTTAAAAAAGGCAAGCCTGATAAGTAAATTAAAAAAAATTTCATCGGAAGTACAAGAGATAAGGCTTAGTATTGGAGACATAAAGTGAGCAAAGCAAAAAAAGACAAAGAAGTAAAAACCCCCGTCAAACAAGCAGAAAAAGCCAAGGCCTATGATGCCACAAGCATACAGGTACTTGAGGGGATAGAGGCGGTAAGGCGTAGGCCGGCAATGTATATCGGGGATACTTCTGTGCGTGGGTTGCATCATTTGGTTTATGAGGTGGTTGATAATAGTGTTGATGAAAGTTTAGCCGGATTTTGCGATTCCATTTCTGTTTGCGTGCACTCGGATAATAGCGTTAATGTAATTGACAACGGGCGCGGCATCCCGGTTGATATGCATAAAACCGAAAAGAAACCCGCGGTAGAGGTCGCGCTTACTACGTTACACGCCGGAGGAAAGTTTGACCATCGTTCTTATAAGGTCTCAGGAGGCCTGCACGGCGTAGGAGTAAGTTGTGTAAATGCGCTTTCGGAGTGGCTTGAGGTAGAGGTAAAAAGAGACGGGAAAATTTATCACCAGCGTTATGAGCGGGGAAAGACCGTTTCCAAGCTTACGGTTATCGGTAAGAGCACTTCTACTGGGACAAAGATTACCTTTAAGCCGGACAAAACAATTTTTACCAAGACTGAATATTCGTATGATACGCTTTCGCAGCGCTTAAGAGAATTAGCCTTTTTAAATAAGGGATTAAAGATAAAATTAACCGATGAGCGCTCAGACAAAGAATCGGTTTTTGAATTTTCCGGGGGGATTGTTTCGTTTGTAGAGTATCTCAATAAAAATAAGAATCCTTTACACAATAAGGTGGTTTATTTTGAAAAACTTCAAGACGATATTAATGTTGAGGTTGCCCTACAGTATAACGACGGTTATGCCGAAACAATGTTTTCCTTCGCCAATAATATTAATACCATAGAGGGAGGAACGCATTTATCCGGCTTTAGATCAGCCCTTACCCGCGCAATTAACCAATACGCCAAAGCCAAAAATTTACTCAAAGACAATATTGCTATTACCGGAGATGATGTGCGCGAGGGGCTAACCGCGGTAATTAGTATTAAGGTTCCCAATCCGCAGTTTGAAGGTCAGACTAAAACAAAATTGGGCAATTCTGAAGTAGAAGGGTTAGTTGCATCGGCTAGCCTTGATGCGTTCTCAAGTTATTTTGAAGAGAATCCATCGGTCGCGAACAAAATCATTGATAAAGTAATTGTTGCTTCCCGTGCCAGGGAAGCTGCGCGTAAGGCAAGGGAATTAACCCGAAGAAAAGGCGCGCTAGAAGGAGCGGGGCTACCCGGTAAGTTAGCAGACTGTTCAGAGCGAGACGCGGCTTTATGCGAACTTTATATTGTAGAAGGAGATTCAGCAGGCGGTTCAGCAAAGCAGGGCCGCGATAGAAGATTTCAGGCAATCCTTCCTATTAAAGGAAAAATTCTAAATGTAGAAAAATCCCGTTTGGATAAAATCTTATCTAACGAAGAGATCCGCACCATTATTACTGCCCTTGGAACAGGGATTGGAGAAGAATTTGATATAAGCAAACTAAGGTACCACAAGCTTATGCTTATGGCAGATGCGGATATCGACGGTTCGCACATACGCACGCTACTCTTGACTTTATTGTATCGACAACTTCCTAAGCTCGTAGAAGAGGGGCACGTCTACATAACTCAGCCACCGCTTTATAAAATTAAAAGAGGACAGCGCGAAGAGTATATTCAAACCGAGCAACAGATGAACGAACTTATTTTGGATTTGGGCCACGAAGGACATAAATTAATATGCGTAAAAGATAAGCAGGCTTTTACCGATAACCAATTTAAAGAGCTGCTAAAGCTTTTAGTAGAGCTAGATAAGCTCGGTAGGTATTTAGAGAAAAAGGGAGTGAGTTTTGCAAATTACCTTAGTTTTAGACACCCAAAGACCAAAAAAATGCCTGTTTATAGGGTAAAAGTGGATGGTGATGATGTTTTTGTCTTTTCCGATAAGGAACTTGCCAGCTTAACAGAGAAAGAAGGGAAGGAGGCAGAGTTAGATGTGCTGCAACTTTTTGAATCACAGGAGGTCGAAGAGATAGTCGCGAAAATTGAAAAATTAGGCCTTGGAATAGAGACATATTTTAATAATACAACCGCTGTTATTAAATCTTCTCCAAAAGATGGAGAGAAGAAGTTGAAGGCTGTCTATCGTATTACAAATGATGACGATATAAAAGAGGTTTTCAGTTTAAGGGAAGTACTTGCTTATATTAAAGAGGCTGCTACTAAAGGCATGCACATCCAAAGATATAAGGGCTTAGGAGAGATGAACCCGCAGCAACTTTGGGATACTACTATGGATCCGGAAAAAAGAACGATTTTACAGGTGAAATTAGAGGACGCGGTTGAGGCGGATAAGATGTTTACGGTTTTAATGGGGGATCAGGTTGAGCCGCGCCGCCAATTTATAGAAGATTATGCGCATCAAGTAAAGAATTTGGATATTTAAAATGTATACACGCAACGAAAAAATAATCCCGGTTTATATTGAAGATGAAGTAAAGGATTCTTATTTAAATTATGCGATGAGTGTAATTGTGGGCCGCGCCCTGCCTGATGTGCGCGACGGATTAAAGCCGGTACACCGCAGAATTCTTTACGCTATGCAAGAGCTCAATCTTGAACACTCCAAACCTTATAAGAAATGCGCGCGTATTGTCGGTGAAACCATGGGTAAGTATCATCCACACGGTGATGTAGCTATTTATGATACCCTGGTGCGCATGGCGCAAGATTTTTCTTTACGCTATCCGTTAGTAGACGGACAGGGCAACTTTGGTTCAGTTGATGGGGATGCTGCCGCGGCTATGCGTTATACCGAGGCGCGAATGGCCGCGATTTCTGAAGAGATGCTCGGTGATATTGAAAAAGAGACCGTTAATTTTGGCCCGAACTTCGACTCTTCTTTAAAGGAGCCGCTACTTTTACCGGCAAGCTTGCCGAATCTATTAGTGAATGGCTCAAGCGGTATTGCTGTGGGCATGGCAACTAATATCCCCCCGCATAATTTAAATGAAGTTTGCGAGGCGATTATTTATTTGCTTGATCACCCCGAGGCAGAGATTAAAGATTTGATGCGCTATGTAAAGGCGCCGGATTTTCCTACCGGAGGATTAATCTGTGGAAAGGTTGGGATAAAAGATGCGTATACTACCGGAAGAGGTAAGCTGTTAATACGTTCTCGGGCAACTGTAGAGCACCAAAAGAATGGCAAAGATTTAATTATTATTACTGAAATTCCTTATCAGGTTCAGAAATCTGGGCTTATTGAAGCTATCGCAGGTTTGGTTGATGATAAAAAAATCGAAGGCATATCTGATATCCGCGATGAATCCGATAAAGATGGTATGCGTATTGTGGTTGAGCTTAAGCGGGATATCGAATCTCAGATTGTCTTAAATCAACTTTTTAAACACACCCAGTTGGAAACCACATTTGGCATTATAATGCTCGCCTTGGTGGATAACCGGCCCAAGGTATTAAATTTACGCCAGGTATTAGATTGCTATATTGAACATCGTAAGATTGTTATCCGCAGGCGCACACAGTTTGAGTTGGACAAGGCCTTAAGGCGTGCGCATATTCTAGAAGGGCTAAAGATAGCGCTTAAGTTTATTGACCGCATTATTAAAGTAATCAAGACTTCAAAGAGTGTGGATGCGGCTAAGGTAAACTTAATGAAGGAGTTCGAGCTTTCAGAGCTGCAATCGCAAGCAATCCTTGAAATGCAGCTGCAGCGTTTAACTGCGCTTGAGCGGGACAAAATCGATGCAGAATACGCTGAGCTTCTGAAGAAGATCGAAATTTGCAAGGCAATATTAGCTTCGGAGAAAAAGATTGAAGCGATTATTAAAGAAGAGCTCGAAAACTTAAAGAAGAAATATGGCGATGAGCGCCGCACGGATATTGTTGGAGAGGCAGAAGAGTTGGAGGTCGAAGACTTTATTGCCGAAGAGGATGTGGTCGTAACCATTAGCCACGGTGGGTACATTAAACGTCTTCCGGTGAGTGCCTATCGTAAACAAAAACGCGGCGGTCAGGGAGCTACTGGTGCCGAAGTAAAAGAAGAAGATTTTATTGAGCACCTTTTTGTGGCTTCCACTAAAGACTATCTCCTGATTTTCACTGACAAAGGCCAGGTGCATTGGCTAAAGGTTTATGAAATACCGCAGGCAAGCCGTATCTCAAAAGGAAAAGCGATTATTAACATGGTGCAAACAGAAGCTGGCGCAAAGATTAGCTCGACCATACCGGTTAAGGAATTTACCGCAGATAAATATTTAGTTATGGTTACTAAGCTTGGCCTGATCAAAAAGACAAAACTTGATGCCTACAGTAATCCGCGCAAAGGCGGGATTATCGGAATTACTCTTGAAAAAGGCGATGAGCTGATTACTGTGCAGCTGACTGATGGAAAACACGAGCTATTGATCGGCACACATCAAGGCAAGGCCGTCAGATTTCCTGAAAATAAAGTGCGTGATATGGGTAGGGGGGCAAAAGGCGTACGCGGAATTTCACTCGCCAAAAAGGATGAAGTTATCGGCATGGTGCTTGCGAAAAAAGGCATGGACGTTCTTACTGTTACAACACTTGGTTTTGCCAAGCGCACCACGGTTGATGAATACCGCCTGACTTCACGTGGAGGTAAGGGCGTTATAAATATTAAGGTAACCGATAAAAACGGCGAAGCAGTTACGCTTACAGCAGTCAACGATAATGATGAGCTCATGGTGATTACTCAAAATGGGGTATTCCTGCGCTGTGCAATTAAAGATATCCGTGAAACCGGACGCTCTGCTCAGGGTGTGCGTCTGATTAAATTGCAGAATAAGGATCATGTGGCTTGCGTTGCCCCGGTTATCGCCGACGCAGAAGAATAAGACTTAGACCCCATCGTCTAGCCTGGTCCAGGACAAGAGCTTTTCAAGCTCTCGACACGGGTTCAAATCCCGTTGGGGTCAAAAAAATAGGGTGCTCAATGTGCGGAATAGTAGGTTATATTGGCTCCAGAGAAGCGCAGCCCATATTATTAGCTGGCCTAAGGCGGCTGGAATACCGCGGCTATGATTCAAGCGGCATAGCCATAATCCTTCCCAGAAAAAACAGCGTATCCATAAGAAAATCCGCCGGTAAAATTCAAGCATTAGAGAAGTTAGTTAAAACCAAGCCTCTCTCCGGAGTTACTGGTATTGCGCATACGCGTTGGGCAACTCATGGCGCGCCTAATCAGTGCAATGCTCATCCGCACCAAGACTGTAAGGGCGAAATTGCTATCGTGCATAATGGGATTATAGAGAATTATGAAACCTTAAAAACCCAACTCATTAAAGAGGGGCATCGTTTCCGCAGTCAAACCGATACCGAAGTAATCGTGCATCTAATCGAAAAATTTTATGATAATGTTCCATTGGAAGAAGCGGTTAGCCGTGCGCTTAAATTATTAATAGGGTCTTTTGCCGTGGGCGTTATTTCAACAAGAGAGCCAAGCAAATTAGTTGGTGCTCGGTTAGGGAGCCCTTTAATTATAGGAGTAGGAAAGGGCGAGAATTTTCTTGCATCAGATATTCCCGCAGTCCTAGGGTTTACCAAAGAGATTGTTTTTCTCGATGAAGGCGAGGTCGTTGTTTTGGATAAAGATAATTTTAAGATTAGCGACCTTGATGGCAAGACTGTTTTTAAAAAGGCTACACATATTGATTGGGATATTGCTCAGGCGGAAAAGGCAGGATTCGATCATTTTATGCTAAAAGAGATTAACGAGCAGCCCAGGATCCTTGAAAATTTAATTAGTTCACGCATAAATAAAGAAAGCGGAAAGATATTTTTCGAAGAGCAGAATATTCCAGAGGATAAGCTTAAAAGCATAAAAGAGATATTTATTGTTGCTTGTGGCACAGCGTATCATGCCGGGATGGTTGCCAAATATGCCCTGGAATCGCTCTGCGGTATTCCTACTCACATTGATGTGTCGAGTGAATTCAGGTATCGTGATCTTTTAATCGGGCCTGAGACCCTGGTTATTGCTATCAGTCAGTCAGGAGAGACAGCTGACACATTGGCTGGAGTAAGAGAGGCGAAGAGAAGGGGTTCAAGCGTAATTTCTATTTGCAATGTTTTAGGATCAACCTTAACCCGGGAATCCGATGGAGTAATTTATACCCACGCTGGCCCTGAGATCGGAGTTGCTTCTACTAAGGCTTATACTGCTCAGCTGGTCGCACTTTTCTTATTTACTTTTTATCTAGCCGAAATAAGAGACATTTTACCGGTTGCTAAGATTAACAAATACTTGGATGAATTGCGTAAAATCCCTAAACAGCAGATTGAGATTTTGAAATTACAGAAAAAGATTGCGACACTATCCCGTAAACATTCGCACCTGGGTTCATTTTTGTATCTGGGTAGGAATATAAACTACCCCTCAGCTTTAGAGGGAGCGTTAAAATTAAAAGAGATATCTTATATACCTGCTGAAGGATATGCGGCGGGCGAAATGAAACACGGACCGATTGCCCTGATTGATGAATATCGGGCTGTAGTTTGTATTGCTCCCGGTTCAAAGGTTTACGAAAAGATGGTCTCTAATATCCAGGAGATCCGTTCACGCCAGGGAAAGGTTATTGCAATTATTTCAGAGGGCGACAAAGAAGTTAAGGAATTAACTCGCAACATAATCTGCATACCAAAAACAGATGAATTATTTTCTCCTCTTTTAGTGGTTCTACCGCTACAGTTATTGGCCTATTATATTGCGGTTAAGCGTGGATGCGACGTGGATCAGCCGCGTAATTTGGCGAAGAGCGTGACAGTGGAATGATTCAGTCGTAAGTCGTAAGTGGTAAGTTAGTCCGCATTGAGTGCTAAAATATTATGCTTTACATAGTAGCAACCCCGATAGGCAACCTTAAAGATATAACCTTTCGCGCGATCGAGATTTTAAAAAGTGTAGATTTAATCGCCTGCGAAGACACCAGGCATACCAAAATCCTGCTCGATCATTACGGGATTAAAAAACCGACCACAAGCTTCTTCCAACACAACAGGTTTACTAAGGGCGAATATTTATTAGGCCTACTAAAAAAAGGAAAAAATGTTGCTTTGGTTTCAGATGCAGGGACTCCCGGGATACTTGATCCGGGATATAATTTAATTAACCTCACCATAAAAAATAATATTGATATGACTTTTATTCCCGGGCCAACTGCTTTTATTGATGCGCTGGTTTTATCAGGAAAGCCCGCGCACGAATTTTATTTCGCCGGATTCCTTCCAAACAAAAAGATTGCGCGTAAAAACAGGCTAATTAAATTAAGCAAACTCGAATGTACGCTAGTCTGTTATGAGTCTTGCCATAGAATTATTGCGGCCTTAGAAGATATCCGAGAAGTCTTTGGCGAGAGGGAAATTGTAGTTGGCCGTGAATTAACCAAGAAATTCGAAGAAGTCCTTCGCGCTACCCCCCAAGCAATCCTAGAGAAGCTTCAAATAAGCAAGCCCCGTGGCGAATTCGTAGTAATCATATAATAACTAGATTGGACAATTTATGGCTTCAACAATGTCCATTCTAATAAGTGGTACTCTTGAAAAAGGGGTCAGAATTATTTTTGGCCCTTTTTCTAACTCCATCCGTAGAACAAATAATTCTGACCCCTTTTTTCGGGTAACCCCAAGGAAACGCTTTCCAAAAATGCCCCTTTTGATCTTGTTTTTGCTTACCTATATAGCATACTTTAATTGTTATATAAATGGCTGATAAACCATAATCAGAAGTAAAAAATGAAGATCAAAACATCAAAGCTATTTAAAAGCATTGCTATCTCTTTGTGCCTTTTGC
>JAPLLW010000013.1:0-55431 GCA_026387355.1 Candidatus Omnitrophota bacterium
GGCACCTCGATGTCGGCTCATCCTATCCTGGGGCTGTATAAGGTCCCAAGGGTCCGGCTGTTCGCCGGTTAAAAGGGTACGCGAGCTGGGTTCAGAACGTCGTGAGACAGTTCGGTCTCTATCTGATGTGGGCGTAGGATACTTGAAGGGGAGTTCTCTTCAGTACGAGAGGACCTAGAGAAACTGACCTCTGGTGTTCCGGTTGTCCTGCCAAGGGCAAAGGCCGGGTAGCTATGTCGGGAAGGGATAAGCGCTGAAAGCATCTAAGTGCCAAGCCCCCCCCAAGAATAAGTATCCCCATAGGCCGGTCGTAGACTACGACCTCGATAGACGCAATGTGTAAGATCCGTGAGGATTTAAGCTAATGCGCACTAATCAGCCAATTGGCTTGGCCTTTATATACCTTTTTAGGTATATAACCTGAGTTTCTAGCAACGCAAAAGTGCTAGAGGCAAAGGAAAATTTTTCTCAAAGGTTTATTTTAGTAGTTTAACTCAAAATTTGATATGTAGTTGTTGATGTTTTTTTGGAGTGCTTTTACCGAGGGGGAAACACCCGTTCCCATTCCGAATACGGTAGTTAAGCTCCTCAGGGCCGATGGTAGTGTATTCGTAAGGATATGTGAGAGTAGGTCGGCGCTCCTTAAAATTGCCCCGTTAATCTTAATTGATTAATGGGGCTTTTTTATTTCTGCGCGGGTCCTGCTACGGCGCCACCCTACTTCTTTTCGGGCTTGCTCGCCCTGCGAAAAGTAGGGGACCTGTCGCCGTGTCATTCGCTACTGTGGAAGTCCTTTTTCTTAAATTATCTTGGTTTATTTGTTTTTAAGGAGTATAATATTTATATGGCTGAGGAAATTTATTTAATCAAGCAGAAAGAAGAGCAGGATAAATATGAAGCGCTATGTAAAAGATGTGGCGCTTGTTGTGGTGCTTATGACGGAGATCCTTGTCTTCATTTAAGTTTCGATGAATCCGGTAAATCTTTTTGTAATACTTATGCAACCAGAATAGGAATGCAGAAGACTAAATCTGGAAAGAATTTTGCCTGTGTGCCAATACGTGACCTTAGACCGAGCCTTCCTTATAGAGACTGCGCATATTACGAGATATTGTAATTCCTGTAAAGAGCGTCCGGAATTCCTATTGAAAAAACAACTTTTTAAGTTAAAATATTTCTATGCATAATCTGAGTGAACACAATCTTTTAATATTCCTAATTCAGGTTCTTCTTTTATTAGGGCTTGCCCGCCTGCTCGGAGAATTCTTTCGCTTCTGGAAACAGCCTTCAATTACTGCAGAGATCTTAGCCGGACTCTTCTTGGGTCCGACTATCCTGGGTAGATTTTTTCCCTCATTCTATCAGAGAATATTCCCCGAGAATATAATACAGCAAAACATGTTAGAGACTGTTGCCTGGCTTGGGATGTTTTTCTTTTTACTTGAATCCGGGCTTAAGATGGATTTCTCTAGCGCCTGGAGGAATCGAGGCAAGGCCTTAGTTATAGCTATTACCGGTATAGTAGTGCCGATGGCGATTGCTTTTAGCTGTTGTTATCTACTGCCGGTTCATTATCTAGTTAACCCTGGACAGAGAATAGTTTTTTCGTTGTTTATGGCTACTGCTATGACAATTAGTTCTATGCCGACAACCATTCGCGCGTTGAATGATTTAAATGTAATTAAGACAGACTTGGGCTTTTTAATTATGTCAGCGCTTTCAGTAAATGAAATTATCGGCTGGATGTTTTTTGCTTTAATTCTTGGTATTTTTGTACAAAGTGGCGCGGTATTAGGGAGCACTTTATTAGTTTTTGTTTTAGCGGTACTCTTCTTGGTTTTATGTTTAACTTTTGGTAGGAAGCTGGCTGATTTTGCGATATCTAAAATAAAAGAACGTAATATGCCTGAGCCGGGTAGCTCGCTTACCTTTATTTGTCTTTTGGGTTTTTTCTGCGCAGCAGTTTTTCAGAAGATCGGGATAAACGGATTGATGGGCTTTTTTATCGCCGGTGTTATTGCTGGAGAAGCACGGGAACTTCCGGAGAGAACAAGGCAGGTAATTTCACAGATGGTCTATGCGATATTCATCCCGCTATTTTTTGCGCGCATTGGCCTAGGGATGGATTTCTTAAAACACTTTGATCCATTTTTAGTTTTATTTGTTACTGTAATCGGGATACTCGGTAAATTTATAGGCGCATGGCTTGGGGCAAGCTTTACAAACCTACCGCGCGTAAATCGCTTAGCCGTAGCCGTTGCCCATACGCCCGGAGGCTCGATGGAGATAGTTATAGGCCTTTTGGCGCTTAAGTATAATCTTATTAATCAACCGGTATTTATCGCTATTGTTTTAGGCGGCGTTTTATCTTCGATTATACTCGGGCCCTGGCTTAAATATTCACTTTGTAGGCGTAAAACTATAAGCGTTTTGGAGTTTTTCTCGCGTCGCGAGATTATCGCTCAAGTTAAATCAACTGATAGGGATAATGCTATTCGCGAGCTTTGTTTGGTCGCACATGAAGAAGGCAATATGCCGTCTGTAGAAGTTTTAAGCGAAGCTGCTCTTAATCGTGAAAACTCCATGGGTACAGCTATAGAAAAGGGGATTGCCCTTCCTCATGCGCGCATACCGTCTTTGGTGCGTCCGTTAATTGTCTTCGGCAGGTCACATGTAGGTATTGACTGGGATTCTCCTGATGGTAATCCTACGCATTTTATTTTTCTTATCCTTACTCCTTCCGAAGATGATGATATCCAGATACAGATTTTAAGAATTATTGCAAAGACAATGTTTGACGATAGCGTTTCTAAGGCTATAATGCAGAGTACTGCTGCGCAGGAGCTCTGGCAGGTTTTACAGGATGCCTTTACACAGCGGCAGATAGTTAGAAAGGAATAAGCGACATGGCGAATTTCTCTTTTGATATTATTTCTGAAGTAGACCTTCAAGAGATGGATAATGCGATAAATCAGGCGAATAAGGAACTAGCCCAGCGGTATGATTTTAAAGATAGCAAGGCCTCGTTAGCGTATGATCGTAAAGAGAAAAAGATAACCTTAATCGCCGATGATGAATTTAAATTGCGCGCGCTTACCGATATCCTGGTTACGCGTATGGCCAAGAGAGGGATTTCTCTTAAGTCGCTTAAATTTAATGAACCTGAGAAGGCATTTGAGGGTTACCTGAGACAAGTTGCAGATATTTGCATGGGTATTGAGAAAGAGAAGGCAAAAGAATTAACTGGCATTATAAAACAATTGGGGCTAAAGGTACAGATTCAGATTGAAGGAGAAAAGATTAAGGTTAGCTCCGCGAAAAAAGATGATTTACAGGTAGTTATTAGCCATCTAAAGGTTCTGGATTTTTCTATTCCCCTTAATTTTGGTAATTACCGTTAGGGTTATAGTTTAAAGGATGTTTGTGTTTTTGTTGATAAAGATTCGGGAGAGATGTTTGCTGTGTATAAGGAAGGATAAAGGTAGACAAGACAAATGAAAAAGAAAGAAAAAGAAATCATCCATTGTCATAAGTGTAAAAATCAATCCGATTGTTGTAAGTTTGGGGCATGGATTGATTTAGAAGAGGCTAAAAAGATAATCGCTGCCGGTATAAAAGGAGATTTCTTCCATTTTGAGGCGGATAAGGCTTTCCCTTCCGGATATAAAGTCGGCACAAGCATAGAGGATGAGCGGTGTGTTTTTCTGGATCCCGATGGGCTTTGTAGGGTGCATAAGTTTGATTATGGGCTTAAACCGGTGACATGTAAAGAATTTCCTTATGAAGACGGAGAGCTTTCCGATATTGCGCATATTTTGTGCGTACCCTATAAAGCCAGGATAAAAAATAGAAAGAAGAAAGGGAAATGAAGAAATTATTGATTTTGTTGGTAAGCATATTTATTATTAACCAAACTGCCGGAGGTTTAGCTGCTATGGATAGCAAGAATGTAGTATTTGAGACTACTCAAGGGAAAATAGAGATCAAGCTTATGCCTGATGTAGCGCCTAAGGCATGCGAGAATTTCACTAAGTTAGTTGAGAAGGGATACTATAATGGTTTGATCTTTCACAGGGTGATCAAAGGGTTTATGATTCAAGGGGGAGATCCAACCGGTACGGGCCGCGGCGGGGAATCAATATGGGGGAAGTCATTCGAAGATGAGGTAAGTCCGGTTGTTAAGTTTGATAATCCGGGAGTTTTGGCGATGGCTAATTCAGGCCCGAATACAAACGGTAGTCAGTTTTTCATTACCTGCGCTAAGACCCCTTGGTTAAGTATGCGCCATACTATTTTCGGAGAGGTTGTATCAGGTTATGATGTAGTGCAAAAGATTGAGGATATAGAAACAGATGCATCTGATAAGCCTATAAAAGAACAAAAGATTATAAAGGCATATTTGAAATAGATGAAGTATACCAAAGGTGCTATCGGCAGGGTATTTATTCTAAAATTCGATAATAATGATATATTTATTGATAAATTAAACGAGTTTACCAGGAAAGAGCGCTTAAAGGTTGCAGCTCTTGTTTTTATCGGCGCACTTAGAAAAGGGACTCTGGTAACCGGTCCCAGAAAACCTGTAATTCCTCCAAAGCCGAATCAGGTTAGTTTTAAAGACGGTTGGGAGGTTATGGGGATAGGGACTATTTTTGTAAACTCAAGCGGTCCGCAGATTCATATACATGGTAGCATGGGTAAAAAGAATAAAGTACTTACCGGGTGTGTGCGTGGTAAGTCAAAGGTCTTTTTGGTAATCGAGGCGATTGTCTTTGAGCTAATAGGTACGAAAGCTACTAAGGGGCTTGATGTTAAGACAGGCTTGAATCTCTTAAATATACCCGGCGGATTTAAGATATAGTAAAGAGTTAAGATTGATTTCCGGAGAAAGCAATGGTATAATCAATCACGTTCAAAAGGAGAAGTAATGGAATTTAGCGTGATAAGAGATGGGTTAAAGACTATAGAGCTTGAAGCCCTGCGCACTGATTGCGATAATTATTTTGAAGCGGTGATTGTTAAGAAGGAGATTGTTAGGCTTAACCAAAGGTTAAAGAAGTTTTTCGGTGAGCCTGCCTGGCCCTCTAAAAACAGGCTTAACTATCAGGCTCAGGAGGCAATAAATGGATTTGGTGGGATTATGCCTGGTCAGATTCTCTATTTGAAGAGCGAGGGGAGCGAAAATATATTCGCCATGCTTTGGCCTTGGCAGGATGGCGAACGTACAACAATTAAGATTTTCCAGAAGTAAAATCAGGGAGCTTTAATGACAGAGATTAAATTTGATTTTAATAATATGCTTAGTGAAAACCTGGGTACTAGCAATGGTGTCGAGGCCAATGAAATTACAGAGATTGCGCCTATTGTGCAAAATGCGCACGCGCATCTAGAAAAAGTCTTAAACGATACTAACAGTAGATTGAGATTAAGTTTAGAGTGGATAAGGCTTCCTTATCAGGATGAATCGGAAATAAAAAAGATACAAAAACTTGGCAATGAAATTGCAGCTAAGTATGATGCGGTTATATCTTTGGGTATCGGAGGATCGTATCTTGGTTTAAAAGCTGCGCAGGATGCGCTCGTTTCTCCTTATTATAATGATTTTGCCAAAGCAAGAAAAAATCGGCCGCGTATTTATTTTGAAGGAAATAACCTTGACCCGGATACGCTCTCAGTCCTTTTAAAGAATCTTAGTCCCAAGAAGACATTTGTGGTTGTAATTTCAAAGTCAGGCGAGACATCCGAGACCAAAGCAACACTTTTATCGGTTGAAAATTGGTTAAAAAAGGCGCTGGGGAAGAAGTACGGCCGCCAGATATTTGCTATTACTGATCCAGATGGGGGATCTTTACGTAAGAGAGTAGAATCTGAGCAAAAAGGAGATCCTTTAAGTTTTCGGAATCTTCCCTTATTAAAAGGGGTAGGGGGTAGGTTCTCCGAATTTAATATGGGCCTTCTGCATCTGGCTATTATCGGGGTTAATATAAAAGAAGTTTTGGCTGGCGCAAAAGATATGGGGGATAGATGTGCCATTAGTGACTATGCCAAGAACCCTGCGTATATGTATGCTATTTTGCACCATATTCTTTATACTAAAAAAGGAAAATCTCTGGCGATTATGATGCCTTTTTCTGAGACTTTAAAGTCAACCGCGGATTGGTATGTGCAGCTATTGGCTGAAAGCCTTGGTAAGAAATACCCCCGGAAGGTTGAAGTTTTGAATAATGGTAGCGAGGAGTGGCTTAGAGATAAAACTAAATTAGTGAATGTCGGCAGGACTCCGCTTCCTTGCCGTGGCACAAATGATCTGCATTCAATCCAGCAGAATAATGTTGAAGGCGAGAATAATAAGGTAGTTACTTTTATCAGGGTGGATAAGTTTAGAAATGAAGTTAAGGTACCAGGTAAGGGAGATATTCTTTCGGGGAAGAGTTTTTCTCAGTTGCTAAGGCTTGCTCAAGAGGCAACTGAATGGGCACTGGTAAGAGATAGCCGACCTAACTGCACGATTATAATGCCGGAGGTTTCTGCCTATTATTGGGGCGCCCTGTTATTCTTTTTTGAGATAGCCACTGCTTTTGAGGGAGAATTGCTTAACGTAAATGCATTTGACCAGCCCGGAGTAGAAGGCTACAAGAATTACATGTATTATAAATTAGGCAAACCCGGCGTTCCGCAGGATATTGCACAAGAGATAAAAGATAATCCTCTTCAAAAGAATCCAAAGCTTATTTTATAGTCAACATATTGTCGGGTCCTGTCTTGGCTGTTTCTCGTCGCTAAGACGCTCCTCGAAATCAGCCAAGCCATCCGCCAATAAGATACAGTTAATTAGTAGGGGACACTCTGCGAAAGAATACTAAAAATATTATCTAGCAGGGTGTCCCCTGTTGTTAAATATGCTAAAACTCGGTAATTTAAAACTTAAATCAAATTTGATCCTAGCTCCTATGGCCGGAGTAAGCGATTTACCTTTTCGCATGCTTAACCGTAAATTCGGCGCAGAGCTTGCTTTTGTAGAGATGATTAATGCCCGTTCCGTAAGTCATAAGAGCCGTAGGACGCAAGGCATGCTTAGTTCAAGTGATTTGGATAAGCCCTTAGGTATTCAGCTCCTGGGTTGCGAAGAGAGATTTATTTTAAAGGCACTTGAGGTACTCAGTAAGCATGATTTTAATATCCTGGATTTTAATGCTGCATGCCCTGCGAAGAAAGTTGTGCGAAGAGGTGAAGGGGCTGGTTTATTAAAAGAACCTAAAAAGTTAAATAAATTACTTAAGTTGGTAGTAAAGAATTCCAAATTACCGGTAACTGTGAAAATACGTATTGGGTGGGATAAAGACTCAATTAATGCTAAGGATGTTGCGCTTTATGCGCAGGATGCCGGGATAGTTGGTTTATTTGTTCATGGCAGGACTAAAGCTCAAGGATACAGCGGAGCTGTTGATTATAGCGCAATTAAGAGCGTAAAGAAGGTATTGAGTATTCCTTTAATTGCTAGCGGTGATATTTTCTCTCCTCAATTGGCTAAAAAGATGTTTGATGAAACAGGATGCGATGGTTTAGCTATTGCTCGCGGTTCCTTAGGGAACCCCTGGATATTTAAAGAGATAAAGGAGTATCTCAAGAATGGCAAAATACTGCTAAGACCAAGTATAGATGCGGTAGTTAAGATTATGCTTAAGCATCTTGATGCGTCAATCGCTTTTTACGGTGAAAAGAATGGAGTAGTTATCTATCGAAAGTTCTTTGGCTGGTATACAAAGGGGTTTAGCAGGATCAGGCCATTAAGAGAGAAGTCATCTAGGGCTAAGAGTAAAGAAGAGATGGTGGAGATTATTGAGGGGTGTAGGCAGTAATTTTCTTGGTTATTCGGTCATGGTTTAGGCAATTTATTGCCTAAACCATTCCTTCGCTGGTCATTCTAGGGGCTCAGTCACAAAAAATCCCGGATAAGTTCCTCCGGGGTTTCTTGTAGGTGATAGGCCTCTTTAGCTTTCGCTATCCGACCGTGCCTCCTTGTTGCATGTTTCTCTTTCACCTGCAATTTAAGTATGCCATATATTTTGGCAATTTTCAAGTCCCCGAAAAATAAATTTATCTAATCTAAATAAGGGCCAGCGAGCCCTGTCTTGCCTGTGATTTCGCGGGTACGCTTGTTTTGCCCCAGCGTGGCAAAACTGCGCTCGGGTCGGCTGCGTCGCTCCCCGCCAAGAACCATGGTGGGACCATGCTCGCTCCTTGCCGACACGCCCCGCTCAAACACAGCCAAGTCAGGACCCGCTTGTGACGAAGCGATAATTAGAATCCTTTACAGAACAATTGGAAAATAGTCCTGGGCAAATACCGTATCCAGTAAGCATAGAAAACGCTTTCGTTTCAGCATAAAACTCCATTGAATCAGGATATTCTTAATGTTAGGCTTGTAGTGCTGACTATGTACACGTAATAAGGTCTATATCATGAGGCTAAAGATGCTGATGAAGTTAGTGTTTAATCTTAGGACCATGTTTATAATAGTGATATTTCTGATGCTATCCGCTAACTTATATGCGGATGAAAAAGATAGCATTAGTATGGATAAGAGCAATGATTATAAACAGTCTTATGACTCAGGTAAAAACAGCTATACCTATAATAATACGGTTGCAACCCCTAGTTATGATCCGCCCAAGACTTATTCTAGTCCTATGGCTTTTACCAATTCTCCCATACTAAATAATAACAACTATGTACCTTATGTCCCTACGGTTGGCGCCTCTAGTTACAATCCAGGTTTGACCAATATCACCCCGTCAGGTTTGATCAAAATTCCTGACTCAAACAGCTTCCCCGTTGGAGCAGGAGCTTATACCGCAGGCTTAGATAAGAATAGCTTTAGCTATACCCCTAATAACATCTATGGCTCTATCGACAGTAACTTTGTCAAACCCGTGGACATGGTTAAGGTTTCTGATTTAAATAGCGTTCCCGTTGGAGCAGGAGCTTATACCGCAGGCTTAGATAAGAATAGCTATAACTATACCCCTAAAATTGATAACCTTAGTTACGGCGGCGACATCATTACTCCCCCGCCAGGCTTGACTAAAGCCACTGATTTAAACAGCAGCTATAATAAAGTAGAAGTTTATATCGGTGGGTTTGATTCTGGTTCTATCGACAATACCTTTATCAATCCAGCGGGCATTACTAAAGTCCCTGATTTAAATAGCAGCTACACCGGAGCTGCTGAGGTTATTGTCCCTAGTTACGACTTGGGGCTTGATATCACACCGTCAGGTTTGACTAAAGCACCTGATTTAAACAGTAGCTACACCGGCGCTCCTAAGGTTAATGCCTCTAGTTACAACGAAGATTTGCCTGATATCGTCCCGCCAGGCTTGGCTAAAGCCACTGATTTAAACAGCGGTTTAAATAGCAACGATAACAAAGTAGGAGTTTATACCGGAAATACCAAGCAGCCACCCATTAGAGGCTTCTGGTATCCACAAACTAAAGCTGATCTTACAATGCCGGATAATTCTGTTCAAACAGGCCTTGATAGCCAATTACCGGATTTTAGAGAGAGATCACTTCTTGAGCAGGGTGTTCCGGATAAGTACCCAATTCCTGACTCTTTTAATGTTGAACGTTTACTAGATATTATACTTGACCGTGAAGTTGTTAACCCTCTTAGAACCGTTAATATAGAATTCTATAAAGAAGAAAAGGCTCCATTAGATGCGGTTTCCTTGGCGGGAATTTTAATTAATATTGTAAAAGACCCGGAATTCGAGACAAAGTCAGAAATTATCCCGTATCGTGCTGCTCAAGCATTGCTTCGCATGCGCGACGACCACCTTTATCCGGAAGTAAGGGTTTATTTAGACGCAGTCTGGCCTAATCAAGGAGAAGATAACCGGAAGATTGCTCTAGAAAGATATTCTGACCTACTTGATAACATAGCGAATGGATTGGGTGTCAGTCCAGAAGCATTAAATAAGACCAAAGACATCCCTCTCCACTATTTTGCTGCTACGTCTGACAATATAGCTAGTGATTCAATAAAGAATACTAGAATACCGGGAACATTTCTTAATGCCGCACTCCTTATTGGCGCAATTAGAGGAAATGTCTCCAACGCCAACTTCTGGTCTCCAATAGAAAGTAGTGATGTAAAATCTAGCTCCAAAGGTGGTATGAATATTTTACAGAGCGGAAGAGAAGGAGAGCGTTTTAGCGATTACTTTGCCGCAGAAGCAGGCCATGCTCTTTTTTTTAGCGAGTTAGGTCGTCTGCCTTCTTCTGGAATGGCGGGTGAAACCGTGGATCAGGCAGCAAGATTGTTCGTTGCAGCATCTTTGGGGTATGAAGATGAAGTAATAAACGGTAATGATTCTATACATCAATGGGCAGAGGCTTTTTCGAATGCAGAAATACTAGCAGCTGGAAATGCAGAAGCTATAACCAAAATTGATGCGCATTATAAGGCCGCGTTTGCCATTAGTTATTTATTAAATGATCCGGAACACCCGGACCGTTATTATACTCCTGATCAAATTGCAAGAGCAGTATTCCAGACTGCTCTATTTAGCTCCGGAGAAAATGATCCGCGTAAATTAGGCGAAGCTTTTCGTGTTACTGCACAAAGTATGTATCCCGACCAAATAAATCATATCGGATCTCCTAATTAAATCCTGCGTCCCATAGATATCTAGCTCTTCTTGTAATACTATGATTTCCTAACTAATATATAAATCTATTGTTTAGAATCCTTTGCAGAATATGCGGAAGATAGTATAATATCTAGCGATGAATAAACCCCATGACTTATCAATTCAATACCTCAAAGGCATCGGTCCGAAAAGGGCAAAAGTCTTTACTAAGTCCGGGATCAATACTGTTGAAGACCTGCTTTATTATTTCCCGCGGCGCTATGAAGATCGTACTAATTTTGTCTCCATTTCAAAGTTAAAGCTTGGTGAAATCCAGACCGTAAAGGTCAAGATCCTAGCGATGGGGCAGCACAACTCCTGGCGCAGGCGCAGTTTTAATATTACCGAAGTAGCGGTAGGAGATGATACAGGGAAATTGTCTTGCGTTTGGTTTAACCAGCCTTACTTAAAACAATATTTTAAGCCGGGCTTAGGGCTAATATTATATGGCAAATTAGAGTTATATGGCTCAAAGCTACAGATGAGTAATCCTGAATTCGAAATTATTGCTGACGATACTGACGAAGAATTAAGTGTTGGGCGCCTAGTCCCGGTTTACCGGCTTCCGGAAGGTATTTCTCAAAGGTCCTTACGTAGGCTAGTAAAAAATGCCTTGGATAATTATTTACCTAAGATAAGCGATTGTCTTACTTATGAGGTTAGGAATAGAAATAATCTTCTTAATCTAGCAAAGAGCCTGATAAATATTCATTTTCCCGACAATCTTGATTTACAAAATCAAGCCTATACGCGTCTTAGTTTTGAAGATTTCTTTTTATTTCAGCTGCCGCTAGTTTTGCGTAAATTAAATAGAGAAGCTAAGCAGGGCATTGCTCATAAGATAGAAGGCAGCTTGGTAGATAAATATACTTCAAGCCTTTCTTTTGAACTTACTGCTGCGCAGAAGAAGGTAGTCCAAGAGATAAAATCTGATATGGCTTCAAGCCGTCCCATGCAAAGGCTTTTGCAGGGCGATGTTGGTTCAGGTAAGACAGTGGTTGCAAATATAGCCGCAATGATGGCGATACAAGGCGGGTACCAAGTTGCTTTTATGGTCCCTACAGAGATTTTGGCCGAGCAGCATTTTGCAAAGATTAACCTTACGGGTAATTTGATAAAGAAGGCGTTATTAACAGGCAGCGTAGATAAAAAAGAAAAAGATAAGATATTCAAAGATATTAAGGATGGTAAGTTGGATTTAGTGATAGGCACACATGCTCTTTTAGGGGAGAGTGTTAAATTTAAGAATTTGGGTCTAATCGTAATTGATGAGCAGCATAAGTTTGGCGTTGGTCAGCGCGCACTTCTTCCGGCAAAGGGGGTAAGCCCGGATGTATTAATTATGACCGCAACCCCTATCCCAAGAACTCTGGCGATTACTCTTTACGGAGATCTCGATATCTCGATAATTAATGAACTTCCTTCGGGTAGGCTACCTATAATGACTCTGCTTTTTAATCAGAAGAATAAGCAGGATGCTTATGAATTAGCTAAGCAGGAGTTAATTAAAGGTAACCAGGCTTATATTGTTTATCCTGTAATTGAAGAATCTTACGCTTTAGATATAAGCGGCGCAAAGAAGATGTACGCAGAATTAAAATCAAATGAATTTAAAGATTTTAGGCTAGGGCTTATTCATGGTAAGCTCAAAGAAGAAGAGCAGAATAAGGTGATGTCTGCTTTTAAGAATAAAACATTGGATCTTTTGGTCTCTACCACTATTTTAGAAGTCGGGATAGACATCCCTTCTGCTACCTGCATGATTATTGAGCATGCTGAACGTTTTGGATTAAGCCAGTTGCACCAATTGCGCGGCAGGGTGGGGAGAAGCTCGATCAAATCCAGTTGTATCTTGATATCTGATTCAGATAGCGATGAGGCTAAAGCTAGGATGAACGCGATGTTAAATTATCACGATGGTTTTAAGATTGCCGAGGAGGATCTTAAAATCAGAGGGCCGGGAGAGTTTTTTGGAAGAGAGCAGCATGGTTTAAGCGAGCTTAAGATTGGTAATCCCTTAACTCAAATGCATTTGTTAAAAAAGGCCAGGGAAGAAGCAATACGCTTATTAGATATTGATCCACATCTTGAAGCTAGGCAGAATCTGTTGCTGAAAGAGAAATTATTGCAGCGATTCCCTGAATATGAAAAACTAATCCTGGTGGGGTGAGATTATGCGTATAACTACGGGTCGATATAAAGGTAGGGATATTTTGGCTCCTATTGGTATCCGTCCGACCAAGAATATTGTAAGAAAGGCTATTTTTGATATCCTTGGGGATGTAAGCGGTATTTCTTTTCTGGAGCTATTTGCAGGTTCAGGCGCAGTGGGGTTTGAGGCGATATCCCGCGGCGCGATAGGCTTGATTCTGGTAGAGTCTAACCATAGTTGCCAGCTTGCAATAAAGAAGAGCATAGAGTTGCTTAAGGCGTCTTCCTGCGTGCTTTATCCGCTAGAAGTTGAAAGGGCAATCGCGCAACTTTACAAAAGCCAGGAAAAATTTGATATTATATTCTTAGACCCTCCTTATTATCAGGATTTGGCAAAAAAAACCTTGCAAACCCTGGAGGCTTGTGATATATTATCGCCCGATGGTTTAATAATTCTTCAACATTTCAAAAAAGAAAACCTCCCAGATGACCTGGGAGTTTTAAGTTTATTCAGGCAATCGAAATACGGGGATACCCTGCTCTCTTTCTACCGGAAAAGGGTAATTTAATATATGTGTCAAGTAGCGATATATCCCGGGACATTTGACCCGGTAACTTACGGACATATTGATCTAATAAAAAGAGCTCAGGAGATATTCTCCGATGTAATCGTCGCGGTAGCTCATAATCCACATAAAAATCCGCTCTTTAGCGTTGAACAGAGATTGGCGATGCTAAAAAAAGCAACCGTTGATTTAAAGGGAGTGGAAGTTATAGAATTTGACGGTCTGGTAATTGATTTTGCGCGTAAACATAAAGTTAAGGTTCTAATTAGAGGCTTAAGGATGCTCTCTGATTTTGAATACGAATTCCAGATGGCTTTAACTAACAGAAAACTTGCCGCGGATATAGAAACTATATTTCTTATGCCCCATGAATCATACAGCTATATTTCTTCTAAGTTATTAAAAGAAGCAGCTTCTTTAGGCGCGGATCTCTCTAGCTTTGTGCCGGATTTTGTTAAAAAGGCGCTAAAAGAAAAATTTAGTAAACAAACTTGAAGATAGATACCAGACAAATACCAGATAAAGGTTTTACCCTTACTGAAGAATTTAGCCCTAAGGAGCTGGATTTAGATACTGAGATTATAAAGTTAAGTGCTCCGGTAAAGGCAAAAGCGGTTGTTTCTAAGAGTTATGATGCAATCGGAGTAGCTTTAACTTTAAATACGTCGCTACTTTTAAGTTGTAGCCGTTGTTTGGAAGAGATGGCTTCGAGTTTTAACAGGCACGTTGAACTTAACTATGCCGCGGATAAACTGGATCCGACAATTGATTTGGATCCGGATATCAGGGAAGAGATAATTTTAAGTTATCCGGTTAAGCCTTTGTGTAAAGATGGATGCAAGGGTTTATGTCCTGAATGCGGTGGTAATTTAAACGAAGGAGGATGTAGCTGTGGCACTACCTAAAAGAAGACATTCAAAAGCGCGCGGCAGAAAACGTCGTACGCATTGGAAGGCATCATCAGGGAGCCTCGCACCTTGTCCGCAATGCAAGCAACCCAAATTAACGCATCGGGTCTGTCCTGTCTGCGGTTTCTATAAAGGCAAGCAGGTTGTCGAGATAAAAATCAAAGAAAAGAAGAAAAAGAAATAAGATTTAATTCTCAAGTGTTGCCGGTAGGCAGGGAGATTCCTCGAAAGTAGAGTCTCCCACGACAACTCGAGCGTTGGTAGATAGATAACAAAAAAGGATCTTATATGAAAATAGTCGTTGATGCAATGGGCGGCGATTATGCCCCGGATGTAGTTATTGATGGCAGCTTACTTGCGGTAAAGGAGTATGGTGTAGATGTTATTTTGGTTGGAGACAAGCCCAAAATAGAGCAGCTGCTTAAAAAAGCCAAGTATACCGGGAATAATATTAGCGTAGAGCATGCGTCTGAAGTAATTGAGATGTGTGAGTCCGCAGCGACAAGCGTGCGCCGCAAAAGAAAATCCTCCATTGTTTTAGGGTTAAATATGGTTAAGGAAGGTAAAGCCGATGCATTTTTTAGCGCGGGAAATACCGGTGCAGTTGTTTGTGCCGCTACTTTAGAATTAAGGCTTTTACCTGGTATTGAGCGTCCAGGAATAGGCTTGATTATGCCCACATTAAAGGGTATATCGCTGATTATTGATGTGGGTGCTAATATTGATCCTAAGCCCTCTCAATTATTGCAATATGGGATTATGGCCGATGCTTATTGCAAGAATATCTTAAATAAACCTAATCCAAGTGTAGGCTTATTGAATATTGGAGAAGAGGAAAAAAAGGGGACGGAGTTTATCCGTGAAGCATACGAATTATTGGGTAAGAGCAAGCTAAATTTTATCGGTAATATAGAAGGTAAGGATCTTTTTAGCGGTAAGTGCGATATTATTGTCTGCGATGGTTTTGTGGGTAATATTGCTTTAAAGGTTTCAGAGAGCGCAGCTAGCGCAATGCAGACATTTTTGAAAAGGCATCTTTTAAGTAATATTTGGGGAAAGATAGGTTTAATTTTTATGATGCCTAGCCTTAAGCGTTTTAAGAAAGAGATTGATTACGCTGAGTATGGCGGAGCACTTTTGTTGGGAATTAATGGCGTGGTAATTATTGGGCATGGCCGTTCTAATAAGAAAGCAATTAAGAATGCTATCAGGGTGGCTAAAGAAGAAGTAGAGCGTAAATTTAACGAGCAGATAACTGAGGCAGTTAATAAGCAATGAAAAAAGTCGGTATCATCGGCGTAGGCGAGTATCTGCCGCATAAAGTTTTAACCAATGCGGACTTAGAGAAGCTGGTGGATACTTCAAATGAATGGATTATTACGCGTACCGGGATAAAAGAGCGCAGAATTGCCTCTAAAGACGAGGCAACTTCGGATTTAGCGATTAAGGCAGCAAAAGAGGCCTTAGCTTGCGCTAAAATTAAGCCGGAAGACATAGATTTAATAATTGTAGCTACAATTACACCTGACATGCCTTTTCCCTCGGTTGCCTCTATTGTTCAAAATGCGTTAGGAGTTAAGCATGCTGCTTGTTTTGATATATCAGCTGCCTGCGCAGGTTTTGTTTATGCGTTATCTATCGCCCATCAGTTTATCGCTCGGGGAGCATATAGGCATGCTCTTATCGTGGGGGCTGAGAAACTCTCCGCGATCACAGATTGGAAAGACAGGAATACCTGTGTTTTATTCGGAGATGGTGCAGGCGCCTGTGTTTTAGGCGAAGTAAAATCAGGCGGGATAATCTCTACCCATCTTGGTTGCGATGGTTCAAATCTGGAGTTATTAAATCTTCCTGCGGGAGGATCTAGAAGACCTGCTTCAAAAGAGACAGTAGGAGAAGGTTTGCATTATATTAAAATGCAGGGCAATGAGCTTTTTAAGATTGCGGTTAGAACCATGACTCATGCAGCGGAGACGGTTTTAAAGCAGGCTGGATTAACCTATAGAGATGTTGATCTAATTATACCGCATCAGGCAAACTCGCGCATTATTTTTGCGGTTGCTAAGAGATTAGGCTTAACCGAGGATAAGATTTATCTTAACATAGAGAAATACGGAAATATGTCTAGTGCCTCTACTGTTACAGCCTTAGTTGAAGCAGTAAAAGAAGGAAGGGTTAAAAAAGGGGATACTGTTTTGTTGGATTGTTTTGGCGCAGGCCTTGTTTGGGGCGCCAGTATCATTAAATGGTAAAAACCGCATTTTTATTCTCCGGTCAAGGTAGTCAATATGTGGGTATGGGTAAAGAACTGTATGATAATTTCCCGGAATCACGTGCAATATTTGATAGAGCCGAGGCAGTATTAGGATTTGATATTAAGAAGCGTTGTTTTGATGGTCCTGAAGATGCGCTTAAAATAACTAACATTTCGCAGCCTGCAATTGTTACAGTAAGTATTGCTGCACTTGAGGCTTTTAAGACAAAGTCAGATATTAAGCCGTTTTACATGGCAGGCTTAAGCCTTGGAGAATATAGCGCTTTAATTGCCTCGGGAAGCCTTTCTTTTGAAGAAGGGCTTCGCCTGATAAAGAAAAGAGGCGAGTTGATGGATGAGGCAGCTAGAAAGTATCCCGGTAAAATGGCTGCTGTTTTGGATTTACCGGCGCAGAAAATTAAAGAGATATGCGCTTTAAGCGATGCCCAGATAGCTAATTTGAATTGCCCGGGACAAGTGGTAATATCAGGCGAGAGTGCGGCTGTGGATAAGGCAATGGATTTATGCGTGCAAGCCGGAGCAAAAAGAGTAATTCCGCTTGAGGTAAGCGGCGCATTTCATTCTTCTTTGATGCGCGAGGCATCCGTAGGCTTAAAGGAAGTTTTTGATAATACAGTGATGGAGGAACCGGCTATAGAGGTAGTTAGTAATTATACAGCTCTTCCTGAAATAAAAGTCCCCCAGATTATGGATAATCTCACCCTACAAATGCGCTCTTGCGTAAGATGGGAAGATTCTATGCGCTTTATTTTAGCGCAGGGGGTTACTAAATTCTACGAATTTGGTCCTGGGAAAGTACTAAAAGGGCTCATGCGTAAGATTGATTCTTCAGCCCAAGTGATTAATATAGAGAAGCAAGCAGATATTCTAGCGTTACAGTAAGGGAGGCTATATGAAGTTAAGAGATAAAGTAGCTTTAATCACCGGAGGTGCCCGCGGGATTGGTCAGGCAATTGCCATGACCTTTGCAAAAGAAGGCGCGGATATAGTTGTAGCTGATGTTAACCTTGAAATAGCCCAGAAAACTGCTCAGGATATTGAAGTCTTAGGTAGAAAGGCTTTAGCCTTAGAGATGGATGTTACAGACTACGTTAAGGTTGAAGATGGAGTGAACAAAATTCTTGACAAATTTGGAAAGGTTGATATATTAGTTAACAACGCTGGGATTACTAAAGATAATTTGATCATTAGGATGTCTCAGGCAGAGTGGGATGCGGTTATAAATGTTAATCTAAAAGGTACATTCAACTGCATCAAGGCTGTAAGCCGCCCGATGGTAAAACAAAGGAGCGGTAAGATTATAAGTATTGCTTCTATCATTGGTTTAATGGGTAATTTTGGGCAGGCAAATTACGCTGCCTCTAAAGCTGGAATTATCGCTCTTACAAAAACAGTAGCTAAAGAATTGGCCAGTCGCAATATCAATGCCAATGCAGTTGCTCCGGGATTTATTCAGACTGAGATGACTGCCAAGTTATCTGAGGATGTCAAAAAGAAGATGCTTGAGGCAATACCGCTATCTAAGTTAGGTACACCCGGTGATGTAGCAAATGTTTGTTTATTCTTGGCATCTGAAGAATCAAGTTACATTACGGGACAGACAATTACCGTTGACGGCGGTATGGTTATGGCGTAAGAATTAAAACAAGGAGGAAAAAAGAATGGCAGTACAAGAGAAGGTTCGATCAATCATTGCAGAACAATTAGGGGTAAAGCCGGAAGAAGTTACTCCTGAAGCATCTTTTGTAGACGATTTAGGTGCAGATTCATTGGATACCGTAGAGTTAGTCATGGCATTAGAAGAGGAATTTGGCGTTGAAATACCCGATGAGGACGCTGAGAAGATAGCTACTGTTGGGGATGCCATTAAGTACATAGAAGAGAAGAGCGCTAAGAAATAACAATCTAAATAGATAGTTTATGAACTTACCCCGCTATTTATTCCTTAGCGGGGTAAGTTTTAAGTGAGGGCATAACTTATGCGCCCATAACCCTTGACATTTTAATCACTGAAAATTAGAAAATGCCAAGGATTAATTCGTACAATGACTTACTCACGTTTGGAGTTCGTAAGTCATGTGTTCATTAAAATTATGAAAGAAAATAGAGTAGTAGTTACAGGTTTAGGCGTAATCTCTCCCGTGGGTAATGATGTTCCTACCTTTTGGAAGTCTCTTCAGGAAGGTGTCAGCGGAGTAGGGCCATTAACTAGCTTCGAGCCGACTAATTTTGATTCACGCATAGCGGCAGAGGTAAAAGGTTTTGATCCGGTTTTCTACGGTATGAACTTTAAAGAGGCAAGGCGTACAGCTAAGTTTGTGCAGTATGCCGTTGCTAGCGCTAAGCAGGCAATAGAGTCTTCAGGCCTAGACCTTACAAAAGAAAATAGGGAGCGTATCGGAGTCTTAATTGGCTCTGGTATTGGAAGTTTGCATACCATTGAAGAAGAGCATAAGGTTTATTTGAATAAAGGGCCTTCGCGCATGTCGCCTTTTCTTATCCCTATGCTTATAGTTAATGAAGCGGCAGGGTTAGTAGGTATTACCTTTGGTTTAAAGGGTCCTAATTCCTGTGTGGCTACTGCTTGCGCTTCAGGTTCTCATGCTATAGGAGATGCCTTTAGAATTATAGAGCGTGGCGATGCAGATGTGATGGTTACCGGTGGAACAGAGAGCTGTATTGTCCCCACATCCGTAGGTGGATTCTGTGCGCTAAAAGCGCTCTCTAAAAGAAATGATTCCCCACAGAAGGCTTCGCGTCCTTATGATCGCGACCGAGACGGATTTGTTATGGCTGAAGGTTGCGGATTGGTTGTATTAGAGAATTTAGAGCATGCTAAAAATAGAAATGCTCAGATACTTGCTGAAATTGTAGGTTTCGGTATGACTTGCGACGCATATCACATAACCGCTCCGGATCCTGATGGAGATGGGGCAGGCCGAGCGATGAAATTGGCTTTAGCGGATGCAAGACTTAATCCAGAGGATATAGCTTATATTAATGCGCATGGAACATCTACGAAACTAAACGATAAAATCGAAACCTTCTCGATGAAGAGGGCTTTTGGTGCGCATGCCAAGAAATTAATGGTTTCATCTACCAAATCTATGACCGGGCATCTGTTGGGTGCAGCCGGTGGAGTAGAATTTGTTGTTTGTTGCATGACCTTAAAAGACAATATTATCCATCCCACGATAAATTATGAACATCCTGATCCTGAATGTGATTTGGATTATGTCCCCAATGTGGCTCGTAAGGTCAATGTAGAGGTATGCATGTCCAATTCTTTAGGGTTCGGCGGACACAACGCCTCGCTTATCGTCAAGAAGTTTAAAGTTTAAATCCAAAAAGAAAGATAAATGGGCTACACAATAGCAGAAAAAATATTGCTGGCGCATACCGATAAAAAAGCAATTAAACCAGGAGAATTTATTGAAGCTAGGGTTGATATTGCCCTGGGAAATGATATAACCGCACCACTTGCTATAGAGGAGTTTAAACGATCGGGGACTAAATTTGTTTTTGATAAAAACAAGATCGTGCTTGTCCCGGATCATTTCGCTCCGGCAAAAGACCTAAGAAGCGCAAATCAGTGTAGGATGCTTGCTGATTTTGCTAAAGAGCAGAAAATAAAGAATTATTTTGAGATCGGCTGCATGGGTATTGAGCATGCGCTTTTGCCTGAGTTAGGATTAGTTTTGCCGGGAGATTTAGTAATTGGCGCGGATTCACATACCTGCACTTATGGTGCGCTTGGGGTTTATTCTACAGGTATAGGTTCTACGGATCTAGCCCGCGCATATATTGATGGAAAATGCTGGTTTAAGGTTCCAAGTTCTATTAAATTCATTTATAAAGGTAAACTTAATAAATGGGTTGGCGGGAAAGACTTGATTTTGTATACTATCGGACAGATTGGTGTTGACGGCGCACTTTATAAGGCAATGGAGTTTTCAGGCCCTGTAATTAGCAAATTAAATATGGACGATAGGTTTGCCATGAGTAATATGGCTATTGAGGCTGGAGGTAGAGCTGGGATAATTGAGCCTGATGAGATTACCAAGAAATATGTTTCCAAGTTTAAGCGTAAGATGAAATTTTATAAGTCAGATAGCGATGCTAAATATGATAAAATCTATGATTGGGATGTAACTAAGTTAGAGCCTCAGGTAGCCTGTCCGCATCTGCCCAGTAATGTTAAACCGGTAAGCGTATTAAAAAACATTAAGATTGATCAGGTGGTTATCGGTTCTTGCACCAACGGCAGGATCTCTGATTTAAGAATCAGCGCCAAAATTTTAAAATGCAGGAAAATCGCTCCGGGTTTAAAATTAATTATTTTTCCGGCTACGCAGAAGATATATCTTGAAGCAGTTAAGGAGGGTTTAGCCGAAATATTTGTGAAAGCCGGGGGGATATTTTCTACACCTACATGCGGTCCGTGTTTAGGCGGGCATATGGGTATTTTAACTGACGGAGAAGTTGCCCTGGCTACTACAAATCGCAATTTTATAGGAAGAATGGGTAGCCCTAAGAGTTTTGTATATTTAAGTAATCCTGCTGTGGCGGCTGCTTCAGCGATTACAGGCAGGATTACGCATCCTGAAAAAATATGATTTTAAAAGGCAAAGTCCATAAATTCGGCGACGATATAAATACGGACGATATTATTTCTGCTAAATATCTAGTTTCTACTGATGTTAAGGAATTAGGTTCACATTGCATGGAGGCGATTGCGCCCGATTTCGCAAAGAATGTTCATGCGGGCGATATTATCGTGGCCGGAAATAATTTTGGTTGCGGCTCAAGCCGTGAACATGCGCCGGTAGCGATTAAAGGAATCGGAATCTCGGCTGTTATTGCTAAAAGCTTCGCCGCTATTTTCTTTAGAAATGCCATAAATATCGGACTTCCGTTTTTGGAGTCGGATGATGCGGATAAAATAAGCGCTGGAGATGAAATAGAGATTAATCTTGCAGAAGGCGCAATCAAGAATATTACAAAAAACCAAACTTATAAAACCCAAGGCTTCCCGGAATTTTTGCAGGAATTGGTCCGGCACGGAGGCTTAATGAATTACGTAAAAAGTAAAGGAAATAAAAATGTATAAAATTGCAGTTATCTCGGGAGACGGTACCGGCCCTGAAGTCGTAAGCGAGGGATTAAAAGTACTGGATGCCGCAGGAAAGAAATTTAATTTTAAATTTGAAACTATGTCTTTTGATTTCAGCGGCCAGAGGTATTTAAAGACAGGAAAGCTGGTTGACGAGAAGGATATTGAGGAGCTGAAAAAATATTCGGCGATTTATCTTGGAGCGGTGGGAGATCCTGAAGTAAAGCCCGGCATTATCGAGACTGGTGTTTTGTTGAAGCTGCGTTTTGCCTTGGACCAATATATAAACTTGCGTCCGGTTAAGCTTTATAACTCTGATTATTGTCCCTTAAAGGACAAAAAGCCGGAAGATATTGATTTTGTGGTTGTGCGCGAGAATTCCGAAGGCCTATATAAGGGGATGGGAGAATTTAAAGATAAAGGTAGCCAGAATGAGGTGGCCACTCAGATTTCTTATAACACTAGAAAAGGTGTTGAACGTTGTATTCGTTATGCGTTTGATTATTGTAGAAAGCGCAATAAGAAGAAAAAGCTGACTCTTTGCGGGAAGACCAATGTTTTAACTTTTGCTTGGGATCTTTGGGAGAGGACATTTTATGAAGTAGCTAAGGAATACCCAGATATTACCACTGATTATGCTCATGTTGATGCAACCACAATGTGGTTCGTGAAGAATCCGGAGTGGTTTGATGTCATCGTTACCGATAATATGTTCGGCGATATAATTACTGATTTAGGCGCGATGATTCAGGGTGGTATGGGGATAGCTGCCGGTGGCAATATAAATCCCAAAGGCGTATCTATGTTTGAGCCTATTGGAGGAAGTGCGCCAAAGTATACGGGTAAGAATGTTATTAATCCATTGGCTGCTATTTGTGCCGTGGGGATGATGCTTGAGAATTTAGGCGAGGATAAAGCCGGGAAAGCAGTTGAGAATGCAGTGATTAAAGTTGCGCAAACAAAATTAAAATCTCTGGCTGCCGGGAAAATGGGTTATTCAACTACGCAAGTCGGAGATTTAGTAGTAGCGAATCTTTGATCAACCCAAGCCACTATTGACAACAAATTGGGAGAACAGATATGAAGAAAAGTAAATACAATGTTGCAGTAATCGGTGCAGGTGTTGTGGGTGTTGAGATGTTGCGTGTATTAAAGCAGCGTAATTTTCCTATCGCAGAACTTCGCGTGTTCGCTCGGTCTGCGCGCGAAATAGATGTTGATGGAGATAAGTATGCAGTTAAGTCAATTAGCCCGGAGGGTTTTACCGGGATAGACATAGCTTTATTTGCCGGGACAGAAGGGGAAAAGGGCGCGGCAGTTACATTTGCAACTGAAGCTGTAAAAAGAGGGGCAGTGGTAATTGATAATGGCGCAGATTTTCGTATGGATCCGAAAGTCCCATTGGTCGTGCCGGAAGTAAATGCCGGTGATGTAAAGAAACATAAAGGGATAATTGCTAATCCGAATTGCTCGACTATTCAAATGGTAGTAGCGCTAAATCCTATCCATAAAAAGGTCGGGATAAAAAGGGTTATTGTTACTACGCTGCAGGCTTCAAGCGGAGCAGGTAAGGGCGCAGTAGAGCAGTTAAAAGATGAGATTTCCTTGATTGCACAAGGTGGATTTAACAACGTATGCGTAAGCGTGCCCAATAAATCCATGCCTCAACAGCTCGCCTATAATGTCTTTCCGCACATAGGAAGTTTTGTTGAAGATGATTATACTAATGAAGAATGGAAGCTGGTTAAAGAGACTCACAAGATTATGCATGCGCCCAAAATAAACATCTCTGCAACTACTGTTAGAGTCCCGGTTAGAACAGGTCACTCTGAATCAGTTTATATTGAGACTAAGAAGCCTATTAGCGTAGATAAGGTAAGAGCTATTCTTGCTAAGTCACCGGGAGTAATTCTTATGGATGATCCTAAAAATAACCTTTACCCCATGCCTAAAGATGTTGAGGGTAGGGATGAGACTTTTATCGGCCGCATTCGAAAAGATAGTTTTATCAAGAATGGTTTATGGATGTGGGTTGTGGCGGATAATCTACGTAAAGGGGCTGCTACTAACGCCGTACAAATCGCTGAAGAATTAATAAAATGATTCTGCGGAATGTGAAATCCCGTTCTAGCCTAAAGCAAGCGACGGGACGTAATATCAAACTCGAAATAGAGTACGACGGTTCAAATTATGCAGGTTGGCAGGTTCAGCCTAAAAGCCGCGGTAAAACAATACAAAAGATAATTGAGAAAACTCTTCAAGGGATACTTCAGGAGAGAGTTAAGCTTATTGCTTCAGGTAGGACTGATGCCGGCGTACACGCCTTGGGTCAAGTAGCTAACTTTTATACGTATTCAAAGTTACCGCTTGTAAGATTAAAGATAGCCTTAAATGGCCTCCTTCCGGCAGATGTTAAAATCGTAGATTTGAAAAATCTCCCGTATACTTTTCATAGCCGTTTTAGCGCAAAAGCTAAAGTGTATCGATATACAATTCTAAACCGCGATTATTCATCCCCTTTATTAAGAAACAGGGTTTATTTTTATCCTCATCCTTTGAATGCGAGGCTTATGCAAAAAGAAGCTAAAGTGTTATTGGGAAAGCATGATTTTAGCGCTTTTGTTGCTTCTCAAGGGAAAGAGAAGAATCCGGTTAGGACAATTAGAAATATCAGCGTTATTCGTGAAAAAGATTTTATCCTTATCAATATAGAGGCAGACGGTTTTCTATATAATATGGTTAGGAACATTGTGGGGACATTGATTAACGTCGGTTGCGCAAAGTGTCCAGAAGGTAAATTAAAACAAATTCTGCTTTCTAAGGATAGGTCGAAGGCCGGGTTCACCGCTCCTTCGGTTGGTCTTTGCTTAATGAAGGTGAAATACTAAACAAGTTCAGCAGGAGTCTACACGGGATGGTTTTAGCTTAAATTTTAGAGTTATTTTGACAGTGATTTTGATCGCGTTATTATATAAAAAGTATTTGACTTAAAAGGAGAATGTGGTATACTTTCAATCTCGCCGATTTACTTTTCCTGAATAGGCGTTTTGTTAGTAACTTGATTAATTAGAAAGAGTTTTATATATGACTAAAACATACGTAGCAAAAAAAGAAGACATTAAAAGAGTCTGGTATCTGGTAGATGCTAAGGATAAAATATTGGGTCGACTTGCAACTAAGGTAGCGGTTATTCTTAGAGGTAAGCACAAGGTAATATTTACCCCGCATATAGATACTGGAGACGGTGTGGTAATAATTAATGCAGCTAAGATCAGGGTAACCGGAAGAAAAGCTGCGCAAAAGGTTTATCGACGTTATTCAGGCTACCCGGGTGGGTTGAAGGAGATTCCTTTTGAGACTATGCTAGAGAAGCATCCGACAACAGTAGTTAAATTAGCGGTTAGACGTATGCTTCCTGGTGGAGCGCTGGGTCATGTAATGTTAAAGAAATTAAAGATTTACGCCGACGAAAAGCACCTACAACAGGCGCAGAAGTTACAAGCTTTGGAGGTTTAATAAAATAATGAGTTCAACAGAAAAACATACGGCAGTAGGTAGACGCAAGGATTCGGTAGCAAGGGTACAGCTTATTCCAGGTTCGGGCAATTTTCTTGTTAATAAGCGGCCTTGCGAAAAGTATTTCTTGCGGGAGACCGATAGGATTATTATAAGGCAGCCGTTAGAATTAACCAATAATACCACTAAATTTGATGTTTATGCGAATATTAAAGGGGGCGGGATTAGCGGTCAGGCCGGCGCCTTAAGACTGGGTATCTCACGCGCGTTAATGGCCATGGATCCTGCGTTAAAGGATTTATTGCGAAAACAGGGATATTTAACACGTGACCCTCGCGCAAAGGAACGCAAGAAATACGGTCAGAAGGGCGCGCGTAAACGCTTCCAGTGGACTAAGAGGTAAAACATAGATTAAATTTAAAGTAATTGATTAGATCAAAAAATCCCGCTCGAAGCCTTAAGCGGGATTTTTGTTTTATAGCGGGTAAGAACCCGTCGATCAACAAATATAAATCCGACGAGAAAAAACTTGACTATATACTCTTTTTATTCTAATATTAAACCTATTATAGAGGAGAAATATTAATGATAAAAGTCGGCATAATCGGGGTAAGCGGTTATACGGGTAAAGAGTTGATAAGGTTTTTACTTAAGCACCCTCAGGTAAAAATCTGCGGGCTTTATTCAAGCAGCTCATCCGGGAAGTCTGTCTCAGAATTATTTCCTGAATTTGCGTCGAGACTTGAGCTTATTTGTGCGAAACCCGATATTAAAGATATCTCAAGTAAATGCGAAGTAGTTTTTCTTGCGCTACCCCATACTACATCTATGCAGTTTGTGCCGAAGCTGCTAAAGGCAGGTGTCAGGGTAGTTGATTTGAGCGCTGATTACAGGATTAAGGATACAAAGATTTACGAAAAATTCTATCAGCATAAGCATAAGGATAAAATTAATTTAGGAAATTCAGTATATGGGTTGCCGGAGTTATTAAAAGAAAAGATCAAAAACGCAAAACTTATTGCAAATCCAGGTTGTTATCCGACTGCAGCAATCCTGGCTTTAGCTCCGTTAGTTGCATCTAATTTAGTCGATTTAACTTCAATTATTATTGACGCTAAATCCGGAGTAAGCGGAGCTGGTAAGAAGTTAGCTGAGGGATTTCTTTTCGCAGAGGCTAATGAAGATTTCAGGGCTTACAAAGTAGGTGAGCATCAGCATATGCCGGAGATTAATCAGGTGTTGACAAAGTTGTCCGGTAAGAAAACAAATGTTATTTTTGTGCCGCATCTTCTTCCGTTAAATAGAGGGATTTTAGAGACGATATATGTTAAAAAATCTAAGGGTTTCAAGAAAACCAGGATTATAGATTTATATAAGAAATTCTATAAAAAAGAACCTTTTGTAAGAATTAAAACAGAGGGTGAATTTCCCAGGCTAAAAGATGTAGTGGGGACAAACTTCTGCGACATTGGAATTAAAGAGTTAAAAGAGAGTGTGATTGTTATTTCGGCGATCGATAATCTAGTTAAGGGTGCTTCTGGGCAGGCAGTGCAGAATATGAATATAATGTATGGCCTCCCGGAGATTTTAGGATTGCTATGAGAAAATATAAAAAGGCTATTTTACCGACAGGTTTTAAGGCAAGCGGAATTTCCTGCGGCATTAAGAAATCCGGAAAATTAGATCTTGCTTTGTTTTTCTCTGCTACACCTGCGAAATGCTCAAGCATGTTTACTGCAAACAAGATGCCGGCTGCTCCCGTGATCCTGGATAAATATTATCTGAAGAATAATTCTAGATTCAATGCAATTATCGCAAATAGCGGCAATGCTAACTGTTTTACCGGTAAGCCTGGTTTAAAAGACGCTAAGCTTACTTCACAGGCCTTAGCAAAAGCATTAGATTTAAACAGTGAATCTGTTTTGGTTGCCTCAACCGGGATTATCGGAAAAAGATTACCATTTTCAAAGATTAAATGCGGGATCCCTAAGCTGGTTAGCGGATTGTCTGCGCATGGAATAAATCAGGCAAAAAAGGCGATCATGACTACAGATACTTTTGCCAAAGAATTTTCTGTTAAATTTAAGATAGGCGCTAAGGATATCTCTATCTGCGGGATAGCCAAGGGTGCTGGGATGATTTCTCCGAATATGGCAACTCTGCTTGTTTTTATTTTTACGGATGCGTCTATTACGCAGGCATCACTGAATAAGGCGTTAAAGATTGCCGTGGAGAATTCTTTTAACTGCATAACCGTTGATGGTTGTATGAGTACCAATGACTCCGTTATGCTACTAGCAAATGGTTCATCAGGGAATATTTTAATTAACTCGGGTAGGAATTTTGATTTATTCAGTAAGACCCTAAATTTAGTCACTCTTGAATTAGCTAAAATGATTGTTCGCGATGCCGAAGGAGCAAGTAAGTTTATCCAGATTAAGGTTAGTAGTGCGAAGAATTTCATTGAGGCAAAGAATGTTGCACTAGCGATAGCTAACTCCAACCTTTTTAAGACCGCTATGTACGGTGAGAATCCGAATTTCGGTAGGATTTTTGCTGCTGTAGGTTCAAGTGGTGCGCAAGTTCTGGAAAAAGATATAAAGATCAAAGTCAGCTCTTTAAAGAAAAAGGATATTTTTGTAGAGGTAGTTTTAAATCAGGGTAATGCAGAGGCCTTGATCTATACCTCAGACTTAACCCCTGAATATGTAAAGATCAATGCTGAATATAATTAAGAGAGGAATTAATGGAAGAGGCAATTAGAAAAGCAGATGTTTTAATTGAAGCGCTCCCTTATATAAAGAAATTCCACAAGAAGATGGTGGTCATAAAATACGGCGGAAGTATTTTAGGTGATGAGAAGATCCGCAAAGGGGTATTAGAGGATATTGTTTTCTTGAGTTTTATGGGCTTGAGGCCGGTTCTTGTGCACGGAGGTGGTCCGAATATATCTGATCGCATGCGTCAATCCGGCAAGAAGACGGAATTTGTGGATGGTATGCGTGTTACCGATGAGGAGACGCTGGAATTAGTTGAAGAAGGCCTGCAATCTTTAAATGATATTATTGTGCAGGAGATCTCAGAATTAGGGGCAAAGGCCATTGGTCTTAACGGTAAGGATAATCATCTGGTTCAGGTAGAAAAGAAGAAATCCAAGATCGACTTAGGGTTAGTTGGTCATGTTGTAGGTATTAATACGGAGATAATCATTGATGAGTTAAAAAAAGAGAAAGTAGTAGTTATCCTCCCAATGGGATGCGGGAAGGATAAGAAAACTTATAATGTTAATGCTGATGAAGCAGCAGCCAGTATCGCGGGCTTGCTTCTAGCGGAGAAGTTTGTTTTATTAACTAACGTAAAAGGTATATTGCGTAACCCTGAAGATCCCCATTCATTTATTTCAACTTTAACTACGGGTGAAGCTAAAGGCTTGGTTGAATCTGGCGTTATTCAACAGGGGATGATTCCTAAGGTTAATGCTTGTATAGATGCTCTTGGAAAAGGGGTTAAGAAGACACATATTATAGATGCGCGCACTCCTCACGGATTGCTTATTGAAATTTTTACCGACCATGGAATCGGAACGGAGATTATTGGTGACTAAAGAAGAAGTTTTTGATAGTTATAAAGAAAATATCCTGCCTACTTATACCAAGCTACCGCTGGTTTTTGTTAAGGGTAAAGGCTCCCGGCTCTGGGATATTCATAGTAAAGTCTACCTTGATCTTTTTCCCGGATGGGGGGTAGGAAATCTTGGACATTGCCACCCTAAGGTTATGCAGGCAGTGCGGGATCAGGTCTCAAAGTTAATCTTTATTCCTAATAATTATTATCATATCCCTCAGGCAAAATTGGCTAAAGAGTTAGTTCGCACTACTTATCCTTCAAAGGTATTCTTTTGCAATTCCGGAGCAGAAGCAAACGAAGCGGCGATTAAATTTGCCAGGAAATTCGGCCAGGGTAGATATGAGATTATTTCATTTGAGAATTCTTTCCATGGCAGGACACTGGCAACGCTTGCAGCTACGGGACAGACTAAATACCAACAGGGGTTTGCTCCTCTCCCGGAAGGTTTTAAGACTGTAAAATTTAATGATACTGAAGCGGTGAGTAAGGCAATTACCGATAAAACTATTGCTATAATGCTCGAGCTAGTTCAGGGTGAGGGAGGGATTAATATAGCGAGCAAAGAATTTGTCTTAGGCCTAAAAAAGATCTGTGAAGAGAAAAAATTATTACTTATTGTTGATGAAGTGCAGACAGGATTGGGCAGGACCGGAAAATTATTCTGCTATCAGCATTACGGGATAACTCCTGATATTATGACTCTGGCTAAGTCACTAGGAGGGGGTCTTCCCATAGGTGCAATGATTGTAAAAAAAGAGATCTCTGATACTTTGGGCCCGGGTATGCACGCATCAACTTTTGGCGGAGGCCCGGTTATTTCAAGGGCGGCACTGGCGGTCTTAAAGGTGATACACAAGGAGAAGATGCTTAATAACGCTCAAAAAATGGGCGAGTATCTTATCGGCAGGCTAAAAGAACTTAAAGTTAAATATCCGGTTATAAAAGAAGTTAGGGGGCTAGGTTTAATGATCGGAGTAGAACTGAGTCTTCCGGGTAAAAAAATAATTGAGCAGTGCATAGAGAATGGACTGCTGATTAACTGTACCCATGATACGGTATTAAGGATTATGCCAGCTTTAAATATTACTAAGAAAGAGATTGATAAGGCGATTCCCATTTTGGATCAAACTTTGAGAGGTTTATAAAATGGCAAAAGATCTGATTTCAATTAAAGATTTAACACCCTCTGAGATTAAAGAGATATTTTCGCTTACTGATCAACTGAAGAGAAACAAGGGTAAGTTTAGCAAGGAACTAGCCGGTAAGACGCTTGCTTTAATTTTTCAGAAACCTTCGAACAGGACGCGGGTCTCTTTTGAGGTTGGGATGTTTCAGTTGGGCGGGAATTCATTGTATTTAGCTCCAAATGAGATAAATCTAGGGGTAAGAGAATCTATTGCCGATGTGGCTAAGACTTTATCCAGATATATTGATGGCATAGTATTGAGGACATTTGAACATAAGAATTGTATTGAGATGGCCAGGGCCGCAAGCGTTCCGGTGATCAACGGCTTAACTGATTTTTCGCATCCTTGCCAAGCTTTAGCTGACTTATATACAATAAAAGAAAAGTTGGGTAATTTTAAAGATTTGACTCTGGCTTATGTGGGTGATGGAAACAATGTATGTAATTCACTCCTTTTTGCCTGCGCAAAACTGGGTGTAAATGTTAACTTAGGTTGTCCTAAGGGGTATGAACCGGATAGCGAAGTCTTAAAAGATTCCAGGTCTATGGCAAAAATGAATGATGCAAATATAAATTTATATAATAACGCTTTTGACGCAGCTAAAGGCGCAGATGTAATTTACACGGATGTTTGGGTGAGTATGGGTCAGGAGAAAGAGGCTGATGTTAGAAAGCAGGCCTTTCAAGGTTTTCAGATTAATAGCGAGTTAGTAAAACTGGCAAATAAAGGTGCAATAATTATGCATTGTCTTCCTGCGCATAGGAATGAAGAGATAACTAATGAAGTTATGGATGGAAAGAATTCAGCAATATTCGATCAGGCAGAAAACAGGATGCACGTTCAGAAGGCGATTTTGATAGAATTGTTAGGTAGTTAGCGGGTCCTGCCTCGCCACAGATTATGGCGAGTCACCCGCTAATAAAACAATTCTATCCACGAGGAGAAGAAATGAAAAAAGTGGTTTTAGCATATTCAGGCGGTTTAGATACTTCTTGTATAGTTAGGTGGCTAAAGGATCAAGATTATGAAGTTATATGTTTTATGGCGGATCTTGGTCAAGGTTTAGGCCATGGCGAAAACTTGGAGGCCATAGAAGCGCGGGCATTGGCAGCAGGAGCGTCAAAGGTCTATATTAAAGACCTGCAGGATGAATTCGTAGAGGATTTTGTTTTGCCTGCCTTAAAAGCTAATGCTATATATGAAGGAAAATATTTATTGGCTACTGCTTTAGGAAGGCCTTTGATTGCCAAATATCTTGTTCAGATAGCGCATAAAGAAAAGGCAAGTTCCATTGCCCATGGTTGCACCGGTAAAGGTAATGATCAAGTAAGGATTGAAGTGGGCGCGGGTATTCTTGATCCTCACCTAGAGATTATTGCTCCGGTAAGAACCTGGGAGTTTAAATCAAGAGATGAAGAGATTGAATATGCCAAAATGCACAATATCCCAATAGATGTAACTAAGAAAAAACCTTATAGCATAGATAGGAATATTTGGGGGATTAGTATTGAAGCCGGGGTACTGGAGAATTTAGAGCAGGAGCCTCCGGAGGATGCGTATATGATTACCAAGAGCCCTACTTCTCAGGCAAGTTATGCTAAATATGTTGAAATCTACTTTGAAAAAGGTGTTCCCAAAAAAATTGACGGAAAGGTTTATAAATTGAAAAATCTCATTAGTCATTTAAATGAGATCGGCGGTCTTTATGGCGTAGGTAGATCTGATATGGTAGAAAATAGATTAGTCGGGATTAAATCCAGGGAAATTTATGAAGCGCCGGCTGCGACGATTCTACATATTGCGCATAAAGAATTAGAGGCCCTGGTTCTGGATAGGGAGCTTGCGCATTTTAAGGAGCTTATCGCCATTAAATATTCAGAACTAGTTTATAACGGTCTTTGGTTCTCTCCTCTGAAAGAAGCATTGGATGCCTTTGTGCAGGAAACTCAAAAGCATGTTAGCGGAACGATTAGACTAAAGCTATTTAAAGGTAATTGTGTTGTGGTAGGAAGAAAATCAGCGCACTCACTTTATAAAAAAGAATTGAGTACTTACGGCAAGGAAGATAAATTCGACCAGAGTTTAGCTGAAGGCTTCATTAAAATCTGGGGAATGCCCTATAAAAGATAGGTAGAGTATAGGAGAAAAATGACAAAAAAACTATGGGGGACAAGATTTTCGAAGAATACAAATAGCCTGGCTGATAAATTTACCTCAAGTATTTCTTTTGATAAGAGATTAGCCGAATACGATGTCTTGGGGAGTATCGCCCATGCAAAGATGCTCGGTAAACAAAAGATAATACCGAAGGCTGATGCAAATTCAATTGTTGCGGGCTTGAACGCTATTCTTAAAGATTTAAAAAACGGAAGATTTAATTTTGACGCAGGGTCTGAAGATATCCATTCTAATATTCAGGACGCTCTTTTTAAGAAAATCGGTAAAGCTGCTTTTAAATTACATACTGCCAGGTCTAGAAATGATCAGATAGCTTTGGATGTAAAAATGTATGTTAAAGAGGAGATTGATAACTTACTTGAGTTAACTGCGGATTTGCAGAAATCAATATTAATCTTTGCTAAGAAGAACGCAAAGACAATTATTCCCGGCTATACGCATTTACAAGTAGCCCAATGTGTTTTATTGGCGCACCACCTTTTGGCTTATGTCGAAGCGCTAGAGAGGGATAAGACTAGATTGCTTGATGCAAAGAAGAGAGCTGATCTAATGCCTTTAGGTAGTTGTGCTATGTCGGGAACAGCCCTTGGTATAGACAGAGCTTATGTTGCAAAAGAGCTGGGTTTTAAAAGCGCTACACAAAACAGTATTGATTCTGTATGCGATAGAGATTTTATTATTGAAACCTTAGCTGCGCTCTCGATTATTTCCGTGCATCTCTCTAGAATAGCCGAGGATTTAATTCTTTGGTCAACAAAAGAGTTCAGTTTTATCGATATAGATTTTTCTTTTTGCACAGGCTCAAGCATTATGCCCCATAAGAAGAACCCGGATATACTGGAGTTAATCAGAGGTTCGGTGGGTAGGATCCAGGGAGACCTCTCTAATGTGTTGATATTAATGAAGGGGCTACCCTCATCGTATAATAGAGATTTGCAATTAGATAAGCCACCGCTTTTTGACGCTGTTGATACGGTTAAGGGGATGCTGGAGATTTTTATCGCACTTTTCGGTAATATCGTAATTGAGAAAGAAGCGATCGCCGCAAAGATTCTTGATGAGTCGCTTTTTTCAGTTGATATCGTAGAGTACTTAATTAAAAAAGGTATTTCCTATAGAGAGGCGCATGATATAGTAGGAAGGATGGTTAGGGATTGTCTAGACAAAGGTAAGAAGATCTCAAGTCTTAATGATAAGGAATTAAAGAAATATTCTGTAAAGCTTGGGCCGGATGTAAAGAGGATATTAAATGCTTGGGCATCGGTTAGCCTTAAAAAATCATTTGGCGGGACAAGTCCGAAATTAGTAGAAAAACAAATGTATGCTTGGATTAGGAGATTAAAATAAAAAATGCACGATTTTAAATTTAAAAAGAATGCCCTTTTTTGTGAAGATGTAAGAATAGAAAAGCTGGTCGAGCGTTTTGGTACGCCGCTTTATGTCTACAGCTACCACACTCTTATCGACCATTTTTTAAAGTTAAAAAAAGCATTTGAGCCGATTAAGCCGTTGATTTGTTATTCCGTAAAAGCGAATTCCAATTTAGCGATACTTAAATCTTTAGTTAATAAAGGTTCAGGGCTTGATATTGTCTCTGGAGGAGAATTATTCCGCGCACTTAAGGCAGGTTGCCCGTCTGGCAGGATAGTTTATGCTTCAGTCGGTAAGACCGCAAAAGAGATCGAGGAGGCGATAAGATTAGGAATCCTTTTTTTCAACGTTGAATCTTTGCCCGAATTAAATAGCATTCAACATATTGCCAAGAGGCTAAAGAAACGCGTAAATGTAGCTTTGCGTATTAATCCGGACGTAGAGCCGAAAACACATAAGTATATTACTACCGGTAAATTGACTAATAAATTCGGGATAGATCTTTTTAGTGCTAAGAAGATTATTTTATATGCCCGCGGCTTTTCGCATGTGAATGTCTCTGGGCTGCATATTCATATCGGGTCACAGATAACTACTTCCGAGGCATTTGTAGCAGCGATCAAGAAAATCACAGTTTTTATTGCGCAGCTAAAGAAAGAAAGCGTAAAACTAGATTATTTAAATATCGGAGGGGGCCTAGGGATTGTTTATGACAAAGAGACTCCGCAGACTGCGCAAAGATTTGCGGATATAGTCTTGCCGTTATTAAAAAGTACCGGGCTTAAGATAATTATGGAGCCGGGCAGATTCATAGTCGGTAATGCCGGGATCCTGGTTACTAAAGTCCTTTATGTTAAGAATACACCTAAGAAGAAATTTATTATAGTTGATGCGGGTATGAATGATTTAATACGCCCGTCATTGTATGGCGCGTATCATAATATTCTGGCTTTAGATAAGCGGGTCGGGTTAGAAAAAGCCGATGTAGTCGGACCTATCTGTGAAAGCGGAGATTTTTTTGCTAAAGATAGAATGTTACCTCAGGTAGGAGAGGGTGAATATTTAGCTATAATGAGCGCAGGCGCCTACGGGTTTAGCATGTCTAGTAATTATAACTCTAGGCGTAGGGCAGAAGAGGTTTTAGTCTCAAAGGGTCGTGTCTCTGTAATACGCAGACGTGAGAGTTATCAGGATTTAGTCCGCAATGAAGTGATACCTTAATACCGGAGGAAGAAAAGATGCAAAGGAAGATTTTGGTTTATACATTTTTAGTAGTTGCTTTTCTCGGCTTAGTTCTACCTAAAGTTTTTGCAGAGGCTACGCTTATCCAGTATGGAGAGATAGCTAGTATTTATAACGATGAAGTAAAGATAAGGTGTAAGGATCCGCTATCAAGCGATATATATTACTTTAAGTTTAAAATCGGTTGGGATTCTGCATTTGAAGGGGTTTCGGGAAAAAGCGGGTTAAAGGTGGGAGATTTTATAAATGTTAATTATAAATTAGATTTATCACAGAGGCCGATTGCAACTAAGATATCGCTTCCTAAGGATTTATCTCCTAAGGAAGTATCTCGTTCTGGGCTTCAGACCTACGAGGGAGATAACCAAGAAATAAAGGATTTAAAAGAAGAGATAAAGAGTCTTAAGGAAGAGATCAGCCAAATTAAAGCACAATTATCGGATAAGAATTAATGATAAAGTTAGTTTTTAGTAAGATGGTCGCAAGTGGCAATGATTTTGTAGTTATGTATCCGTCTAAACAAATAGCGCAATTGGCCAAATTTGCAAAAATAATTTGTGACAGAAAATATGGCGTAGGCGCAGATGGCTTACTTATTTTGAGTAATGCCGGTCCTGGCTCCATAAAGATGCGCATATTTAATGCTGACGGGTCAGAGGCGGAGATGTGCGGTAATGGCGCGCGATGCGCTGCTTTATTTGCGGGTAAAAAGAATATTAATATTAAGACTTTAGCAGGAATTATTGCGGCTAGGCTTGAGCAGAATAATGTCAAGATCAGGCTTACCGAACCTAAAGGTATAAAATTAGGTATTAATCTTAGTGTCAATGGTAGGGCTTTACGCGCAGATTTTATTAATACCGGAGTTCCTCATGCGGTGATATTGGTTGAGGGAATTGAAAAGTTAGATGTTTTCGGCATTGGGAGGCTCGTACGCTATCACAAGGAATTCTCTCCGGCTGGCACAAACGTAGATTTTATTGAGGTATTGAATAAGAATTCAATCAGAGTGCGTACTTACGAGCGAGGCGTTGAAGATGAGACGCTTGCCTGCGGTACGGGTAGCGTAGCTTCGGCATTAATTTTTGCTTTAAAAACAGATCTATGTAATATGGTTAAAGTACATACTCAAAGCGGCGAGATACTAAAAGTTTATTTTAAGAGAAAAATTAATCAATTCTCGGATGTTTGGTTAGAGGGAAGTGCAAAATTAGTTTACAAAGGAGAATACCGATGTTTAAAGGCTCGATAGTAGCCATAGTCACACCTTTTTCAAAAGGTAAAGTCGACGAGAAGAAATTAGAAGAACTTGTTGAGTTTCAGATTAAAAACGGATCTTCCGGAATTGTGCCATGCGGCACGACAGGAGAGTCGGCGACACTTACATTCCAAGAGCATGAGCGGGTAATCGAGATTATCATTCATAAGGCTAATAAAAGAGTGCCGGTTATTGCTGGTACTGGATCTAACTCAACCGATGAAGCAATAATGTTGACTAAACAAGCTGCTCAGGCAGGCGCGGATGCTTCTTTGCAGGTGTCACCTTATTATAACCGTCCTACGCAAAAAGGTCTGTATGAGCATTTTAAAGCAATAGCCAATTCCGTAGATATACCAATAATACTCTATAATATTGCTGGTCGTACAGGAGTGAATATTGAGCCTGAGACAATTGCCAGGCTTGCAACTGATTGCAAAAATATTGTGGCAGTAAAAGAGGCCTCGGGAAATCTAGAGCAGATGTCGCGCATAAAAATGCTTTGTCCTCCTAGTTTTCAACTTATTTCAGGAGATGATGGGCTTACTCTGCCAGTTTTAAGCATAGGAGGCATAGGGATTATTTCGGTTGTGGCTAATATTGTCCCTAAAGATGTAGCGGATTTAGTCAGCGCGTATGAATTGGGAAATATTAAAAAAGCTCAAGAGTTACATTATAAATTGTTGCCGCTTATAAAAGCTGCATTTATTGAGACTAATCCTATTCCGGTAAAGACTGCTATGGGTTTATTGGGTATGTGCGAACCGGATCTGCGACTACCGATGTCTTCGATGATGCCCGAGAATTTAGAAAAACTTAAAAAAGCCTTAAAAGATTATGGACTATTAAAGTAAGGAGAATTTATAATGGTTAAATTAGGAGTTGCTGGAGTTTGCGGAAAAATGGGCAGGCGCATATTTGAGCTAGCCTCGTTTGATAAAGATTTTGAGTTAGCCTTAGCTTTAGAGAAAAAAGGGACTCCGGCAATAGGAAGGGATATTGGTAAATTAAAGATATCTTCTAATCAGGATGGATTGTTTCTTGTAGATGTCTTAGCGGATTTTACTATACCTGAAGCTACTGAGGAGAATCTTGATTTTGTTGCTAAATATAGGAAGCCGCTAGTTCTAGGGACAACTGGTTTAAGCCCGGCTCAGATAAATAAAGTTGAAGAGATTTCTAAAGTTGTGCCGATAGTATTTTCTCCGAATATGGCAATCGGAGTAAATGTTTTATTCTCTATGCTACCTGAGATAGCCAAAAGATTGGGTCCGGATTATAGTATAGAGATTGTTGAGGCGCATCATAAAACTAAGAAAGACTCTCCGTCGGGTACCGCTAAAAAGTTAGCTGAAGTTTTAACTGAGGCAACCAAAAGAGAGATTCCAACTCACGCAATACGTTTAGGGGATATTGTTGGTGACCACACGGTTATATTTTGCGGTAATTCTGAGCGTATAGAGATTAAACACCAAGCGCATTCGCGTGATTTGTTTGCGCTAGGCGCTTTAAAAGCGGCAAAATGGGTTTTTGGCAAATCCGCCGGTCTTTATTCTATGCAAGATGTGCTAAGGTAATTACGGGTCCTGTCACGGGGCGCTTCTTGCGCTAAAACGCGCTGCGAAGCATCCCCGCGCCACCCGTAATTACTTATAGTCATATGGGGATAATAAACTATGTTTAAATTATCAAAAAAGCTTCAGGCATTGCCGCCTTATCTGTTTTTAGAAATAGATAAGGCTAAAAGAAAGGCCCGTGCGGAAGGCCGGGATATTATTGATTTAGGTATAGGCGATCCGGATCAACCTACTCCTAAATATATAATTGAAGCTCTTTATCAGGCTTCTCAGGATCCAACCAATCATCGTTATGCATTGGACCAGGGGATGCCTGCTTTGCGGCGCTCGATCGAAGGTTGGTATAAGCGCCGTTTTAATGTGAACCTTAACCCTGATTCAGAGATCCTGCCTTTAATAGGCTCTAAAGAAGGTATTGCGCATTTTCCGCTTGCTTTTCTAAACCAGGGCGATTTTTTTTTCTTTTTCGATCCCTGTTATCCTCCTTATAAAGGCGGGAAAATATTAGCCGGTGGTAAGCCGTATCTTATGCCGCTACTTGAGAAAAACGATTTTCTTCCTGACCTTAAGAAGATTCCTTTAAGTGCGCGTAGAAAAGCAAAAATAATTTTCGTTAATTATCCGAATAATCCTACATCCGCAACTGCTGAAAAGTCATTTTATAAGGAGCTAATAGATTTTGCCCATAAAAATAAATTAATTATTATCTCTGATCTTGCATATTCTGAGATGTGTTATGATGGCTATAAGCCTACAAGCATGCTTGAACTTGATGGTGCAAGGGACGTGGTTATAGAATTTCACTCATTGTCAAAAACTTACAATATGACTGGCTGGCGCATTGGCTGGGCATGTGGAAACGAAAAGTTAGTTGCAGCGCTGGCAAAAGTTAAGTCTAATATTGACTCCGGGATATTCTCTGCGATTCAATTAGCAGGAATTGCGGCATTAGAGGGTCCGCAGGATTATGTCTCCAATATGTGCAGCCTGTACCAGGAGAGACGCGATGTTTTACTAAGCGGTTTAAATTCTTTAGGCTGGAAGGCAAATAGGTTAAAAGCGACATTCTATGTCTGGATAAAAGTTCCACAGGCTAAAGATTCTATTAAATTTGCTGCGCACATACTAGACAAAGCAAATATCGTAGTTACTCCTGGGATTGGTTTTGGTAAATACGGGGAAGGTTATATCCGTATGGCGCTTACCGTTGATAAAAAGCGTATAATAGAGGCAATTGATAGGTTAAGAAATATCTAAAAAAGGGGTCAGAATTATTTTTTCTGACCGTAAAGGAGAAAAAATAATTCTGACCCCTTTTTTCGAAGAGAGTCCCTATGGTGGTCTATTTGGGTGTGGGGTCAAATCTGGGGAATAGGAGAGGGAATATTAAGCAAGCAGTTAAGAAGATAGGGCTTTTGAAGAACACCAAAGTACTCAAAAGCTCTAAACTTATTTCGAGTAATCCTTTGGGTGGACCGGCTAATCAGCCAGAATTCTTAAACGCCGCCGTAAAAATTAACACAACGCTTCCAGCTAAAACTTTACTTAAAGAACTTAAAATAATTGAAAAAGCACTTGGACGCACAAAAACTGTGCGTAACGGACCAAGAATTATAGATTTAGATATCTTGCTTTATGCGGATAAAATAATTAAGAATAAGTCTCTTACCATTCCGCATCCTGCTATGTTCATGCGTGACTTTGTTTTGAGGCCGTTATCCGAGGTAATATGAAATTATTAAATACAGTTGATTCAATCAGGAGAGAATTAAAAAAACATAAAGTTAGAGGTAAGAGTATTGGTTTTGTCCCTACCATGGGTGCTTTGCATGAAGGGCATTTAAGATTAATCCGCCAGGCAGCTAAAGAGAATAATATCGTAGTGGTTAGTATATTTGTCAATCCAATTCAGTTTGGCCCTAAAGAGGATTTAAAGAAGTATCCTAGGACTTTGAAGAAAGATTTGGCGATTTGTCGTAAGTTCGGAGTGGATTTTGTTTTTACCCCCAGCGTTAAGGAAATTTACCCTAATGGTTTTTCAACCTATGTTTTTGTTGAAGGCCTAAGCAATATTCTATGTGGGGCTAGCAGGCCCGGGCATTTTCAGGGAGTAGCTACTGTAGTTACCAAGCTCCTGAATATTATTCAACCCGTTACATTATATCTTGGGCAAAAGGATGCGCAGCAGGCAGTAATTATTAAGCGCATGATAGTTGATTTAAATATCCCGGTTAGAATAAAAATAATCCCAACAGTGCGTCGAATTGACGGACTTGCATTAAGCTCAAGAAATAAATATTTAAATAACCATGAAAGTATTGATGCCTCTGTGCTTTCGCGCGCCTTAAATCTGGCCAGGGTTTTGATTAAGAACGGCGCAAGGGATTCTTTAAGGATCATTAGTAGGATGAAGCAGTTGATCTTGCAAAAGAAAGCCAAGATTGATTATATTTCAATTGTCGACGCAAATAATTTAAGTCCGTTAAAGGTTGTCTCCGGAGATTGCTTGATTGTCCTGGCGGTGCGCTTTGGTAAAGTTAGATTAATAGATAATGTAATTATTCGAATCACTTGATTATGCATAAACTAAAGATTGGTATTGTAGGTTGTGGCGCAATAGGTAGCTCACTGGCAAAGGTAATTGTCAGGGATTTATTTAAAAAGACTAAGTTAGTTTCTCTATACGATGTTGATACACTTAAGGCCTGCGTTCTATCTAAGAAATTGGTAAAGAGTACAAAATTATGTGCACCTAGCCTTAAGGCATTAATAAGCAAATCAGGTTTAGTAATTGAAGCAGCATCCGCAAAATCCTCTTGGGATATCGCTCAAAAGACCTTACTTTTCCGTAAGAACGTTATGGTTATGAGTGTCGGAGGCTTAGTGGGTAATTTTGATAATTTACGTAAGCTGGCGGTGAAGAATAATTGCAGGGTTTATATACCCAGCGGTGCCATATCGGGAATTGATGCTTTAAAGGCAGCAAAGATTGGCTTGATCAAGAGGGTAGTTCTTACAACCACTAAGCATCCCCTGTCTTTTAAGGGTGTTAAATATGTCGAAGAAAAAAGGGTGAAGTTGGATGGACTAAAGAAAGACCTGCTTTTGTTTTCAGGAAAAGCTAAGGATGCAGTAAGGCTTTTCCCGCAGAATATAAATGTTGCCGCAGTCTTAAGTCTTGCCGGTATAGGCGTAAATAAAACTCAAGTAAGAATTATTGCCTCACCTAAAGTAACCAAGAATATACATGAGATTAGAATTGAATCTGTAGCCGGAGATATCTTTTCGCGCACCGAGAATATCTTGCATCCGGCTAATCCTAAAACAAGCTATTTGGCAGTTTTGTCAGCAGTAGCAACGCTGAAAAATATTTTGGAGCCGATTAAGATCGGCACATAAATCAAAAAAAGAAGGGGGGTGAAACAAAAAATGGCAGAAAAAGTAATGAAGGTGGGGGTAAAGAGAGCGAAGGGTTTTCTCTATTACATCGACAAGCAAGGCGATGTCTCTTGCGCAAAGATGGCGAGAGGTGCTAAAAAGGGAGGCGGCCCTAAGAAAGTAGCGAAGTGTGGTATCAAGAGAAAGGTAGGTTACCTTTACTTCTTGGATAAAAAAGGTGATGTTTCTTGCGCAAAGATGAAGAGAGGCGGCAAGAAGAAAAAGAAATAAAAAAATAAGGAGCCTCTGCAAAGTTTTTTGCAAATGCAATTTTGCAGGGGCTTCCTTATAATTAATTATTATGCTTGAAGGAAAAAAAATTATTGTAGTTATGCCGGCATTCAACGCCGAGAAGACCCTGGAGGCGACATGCCGGGATATCCCAAAAGGCGTGGTCGATGAGGTTCTTTTGGTTGATGATGCAAGCAGGGATAATACTGTTGATCTCGCCAGGAAACTCGGGCTTAATGTAATCGTCCATCCCGAGAATAAAGGATACGGCGCAAACCAGAAGACCTGTTATAGGGAGGCACTTAAAAGAGAAGCTGATATTGTGATTATGCTGCATCCGGATTACCAGTATCCGCCTAAGTTAATAACCGCAATGGCAGGGCTTATCTCTTCAGGTATATTTGATATAGTTTTAGGTTCTCGAATTCTAGGCGGTCAGGCCTTAAAGGGTGGTATGCCTTTATATAAATATGTTTCAAACCGCATTCTTACGCTTATTCAGAATGTTATCCTCGGAGTAAAACTTTCTGAGTATCATACCGGCTATCGTGCCTATTCCAGGAAATTTCTTGAAGAGGTGTCTTTTGAGAATAATTCCGACGATTTTATCTTTGATAACCAAATTCTTCTGCAGGCGATCTCTTCAGGTTACTATATAGGAGAGATAACCGCGCCTTCCGTTTATACAAAAGATTCCTCCTCAATATCTTTCAGGAGGAGCGTTGTCTATGGCCTGGGAGTTTTAAAAGAGTCTTTCAAGTTTTCCTTACGCAAGAAAACTGCACATAAAAAATGAAACTTCGCACATCCCTACTTCCTTTCTCTTAATATGAATAATCAAGATAAAATAATAATTAAAGGTGCAAGAGAACACAATCTAAAGAATATTGATCTTGAGCTTCCGCGCAATAAGCTCATTGTGATTACCGGGTTATCCGGTTCAGGCAAATCCAGTCTTGCTTTTGATACAATCTATGCCGAAGGTCAGCGTAGATTCGTAGAGAGCCTCTCAAGTTATGCGCGTCAATTCTTAGAGCAGCTACAGAAGCCCGAAATTGATTATATATCAGGGCTCTCTCCGACTATTGCCATTGAACAGCGCACAGCAGGGGGAAGCCCGCGTTCTACAGTAGCAACTCAGACCGAAATTTACGATTACCTGAGGATTATTTTTGCACGTATCGCAAAGGTGCATTGTTATCATTGTGGTAATCTGATTGAAAGACAGAGCTCGCAAGAAATCGTTGAAAAGATATTATCGATGCAAAAGGGGATAGAGCTACAGATTTTAGCTCCGATTATAAGAGGGAGAAAAGGTGAGCATAAAGAGGTTTTTGCAGGTATCCAGAAGTCCGGATTTGTACGCGTGCGTGTTGATGGTAAGATTTATGAGTTGCCCATAAAATTAAAATTAGCTAAATTCAAAACACATAATATTGAAGTGGTGGTAGATAGGCTAACTTTAAAAGATGGGATCAAGAGCCGGCTTACTGATTCAGTAGAGACAGCGCTTAAAGTGGGTAAGGGGGTTGTAATTATCAGTGCTAAGAATGACTTGGTTTTCAGTGAGCAATATGCCTGCGCAAGGTGCGGGGTAAATTACGCGGAGGTTGAGCCGCGCAGCTTCTCCTTTAACTCTCCTTATGGCGCCTGCCCGGAGTGTAATGGACTGGGGAATAAACTTAAATTTGATCCGGATTTAGTAATCCCGGATAAAAGTAAATCAATAAATCAGGGTTGTCTTGCCCCCTGGAAGAGGGGCGGCAGGGGTTATATACTTTATTACCGTTGGCTTATCCGCGAATTAGCTCAAGTGCTAGATTTTGATTTAGATACGCCATTTAATAAATTATCTAAAGAAATCCAGCGCGCAATATTGTACGGGACTAAAGAGTTTGTAGGCAATAAGCCCTTTGAAGGAGTGATTCCGCATTTAGAGAGATTATTTCGCGATACTGACAGCGATTATCTAAAAGAAGAAATCTCTAAGTTTATGTCTAGTCTTTCTTGTCCTGCGTGTAAAGGGGCTAGATTAAGGCCACAGAGCCTGGCTGTAAAAATTAACTCTAGGAATATCTCTGAAGTGGCTAAGATGTCCATAAAAGAAGCGTACCATTTCTTTACCGAATTGAAATTAAATGATAAAGAAAAGATAATCGGCCATCAGGCGTTAAAGGAGATAATCCAAAAACTTAAGTTCTGTATTGATGTTGGGCTGGATTATCTGACTCTTGATAGAAAGAGTGTGACCTTATCCGGTGGAGAAGCGCAGCGTATCCGTTTAGCAACTCAAGTCGGTTCTGGTCTTGTCGGGGTATTGTATGTATTAGATGAGCCAAGTATTGGTTTACATCAGAGAGACAACGATAAGCTTTTGGCCACACTTAAATCTTTGAGGGATTTAGGCAATACTTTAATCGTGGTTGAGCATGACGAGGCTACGATTCAAGCTGCAGATTACATAGTGGACTTAGGCCCCGGGGCAGGTCGGCACGGAGGAGAAGTAGTTTTTTCAGGAGATAAAACTGAATTAATGAAAAATACAAATTCTTTAACCGCCAAATATCTGAGGCGTGAATTGAAAATTGAACTTCCTAAAGAAAGAAGGCCCTGGAAAGACAAATTAATACTTGAGATAAAAGGCGCCTCTGAACACAATCTCAAGAATATTGATGTACAGTTTCCTTTAGGGACCTTCATAGGGGTAACCGGTGTCTCCGGCTCAGGTAAATCTACGCTTATTGACGAAATATTGTACCGTTCTTTGGCGCAGAGACTTTATCAGTCAAAGGAAAAACCCGGTAAATGCAAAAAGATTTCCGGGATGGGATTTATTGATAAAGTCATTGTTGTCGACCAAGCCCCTATAGGACGGACCCCGCGCTCAAATCCAGCCACATATACAGGCATATTCAATCATATCCGCGATCTGTATAGCCTTTTGCCTGAGGCGCGTTCAAAAGGTTACAAGCCCGGAAGATTCTCTTTTAATGTAAAAGGTGGCCGCTGCGAGGCTTGTTCGGGAGATGGAATGAAGAAGATCGAGATGCATTTCTTGCCGGACGTTTATGTTAAATGCGATATATGCAAAGGGTTGAGATTTAATCAGGCTACTTTAGATGTAAAATATAAAGGTAAATCTATTTCGCAGGTTCTAGAGATGACCGTCGAAGATGCTATGGATTTATTCAGCAATATCCCGAAGATAAGCAGTGTTCTTTCTTATCTTTACGACGTTGGTCTTGGCTATATACAATTGGGTCAATCCGCGACTACTCTTTCCGGCGGAGAGGCGCAGCGGATTAAGCTTTCTAGTGAATTAAGCAAGCGCTCAACCGGTAGCACCCTGTATATTCTTGATGAACCGACTACCGGGTTGCATTTTGCCGATGTAGCTAAATTGATTAATGTTTTGCAAAGGCTGGTAGATAAGGGGAATACCGTGATTGTGATTGAGCATAATTTAGAGGTGATTAAAAGCACGGATTATATTATTGATTTGGGCCCTGAAGGCGGTGATAGGGGAGGCGAGCTTATTGATAGCGCTAGCCCCGAAGAACTCCTGAAGAACCCCAAGTCTTATACAGCAGAGTTTCTTAGGAAAGCTCTACGTAGTTAAAAGATGAAATTAAGAATAATTTTACCGGCTATTATATTGTTGCTACTAATCCCGCTCTCAGGTGTATTAGCCGTTACGAATAACGCTAAGGAAGAAGAAACGCTTTTTATGGCCAAAAAGGCATTTGAGGACGGGTTTTATGAAGTTAGCCTCGGACTCCTCGAGCGTTTTTTGAAAAACTATTCCAATTCCGATAAAACTGCACAGGCAAATTTGTTGATCGCGGAGTGTTATTTTCACCAAAATAAATTTTTAGATGCGTTAGCTAAGTTTGAATCGCTTTTAGATAAACCGGAGTCTAAGGCCTTAAAAGATGAAATTTATTATGGGATAGCTGAGGTCTATTTTAAGGGCGGAGATTTTAATAAGGCCGCCACTTATTATAAAAATATAATAAACGAATTTCCCAATTCTTCCTATCTGCCGGCTGCCCACTATTCTTTAGGATGGTCTTTATTTCAGAATCAGAAATTTAAAGACGCGGTAGATAGTTTCCAGGTTTTAGAGAGTAAATATCCGAAAGAAGCACAGACTCTTGATGCGACGTTTAAAATAGTTGAATGTTTGTATAACCTTAAAGAATACGCAACGCTTCGAGATAAAATAAATTCTTCTATAAAATTATTCGCTAAAGATCCGCTCCAGTTAGCCTATCTTAATTTCTTTTTAGGCGAAGCTTATTATTATTTAGGTAACTTTAATGAGGCTGTATACGCATATTCTAAGGCGCAAGTTGATAACCACGATGGTAAGATGCTTGCTTTATGTAAACTGGACTTAGCTTGGGCCTATATTAAATTAAAGCGTTATAAAGAAGCCGAGGATATCTTGTTTAAAATAAAACAGAGTGATCTGGAGATTAGAAGCCAGGAGGCCTTTTTGTTGGGAGAGGCTATTTTGATGATGGATACTAACCGGGTGAATCAAGCAAGCAGTATCTATGATAAATTAACCCAGACAGCTAGTGACCCGTTAATATTGGCGCAGGCTTATATAGGTAAGGCGGATGCCTTTTACAACTTAGCAGATTACAAGGGTGCAATTATCGCCTACCAGCAGGCTTTACAGAAAGTTTCTCCCGACGATTTGCCCGCAGATGCTATTGAAAACTTGCATTATAATTTCAGCTGGGCTCTTTTTAAAGAGGCTAGGTTTAATGAGGCAATAAAGGAATTCGAGGTTGTAGTGGCACAGGCAAAAGACGATTCTGCCCTAAGGGTTAGTACGCTATGTCAGATAGGGGATAGCTATTTAGAATTAGGACAATACAATAAGGCCCAAAAAATCTATAATTCGGTTTTAAAAGAGTATCCGAATACAGCTTGTAGCGAATATGCCCAGTATCAACTTGGGACAGTTTTGTTGAAAGATTCGAATTACAAATCCGCAGTTAGTAATTTGATCAGTTTTACAAAAAATTACCCTTCATCTAAATACATTGATCAGGCTGCCTATAGAGTTGCTTTGGCCTATTTCCAGAAAGGGGATTATTCGGCAACTAAGGAATTTTTGAATGAATTTGGCGATCAGTTTAAGGATAATTCTTTTAAAATAAAATCACTTTTCCTGCTCGGCAATTCCTTATATAATTTAGGAGATTATACGCAAGCTTTGCAGGTGTTCAGGGGTATTGTTAACCTTGGTAGTCAGGATCCTGAATTAGCCGGGAAGGCAGAATATGAAATCGCCGATTGTTATTACCAGATTGGAGACGAAAAAGAGGCGCTCAATCGTTTTAAAACCTTGCGCTCAAAGTATCCGGATTCAAACTTTGCCCCTGAAGTTATATGGTGGTTAGGGAATTATTATTACCAGCATAACGAATCTAATCTGGCGCGCAGACATTACTTGTCTATAATAAAAGATTTTCCTAAAAACGATTTGGTGGCTAATGCTTATTATGCTTTGGGTTTAACTTTTGCAGAAGAAAATCGCTTGCAGGAAGCACTGGATAATTTTACCAAAGCCCAAATTTCAAATAAGGCGGATCTTTCGGTGAAGATAGCCATTGCTATGGGGGGTGTATATGTTGGATTAGAAAAATCGGAACTCGCTATATCTTTATATAGGGATACTCTTCAAAGGTATCCTAATTCATCTAAACAGATTTATCCGGAAATTGCCGAGTTATATTTCAAGACGGGCGACTATATTAATGCCTTAAATTATTATCAGAAAAGTTTAGAATTATCCGAGGTTAATGAGCTGCCCGCTCTGCATTTAAAGATAGCTGAGATTTATGAAGCCCAATCTAAGCTTGATGCAGCAATTGAGGAGTATCTAAGAGTAGCTGAGTCTCCTGATCAGGATGCAGGTCTTATCGTAAAGGCGCTCTTACGCATAGGCCAGATTTACGAAGATAAGGAAAATTTCAAAGAAGCCTTAAAATATTATAGAAGAATTTCTTCAATGGATGTGCAAGAATCTAAGTTCGCTCAGGAGAGGGTTAATCAGATTAAAGGGCGGCCTTAGGAGAGGATTAAAAAGAGTTGACATAAGTATTATTTCTTATAAAATAAATTCTAGGAGGAGAATATGATTACAGAAATTGGCATAGTAGCGGGTGAGATTTGGCATTACCTAGACCAGCATGGAGAGGTAACCTTGACTGCGCTAGTCAAAGGAATAGATAAGTCACGGGACAATGTTCTTATGAGCTTGGGTTGGCTTGCCCGAGAAGGACATGTCATTTTATTAATTGTAAATAACGACTTTAGGATATCCTTAAGAAAAGATGCCTAGCCGTAGTAACAAAAGAGGAGTGATTATCTTATTTGTCGTAGTAACCATTGTACTAGTCGTGGTTCTGACTGCGGTTATGCTTAATATTATCAAGAGCCAATCGAGAATTGTCCACCATCAGGTTAATCGTATACGCGCATATTATGCTGATAAAGCAGGCATGGTGCTTGCTTTTGAGAATCTTAGAAAGGGAATTTGGATTCAAGATAATACAGCTATTAACTATTATTGCATAAATGGCGCTGTGGATGACGGCTCTGTTACCGGTGTCCCACCGATTACCTGTTTACAGACTTACATTGATGCTGATATTCTTTGTGATGCTATCACCCCTTGTAAAGTACAAATAGGTATTCTTCCTAAATCTACACCGGGTATAAACGGAACCGCTAAGTTAAGAATTAAGACTGATTATAAGATGCAATAATTACAATCAATCTTATTTACAGGTTTATAATTATAAATTTTGAAGATATAACAAGAGCCAATTAAGCTAAATAAGTAGGCTTAAATTAAATAGTGGAGGAAAATATGCCTAGCAGATTCAATAAAAGATATTTTGCAAGAGGGTTTACTTTAGTTGAGATGATTGTTGTGGCAGTAATCATTGGTATCCTGGTTACTTTTGCCGCGCCGCAGTTTATAAAGACTAAAGAACGTACGCTGGATAAAGACGCCCAGGCAAATTTGTCGCTTATTCAGAGCGGAGAAAGAATCTATAGGATGGAGCAGGGTGTTTATTATCCGGCTCTTGGAACATCTACAAGCGTAGTTGCTGATATTAATACTAATTTAAAGGTTAGTTTGCCTGTAAGTAGCACTAGCTGGAGTTACACTCTAACTAATACGGCTGGCAGCGAAACGGCCAAGGGAACCAGAGTGGGCGCAGGTGGAAGGATTTGGACGATTAATTTGGCGCCAGGTTCTTCTGATGTTGCTGTTTGCACCGGCACAGGATGTCCTTAAATTTAAATATGCGTAATAAGGGACTTTCATTAATAGAGATCATGGTTTCTTTAATACTGCTCTCCAGTGTTATGGCGGGGATAGCGGGAATATTTTTTGCTGGTAAGCGCCATGTAATGCATGCGAGAGATCGCATGGCTGGCGGTGAACTGGGAAAGTCTTTCCTTGATCCTATGCAGATGCAGGTGCGTCAGGATACCTGGGATAGTGTGGGTAATTCTTTAACCCCGAATATAACACCTGCTACTTCACCCGTAGTAAAAGTTGATACAGTTGATTATACGGCGCAGTATGATGTTAAGGCGGTTACCAGCAAAGACTTAAGGAAGGTTAAAGTTAAGATTAACTGGACAGAATTCTAAGTTTATGCCTAAAGAATATAGGGGTTTTACTCTTATAGAATTGCTCATCGCAACAGTTCTTGCTTGCATGATTATCCTGGGTATTTTTAGCATTGATTTATTTGGTAGGGCTCATGTAATGGGCTCAAAAAAACGAACTAATGTACAGAACCAGATTTCTAATGCTATTGAATTTATGAGTAAGTATGTGCTTCAGAGTACGGGGGATTTAAGCCAGCCGGCAATCACGATAACAGCAGCAGGTTTTAATACACGCGTTGATTTTAATACGACTCAGACTCCTGGCAATCTAGCAGATGACTCCACCGTGAGCTTTTCTTTAGTCGGGAATCAACTTACCGCCAGTTGTGTTAATAATGGAGGAGGAACAGGTTGTCCTTTTGTAAGCGAGATTTTAACAGATAAAGTCATTGCCGGCTTTTCAAATACAGTGATGCCGGATGCGCCTACTTCTGGTTTCTACGTTAGTATAACTAACAGCGGCGCAACAGTAGATATCGGTTTAGCAGGTAAATATAAGCCAGCCGAAGTCTCTAGTATAGATAACCCTCTAGTTTCGTTTAAAACAAAGCTAAATAGCGTTTCCTCTCCTACAAGATAATTACCACCCAAAATCTCTTAATCTAATCAAGGTAACAGTGTTATAATCTGAGTAAGTCTATAATACTTTGCTGCTTTCCGCGACCCATTTCTCGACGGTATTCTCATGAGCTTAAGTAAGTATCGGTAAGTATATAAAAAAAAACACTTGACAACATAGTCGTTTTATGTTTTAATTAAATCCGTTGTTAATTATAGTAATAAACAGTGAATGAATATGGCTAGACTAATAGATATTGATGAATTAGCGGAATACCTAAAACTGAAGAAACAGACTATCTATAATTGGCTTAACCAGGGGAAGATCTCCGGGATTAAGGTGGGTGGTGTTTGGAGATTTGACCGAAGAGAGATAGACAGCTGGTTAATGAGTAAAAGAAGTATAAGCAAAGAAGTAAAATCAGGAGAATAGAAATGAGTTCATTAGGTGTATATTTCGGGACAAAGTCAATTAATATAGTTGAAACCAAGGGGAAGAAGATAGTAAATAATATCGTAATCCCACAAATATCAACCATTGGCGATGACTTAGAGACAAAATCTTTTTATGAAGATAAATCAGTAGAGATAATTGCTTCATTTAAAGAGGCGCTTAGAAGAAACGGGATTAATGTAAAAGAAGTTAATCTGGTTCTTTCTGGAAGGGATCTACTTATCCGCACATTTGAGATACCGGAACTTCCCCGCGAAGAATTGCAGGGAGCTATAAATTTCGAAGTTAAGAAATATATCCCGTTTAAGATTGAAGAGCTGAATACTGATTTCCAGTTAGAATCGAGTAAGGGAGAGAAGACTAAGTTTGTTCTATTTGCCGGCATAAAGAAAGAAACTCTGGATAGATACCTAAGGCTTTTTAATCAATTAAGCATTAAGATCAAAGGTATAGAATATTCGGCTATTAGCTTGCTCAGGATTGTTAAGTTAGCTGGTTTACCGCAAAGCGGCGTGGTGGCTACTTTATTTGCTGACTCGAAAGTAGAAGATGAGAATAATTTTTTGGTTTGCGAAAATGGTTTTCCGTTATTTACCAGAGATATCACTCTTCTAGGTGTTCCGGAAGGCCTTCCCGCTCTGCCTGCGGAAGAAAGCTCAGCTCTGTTTTTGGAAAAGCTTAAAAGTGAGATCCGCGTATCTTTAGATTATTATAATCGTAAGTTTCCAACCAAGGAAATTAAAAAGATTCATGTAATTTCAAGCCAGGCTCATTTCTTAGATCTGCAGGCTTTTCTTGCCGAAAGCGGCTTGACTGCCAAATTTGTTGATACAGCTAAGTTGTTGGTAGGTCCCGAAGAATTTACCGCTGGCACCATAAAGGGTTACAGTGCATCTTTATTTAAAACAATCAAAACTAAAGTCAATATTGATTTAATAAAGCTAAAGGCAAAGGCCGGCGCAAAAAGGGCCCAGTCATCTTTAGAGGGTCTTAAAAACTTAAAATTTGATTTTACTTCTATTAATCTTAATTATAGAATTGTTTTTTTAGCTATTATTATATGTGCTGGTGCTTATGCCTATGGTTTTTTAAACAATGCTCCTTTAAATCAGGAACTCGGTAAGATTGTAGCCTCACGAGTCCAAGTAGCCAGCGTAAAATCAGATGCAAGCCTTGAAGAAATTACTAAAATTGATTCTGAATACAAAAGAAAATTAGATATTCTGGATAGTTTAATTAAAAAGCAGCTTTATCTTACCGAGCCTTTAAATGTTATTCCCCGGGCTGTACCGGAGGGCGTATGGCTAACCAAGTTCTTTTTTACTCAGAGCGAAAATGAGCCAGGAAAGTTTGTTTTGAACGGCATGGCTTCTTTATCGGATAGCAATAGGGAATTTGATGCAGTGAACAAATTTCTTACTGACTTAAAGAACGATCCGGATTTCTTTAAATATTTTTCAGATTTAAGTATATCTTCAATGGATAGAATTGATACTCCAGATGGTTTCGAAACGCGCTTTACTATTATTTGCAGAGGCTATACTGGCAAGAAAGAGAATAATTAGGCAGGAGAATATAAGATGGATGGTCAGTCTTTAATCGATAAACATAAAAATAAAATATTAAATATAATCATACTTATCATAGCCGTGATTATTGCATTCAAGATTTATAATTCACAATTAGCCAAGGCAGAACAATTGAAGAAGGATATCCAGACCGAATCGAATAAAAACGAGGTATTAAATGATTTAGTAGGATTAGAAGGGCGTTTGGAAAACTATAAAAATCAATTCACGCGAAAAGAGTCAAGGGAATTTATGAATAAAATTAATACCCTGGCTAAGCAAAACGGTTTGACCATTGTTTCGATAAAACCAAGAACTGAAGAGCTGAAAAATGATTACTCTAGGATTGCTTTTGACTTAACTGTTAATGTCCGTAATTATCACGATCTAGGAAGATTTATTAATAATATTGAGAACAATGCTGATATTTACAGGCTTGATTCGGCCGAGGTTGTTGCAGGAGATGATAATAAATTATCGGCTAATCTAATTATAAGTAGCATTGTTTATACAGAGTGAAAACCATGAAGCTAATGACTAAAAAGATGATTTGTGTAATATTTTCGTTAAGTTTTGTTTGTTTTGGTGTCAAAGATCTCTTTGCGGTTTCCTTGGATTCACGTCAGAAAAAGGAAGGATCTGTGATCAAGGAGATGGAAAAGGAAAATAATGCATTAATGGATCCTAAGATAGCTAGTAACAGGTATAGTATTCAATATAGATCCGGGGATATGCGCGATCCTTTTGTAAGCCAAATATCAAAAAAAGATGAAAAATCCGTTGAGCAGATAGATGCGCCGCCTTTACCTCAATTTACTGTGCAGGGTTTGATTTGGGGGGGCGTATTACCGCAGGCAATAATCAATAATAAAGTTTATAAAGTTGGAGACACAATAGAAGAGGCGCGCATTACAGATATATCAAGAGAGGGAATAAAAGTTTATTTTCATAGACATGAATATACGGTTCCTGCGCCTGTTTTATTGGGTGCTAAAGGGTCTAATAATACCTAAGGAGGTAATTAAATGAAATTAGTAAGTTTATGCAAAATCTTCGTTTTGGCTATGTTTATTTCCCTATGTTTTTTTGTTACAAAAATTCATGCTGCTGATGAATTGCCTCCTTTGATATCCATGGATCTTCAGGATGCGTCCATCAAGGATGTCTTAAAAATTCTTTCCGTACAGTCAGGGATGAATTTTATTGCGTCAGAAGCAGTCAAAGACAGGAAATTAACTCTTTACTTAGAGAAGGTTGAGTTAAGGGAGGCGCTGGATAAAATATTCAAGGCGAATAACCTTTCCTATGAAATGAATAAAGATGGCAATATCATTATTGTTAAGGATTGGGGCAAGCCGCAACTTGAGACCGAAACAAGGGTTTTTTATTTAAAGCACGCTACAGTCTCGTCTTCTTCATTAAAAGAAGAAGAGGCTAATACTATAAGGCCCGGACAAGATGATTCTAGTAGTGGCTCTAGTAGCGGTTCTTCATCAAGCGCTTCTTCAAGCAGTTCTTCAAGTTCTAATGGTGGCCAAACCACAACCGGTAAATGGGGGGTTGAAGATGACGCAGGTATTACTAAAGTTATAACGAAAATTCTCTCTGATCAAGGTTCTGTTATCGAAGATTTCCGCACTAACAGCCTTATTGTTACGGATATCCCTAGTAAAATGGTGGTTATCGCGCGGGTAATCGCCTCTCTGGATATTTCAGTAACCCAGATTATGCTGGAAGTAGAGATGCTTGATGTTAGTAAGAATGTTATAGATAATATGGGTATTAAATACGGGCAAACCCCATTATCTGTAGCTATAAGCGGTGCACAGGCAAGCTTAGGTTTTCCGTACCAAAGCTGGGCAAAGGTAATTTCCAATGGTACTATGGGATCAATTGATATTAATGACGGGTTAAACGGTACTGTGCCTTACAAAGCGCAATTAGATTGGTTAAGTACCCAGACAGATACTAAATATTTAGCCAGGCCCAGGATCTTGACTTTGAATAACGAAACCGCAGAGATAAAAATTGTCACAAATGAAGCAATAGGCGTTAAGGTTACTACTTCGGCTACAGGTGGTGCTACCGGTACAACAGTCTCAGAAGCAGAGCGCTTTGAGACCGGGGTATCGTTAAGAGTGACTCCTCAGGTTGATAGTGATAGCGGTGAGATTACTATGTTTATTTATCCTGAGGTTTCAGAGGCTTCTACAACGCCGACTACTATTGATACTGGCACAGGCAAGCCATCCACTTTCTATAACCCTGAAATTCGCAGCGCTAAAACAACTGTGCGTATCAAGGATGGTGAAACAGTTGTTATCGGCGGGTTAATCCGTAATCAGAGTGCAGAGGTTATAACAAAGCTTCCCGTACTGGGAGATATACCTTTAATCGGAGGCCTTTTTAGGCATAAGAGCCAAAATCCTGATAAACAACGCGAACTCTTGGTTTTCATCACTCCGCGTATTGTTAAAAACGGTGGCTCGCAAATCAGTAAAGCTGTTGCTGACCAGAAGGTTATTCTGCCGCTTAGAGAACAGGCAGTGGTTACGAATATGGGGCGTCAGCAGAGCATAGGGAACTATTTAAGTAATTTTGAGAGACAGCGTTAGTTCCTTGCAAATCTATGTATAAAACAAAACATCTGAGACTAGGCGAGCTTTTGGTCAAAGAGGGCCTGATAAATGAAGCACAGTTAGAAAAGGCTGTTAATGTCCAGAAGCAAGAAGGCGGTCGTTTAGGCGAAGTTCTGGTTAAATTGGGTTTTGTTCAAGAAGACCAGATGGTTACTGTTTTAGGTAAACAGCTTAATGTCCCTTATTTTTCTTTGGGTACGGGGATGCTTAAGCCGGCATTAGATCAGGGCCTTGAAAGATTAATTCAGCATGATTTTGCGTCAAAAAATTCCGTTCTCCCTTTGTCCCGCACGTTACGCTCCCTTACTATAGCAATGTCTGATCCATTGGATTTGATACTTATCGATAATCTCGTAAAATTAACTAACTGCGAGATTAATCCGGTAATCGCCACTAAATCTGATATATCTAAGGCAATAGAAGATTTCTATGGTAAATCCGCTATGTTAAATCAGGCAGTGCAGGAAAGCTACGATGTCTCTTCTATGGGAAATGCTGCATCTTCTACTGAAGATGGCGATATAGAGCAGGAGTTAAGCCTTGATAAGTTGGTTGCCCGGGCAGAAGAAGCGCCGGTAGTAAAGTTAGTTGATCTGATTATTCGTCAGGCAATCGATGAGAGAGCCTCGGATATTCACATAGAGCCTTTTAAAGACAGGATCTCTTTAAGGTACCGCATTGACGGTAGATTATATGAAATACCGCCGCCGGCAAAACATCTGCATTTACCGATTGTCTCGCGCGTAAAAATACTTGCCAGATTAGATATTGCTGAAAAACGCCTTCCTCAGGATGGAGCTATTGTAGTGCGTATAGCTGAACGGCCCATAGATATACGCGTCTCTATAATTCCTACCATATACGGAGAAAAGGCAGTTTTGAGATTATTAGACCGTAGCCAGGTAGTTTTAGATTTAAGCCAGATGGGCTTTGATTCAGGCCAGCTTGAATTAATGCGTAAGGCGATTAATTCTCCGTATGGTTTGGTTTTGATGACGGGGCCGACGGGTAGTGGTAAGACCACGACATTATACGGGATATTAAACGAAATAAAAAGCAGCGCCAAGAATATAATTACTATTGAGGATCCTGTAGAATATAAGCTGGATGGCATTAATCAGGTTCAGGTAAAACCTGAGATTGGACTTACTTTTTCTAATGCCCTGCGTA
>JAPLLW010000013.1:55469-88653 GCA_026387355.1 Candidatus Omnitrophota bacterium
CTGCGTAGTTTCTTAAGGCAGGATCCTGACGTAATGCTGGTGGGTGAGGTAAGGGACTTAGAGACAGCTCAGATTTGTATCCGTTCTGCTTTAACCGGGCACTTGGTTCTTAGTACGCTGCATACAAATGATGCGCCTTCGGCAGTAAACCGGCTTATGGATATTGGAATTGAGCCATATATGGTTGCACCTTCCTTACTTATGGTTGTAGCCCAACGCTTGGTTAGGAAGCTTTGCCCTGACTGCAAAGAGGCTTTTGAGCCTACATCGGAATTTATAAAAAGTACTGGTATTAAAGCCGGTTTAATTTATAAGGGAAAAGGTTGCGAAAAGTGTAATAATAACGGCTATAGGGGAAGGACTTGCATAGTTGAAGTTATGCCGGTTTCACCTAAGATACAGGAACTCATAAATCAACGAGCGCAATTCCAGAGGATAAGAGAAGTAGCTAGGGCAGAAGGAATGCAGTCTCTTTATCAATCCGGGATTAAAAAAGTTGATCAGGGGATAACTTCCTTTGAGGAGATCATATCGGTTACGCTGGGGGCAGAAAATGGCTAAGTTCTTTTATATTGCAAGAACTACTGAAGGAAAAAAAGATAGCGGTGCTATTGAGGCAGCTACTCAGGATGATGCTGTAAGTCAATTGCAGGCTAAGAATCTCTTGGTGGTAAGTATCTTTTCTGAATCCAAGGGGCAAGATCAAGCGCTTCCTTTAGAGTCGGTAAAAATTCGTCTCAAGCCAAAGCATTTCCGTATTACAAGCAATGACCTAATGCTCTTCTGTCGGCAGTTAGCTACTTTACTTGGGGCTGGAGTTACTATTCTAAAGAGTTTGAATATTATCAAGATGCAAGTTTCCAGTAAGCGGCTTGCTAATGTTATTGCGGATTTAAGTAAGAACATGGAATCTGGTTTAAGTTTTCATGAAGCTATGTCTAAGCAGGGAGAAGTCTTTTCTGATCTTTGGGTTAACCTGGTTGAGAGTGGAGAGGCTAGTGGTAACTTGGCCGTAGTCCTAACTCGCCTTGCCGGTTATCTTGAGCGCAACGAGGAATTCAAAAATAAGATAGTCTCAGCTTTAATTTATCCTATCATACTCATAGTAGTCGGTACCGGAGCGCTGCTTTTTATGACGATTAAGATTATTCCTACCTTTGCTGCCATATTCGGGGAGTTTGGAGTTGAGCTACCTTTATTGACTAAATTAATAATCGGGGTTAGCGTATTTATAAGGACAAAATTTATATTAATTCTTATTATTATCGCTGTCGCAGTCTTTTTGATTCGTAATTACATACGTACGCGCGAAGGAAGAAGGATGTTTGAAAAGTTGTTACTAAATCTGCCTGTTTTCGGTGAGTTTTTTCATGCGCTTCTTGTCGAGAGATTTTCTTCAGAGATGAGCACTCTCCTTGAGAGCGGTGTGCCGATATTATACGCATTAGATATTAGCGAAAATAGCGTAAATAATTTTATAATGGGGGATGTTATCAGGACGATTAAAACTGAGATACGCGATGGTAAAACCTTAGGACAGCCTTTTGAGAAGTCCGGGTTCTTTGAGCCTATGGTGGTTCAGTTGGTTTCTATCGGAGAAGAGATCGGAGACTACGTTTTTAACTAGAATACTAGCTATGTTTGAGCCTATGCTGCTTTTGGTAATGGGGTCTTTAATCGGGATCATGTTAGTGGCTGTTTTTCTTCCCATTTTTCAGATTGCCAAGATTGGTTAGGATAAGTTCGGCTTGACAATCTATTTTTTTTTGTTAAAATAAAGTTAATTAACAAATAGAAAGGAGAAACAAATGAAGAGGAAAGTTTTTGGTTTTACTTTAATTGAGTTAATCGTAGTAGTTATTGTTATTGGTATACTTGCTACTATGGCGATTCCTCAGTATTTGAAAGCCACTGAGAGGGCCCTTAGCGCAAAAGCAAAGAATAATCTTGGTTTGATTGCGCAGGCAGAAAAATTATACAGGGCAGAGAATGATACGTATGTAGCTGCTGGAACTGCAGGCGAATTAACTACCAATGGTCTACAAAATTACGTGGAATTAAATGACATAAGCGGTGATACAAAGTGGACTTATGCCGTTACCGGTGATGCGTCTACTTTTACAGCTACAGCTACAAGAGTTGCGCCTACCAGTGATGCAGGTACTATTATTTTAAATCAGAGTGGTACTTGGACAGGAACTAGGACGATTAAATAGGGTTTAGCAAATATTTATAGTGGTTAGGTAGTAGTGGTTTAACAGAGGGGGTATCTTTATAAAAGATACCCCCTTTTTATTTGCTAATGCGTTGAATTTATGCTAATTTATTTACTTATGGGGCTGTAGCTCAGCTGGGAGAGCGCCTCGTTCGCAACGAGGAGGCCAGGAGTTCGACTCTCCTCAGCTCCACTTTTCTATTCAATGAGGAATTTATTGAGACTGACCATTAGCTTAGCGTTACTTTTTGTTTTAATCTTTGCAACATTAATCCTGCCGGATCTATTCTCTCAAGAAAAATTAATTGAAGCATCTTTCTATAGCAAGCTAGAGAACAAATCTGTTCAGTGTCAGCTTTGTCCGCGGCGCTGCTTTATTAAAGACGGAAAACGCGGGTTCTGCGGGGTAAGAGAAAATCGTAACGGTTCACTCTATACTTTAGTTTACGCTAAAGCAGTAGCAATTCATATTGATCCGATTGAAAAGAAGCCCCTGTTTCATTTTTTTCCCTCAACCACTGCTTATTCTGTTGCTACCGCAGGTTGTAATTTAAAATGCAAATTCTGCCAGAATTGGGAGATTTCTCAAAGTTTACCGGAAGATGTAGAATATAGATTCATGGAGCCCGAGGATTTGGTAAAAGAGGCAAAGGCATCTAATGCTCCGACTATTGCCTATACTTATAATGAGCCGACTATATTCTATGAGTATATGCTTGATACGGCAAAGCTTGCGCGCAAACTCGGCATAAAGAATATAATGCATTCAAACGGCTATATTAATGAGCAGCCGTTACGTAGTCTTGCCAAATATCTTGACGCAGCGAATATCGACCTTAAGGGTTTTAGCGACGATTATTACGCAAAGCTTTCAGAAGGCTCGCTTAGCCCGGTTTTAAGGTCGCTAAAGGTCTTAAAAGATGAAGGTGTGCATATTGAGATAACCACACTGCTACTCTCAGGATTTAATGACGATGAGCCGACCTTAAGGAAAATGTGCCTTTGGATTAAGGATAATTTGGGTTCGGATACACCGCTTCATTTCTCAAGGTTTTTTCCTATGTATAAATTGACCAGTCTAAATCCTACGCCTGTAGAATCTCTTTTGCAGGCAAGGAAGATCGCGCTTAGTTGCGGCTTAAGATATGTTTATATTGGTAACATCGCAACTGATCAAGCCGAGAATACATATTGTCCTAAATGCTCAAAGCTGCTTATCGAGAGGCGTGGATATTTTATTGTAAGTAATAATTTAAAAGAAGGCAGGTGTAAGTTCTGTGGAGAGAAGATTTCTGGCGTTTGGAATTAGTTTATCAGTAGTATTTTTATTGGCTAAATTTGGGTTTGCAGAAAATATTAAGCAGCCGAATGTTGCAGGTGAGTTTTATCCTGATAACCCAAAGCAACTCTCTGAGATGCTTGATGGTTTTTTTGAGAAAGCAGATTCTGCGTCTTTAGCAGGTGAAATATTTGCGCTTATTTCTCCTCATGCCGGGTATGGATACTCTGGACAGGTCGCTGCGTATGGCTATAAGTTAATCCAGAATAAGAAATATAATATGGTAATTATTCTAGGAACCAGCCATCGTTACGTATTTAACGGCGCTTCGGTTTATAAAGATGGTTATTTTAAGACTCCGCTTGGTAAAATTAAAGTTGATAACGATTTTACAGCTAAACTTCTTAATCAAGACCCTGAGGTTGTTTTTGACCCAAATGCATTTGCAAATGAGCATAGCATAGAAGTGCAGCTGCCATTTTTACAGAAGGTGTTAAACAATTTTACGATTGTTCCTATAGTTTTAGGAGATTGCTCTCTTCAGACTTGCAAAAATATTGCAAGCTTACTTAAAAATGCAATTGCAGGCCGTAAGGATATACTTGTGGTCGTTTCAAGCGATATGTATCATGGTTATGACTATGAAGAAGCGGATGCCGTGGATAAGTTTACCTTAAAGGCAATTGAGAATATGGACGCCGAGGCCATTTATTATGGCCTGCGCGATGAGAAGATGCAGTTATGCGGCGGATTTGGGGTGGTTACCGCTATAATCCTTGCTAAAGATCTAGGTCATGATAAGGTAAAAGTCCTGCGGCATACAAATTCTGCAGAAGTAACTGCTAGCTTAAAAAAGGGTTCATGGACTGTAGGTTATTCAAGTGTTGCTATCGATCAACCTCAAGGAGAGAAAGCTATGTTAAACAAAAGCCAAAGAAAAAGATTGCTTGAAATTGCCCGCACTACAATTGAGAGTTATTTAAAAACCGGCCAGAAGCCTCTTTTAAGAGAAGATGATCCTCTGCTAAAAGAAAAGAGAGGGGCGTTTGTTACTTTAAATGAAAACGGAGAATTGCGGGGTTGTATCGGGAACCTAGTGGGTACAGAACCGTTGTACCTAACCATTAGTAATATGGCGATTGAATCCGCTACTGGAGACCCGCGTTTTAGCCCGCTTGAATTATCAGAGCTAAAGAATGTTAATATCGAAATTTCTGTTTTATCTCCCATGGAGAGAATTGATAATTCGGATAAGATTGAATTAGGGGTGCATGGAGTTTTAGTGCGCAAGGGTTTTAGGAGTGGGGTATTTCTACCTCAGGTGGCTACTGAGACTGGTTGGAGTAAGGATGAATTTATGTCGAATCTTTGTACGCAGAAAGCAGGTCTTCATGCAGATGCCTGGAAAGATAAAACTACCGAAGTGTATGTTTTTAGCGCAGAAGTGTTTTCTGAAAAGGATTACTAAGGGTTAGCGTTGGTAAACTATGAAATCATATGTGAGCATATTTTTATTGGGTCTATCTTTTGGCTGGGGTCCTTGTCTGGCTAGTTGCGGGCCGCTTTTTTTATCTTACGTAGCCGCAACCAGGAAGAATATTTTTCAGGGTACCTTTTCCTATATTTTGTTTTCGTTCTCCAGGGTATTGGTTTATTCAGTTTTAGGGTTATTAGTCTTCTTCTTAGGAAGGTTTATTCTTGAGCGCTTGATTAACTTTTTTAAGATTAGCCTGATTTTAGGTGGAGTATTCGTTATTCTTTTGGCAATACTCATAGTTTTAGGCAAGGATATAACCTCTATCCCTTGCAAATTTCTGCAAAAACATATCCTGGAAAAAGACAATAAAAGCCTGATTCTGCTGGGTGTAGTCAGCGCTCTTCTTCCTTGTGCGCCTCTAATAAGCGTGCTTACCTATGCTGGCCTGATAGCTAAAAATGCTTTAGATAATTTCATCTATGTTCTGGCTTTTGGATTGGGTACGATTTTATCCCCCTTAATTCTTTTGGTTGGATTTGCCGGATTAATTCCAAGGGTTATAAATTCTTCCAAAGCTATTTATATGCGCATCTTTAATCTGGTTTGTAGTTTGATTATGATTATTCTGGGGATACAATTGATAAGGAGAGCATTCTGATGAATAGGTTCTATTGTTTGCGTGCAGATATTTCAGGAGATAAGATCACTATTCAGGATAGAGAGCAGATGCATCATATTAAAGACGTCTTAAGGCTTAAGGAAGGCGAGAAGGTTGCAATTTTTGACGAAGATAAGTTTGAGTATAGTTGTGTTATATCTAAAATAAGCGATAAAGTTTATCTGGATATTAAGACCAGGGTTAACCCTTGCCTGGCTGATTCTAGATTTAAGTTAACTATAGCCTGCGCCATACCTAAGAAGGCAAAGATCGACGATATAACTGATAAGCTTGTGCAATTGGGAGTGCATAGCGTTATCCCATTAATGACAGAGCGCGTGGTAGTAAAACTTGATAAACAAAAAAAGCTTTTGCGGCTTGAGCGCTGGAAGAAGATTGCCTTAAGTGCCGCTAAGCAGAGTCAGAGGAATAGCCTACCTATAATTGAACCTGTTATGAGCTTTAAAGAAGTAGTTGCGTTGGCAGATAAATTTGATTTAAAACTTATACCTACGCTAGGCGGGCGAAGAAAGAGCTTAAAAGAGATATTTGCTAAAATTACTCCAGCTTCTATTATAGTCTTAATTGGTCCTGAAGGAGATTTTACAGATGACGAGGTTAATCTTGCTAAAAAAGCAGGGTTTATCCCCATTACGCTTGGAGATTTAGTTCTACGCGTTGATACTGCGGCACTCGCCATAGCCAGCTTCATCAGATTAAATGCCGACCACTAACTCTTTAGCCCTGCCCATAGTTAACGGTAAGCGTAGTCGAACCGTTAAATTTCAAACCTTAGGTTGTAAAGTCAATCAATATGAAACCCAAAGCATCCGTGAGCGTTTTTTAAAGCATGGTTTTAGAGAGGTCTTTGTAAAAAAGCACTCAGACATTTGTCTTATAAATACCTGCACAGTTACTGCTGTAGCTGATCAAAAGTCACGCTCAATTATAAGTCGCTGTATCAATGAAAATCCCAACGCCTTAGTTATTGTTACCGGTTGTATGGTCAAAAATGACAGTCAGGCATTAGCTAGAATAAAAGGCGTAGATTTAATTATAAGTAAGAGTTTCTTTGCCGACGATGGAGTGAGCAGTTTTTGCGGCCATACACGCGCGTTTCTCAAAATTCAGGATGGTTGCAATAATTTCTGTTCTTATTGCAAGGTGCCGCTTGTTCGCGGCGCCTCAAGGAGCAAGCCTTTACTTGAGGTAGTTAGGGAAGCTTTGGCTTTAGCTAAAAACGGCTTTCAGGAGATTGTGCTCACCGGTATTTGTTTGGGTAGTTATGGCAAGGATTTATTAGCTTGCCAAAGTTTAGTTGATGTATTAAAAGCCATGGAGAAGATAAGCGGTATTTCGCGCATAAGATTAAGCTCTATTGAAGCAGGCGATATTACGGATGGCTTGATAAATTATATGGCTAGTTCCAAAAAATTGTGCCGGCATTTACATATTCCTATTCAAAGCGGTGACGATGCCATTCTAAACAAAATGAAAAGAAGATATACGCGTAGGTACTATCTTAAGCTTATTAAGCGTATAAAAGATAAAATTCCCGGTATCAGCATTACTACTGATTGCTTAGTGGGGTTCCCGGGTGAGACTGAAGATAATTTCCAAAATACCCTTAAGCTTCTTAATCAAATCAAGCCATTAAAGACGCACATATTTCCTTACTCAAATAGAGAAGGGACTTTTGCGAGCAAAGATCTTCGCCAGCTTCTTAATCCAGCGGTCATAAGGACGAGGATTTCAAAGTTGAAGAAGGCTGCTGATAAAGCTGCAACTCTTTATAAGACGAAGTATTTGGGTAAGAAGATGGATGTGCTTTTTGAGGGCTTGGCAAAGGATAGAGTCGGTTATTGGGAGGGTTATACGGATAATTATATCAGGGTTATGCATCAATCGGGTAGAGTGCTAAAAAATAGATTGCTAACCTTAAGGCTAGCAAGTATATGTCAAGATTACATGGTGGCAAAAAAAGGGTAAGAAAAGTATTGGTAAATACCCGGGAAAAATGTTATACTTACATTGTAAGTATAGATATATTTGTTGAAGTTAGGCAGAAAAACGTTTTCATAAATTATTTATAGAAATTGAGAGTGCGCGAAAGCTAAGCCTATTCTTCAACAAACCGAAGGATAGGTTCATTTTATGCTTGACAAAACAGGATGGAGGTGATATAAATATTAAGCAAACAAGAAGGCGACTTTAGGCGCAAGTAATAAGTAACCTCTTGTGACACCAGAAGTTATAATTTATAAGATAAGCAAGAAGAGGTTAAGTAGAGTTAAGGCGTTTTAAAGTTAATCTTACCTTAGAAAGGGGGATTTTAAGCATGAACAGAAAAGGTTTTACGCTTGTTGAAATCATGATCGTTGTAGCAATTATCGCGTTGTTAGCCGCTATCGCTATACCTAATTTACTTAGCGCTAGAATCACCGCTAATACCGCAGCAGCAAAGGCAAATGTTCGTTCTTTGTCTACTGCAGCAGAGACATTTTCAACTGGTCATAATGGTGCTTATCCGGTCGATGTTACTGAGTTAGCTACATTTATCGGCTCAGCTCCAAGCTATTGTGGACAGACAACCCAAGGGTATACATATACCTGTACCCTAGCATCAACCGGCTATACTATTTCAGCCGCACCAGTTTCAGCCCAGACAGGAACCACGACTTACACGGCAACAACTGGAGGGGTGCTCACACCATTATAAAGTTATTCTTCTTTTGAAGAGCTAAAGAAGGAGGAGAGGATGCAATTCTCTCCTCCTTTTCATTAATATGCCTAAATTCAGATTATTAGTATTAGTTTTATTAACTATTGTTTTAATTTGCGGAATTTTTTATTACAATTCTCTGCATAACCCGTTTATCTGGGACGACGATGGTTTAATTGTCAAACACCCGCTCATCCGCAGCTTGACAAACTTGTCTCAAGCCTTTACTACTGATCTGTATTTTGGTTCTAATGTCGGATCGAATTTCTACAGGCCCTTACAAACCCTTTCTTACATGTTCGATTATTATTTCTGGCAGCTGGATCCTTTCGGGTTTCATCTGACCAATATTATTCTACAGATCCTGGTTTCTTTTTTTGTGTTTTTATTTGCTAGATCAATCCTCAATCATTCGCTGATTGCTTTTTTCGCTGCATTGCTTTTTGCAGTAAACCCAATACACACCGAAGCAGTCACTTATATCTCCGGCAGGGCTGATATGTTGATGAGTCTGTTCCTTATTTTGGCGCTACTTTTATTTATAAGAAGAAATCTTGTTTTATCTTGGATGGCTTTTGTCCTGGCGCTCTTATCAAGAGAGTTAGCAGTAGTTTTTCCATTGGTAATTATAGCTTATTTATTTTACTACCGTCGTAAGGAGCTTAAGAGTGGGAGTAGTTTTGTAAGATTAGTATTGCCGTTTATTTTGATCGACTTAATCTACGTGTTTTTGAGGGCAACTTATTTAAATTTTAATCCCCTGCGGCCTGCAGCGCTTGCTAAGTATACATTCCTTGAGAGATTATCGGTTTTACCAGAAGTAATCTTTACTTATTTTAGGCTTTTGTTATCTCCAGTTAATCTACATATGAGTTGGAGCTTAAAGCCTGCTGCAGGTTTTAGTTTTTTTGTATATTGGTTTCTCTTAGGCATAATCTGCGCAGGGGTTGTTTATATCGTAAGAAAAAGTCAGGCAAAAAATTTTTCCTTTATGTTATTCTGGTTTCTGGCTTTTCTTCTCCCGCAATCTGGAATCTTCCCTATTAATGCCTTTGTAGCAGAGCATTTTATTTATTTATCTTCAATAAGTTTCTTTATGCTGGTTGCTTATCTTTTAAATAAATATTTAAGCAAGAGCGTTTTTATATTTACAGCAACCTGTTTGATTATTATTTACGGGCTGCTTACTTTAAATCGAAATCTCGAGTGGCATGACCCGCTGACTTTTTACTCTAAGATTATCAAGTTTTCTCCGCAAAGCTTTCAGGCGCATAATAATCTAGGATTGGTTTATGAGCAGATGAATCTTTATCCTCAGGCAATATGCGAATACAAAAAGGCGCTCCAGATTTACCCGCAATTAATCGAGGCGCGATCTAATTTGGCCAATGTTTATTATAAGACAGGTAAATTTAAAGAGGCAAGGGATGAGTACGCAATTGTAGAGAAGAGTGTCCCTGCAAGTAAGATAGGGGAGTTGCAAAATAACATAGGCTGTATTTATGAAGTTGAGGGTTCGTTTAACGAGGCATTGGATAGATTTAGGCTTGCTTTAAAGTATGACCCCAAATTAAACTTTGCGCATCTTAATATAGCTAAGATTTATATAAGGCAAAGCAATCTGGATTTAGCCGCAATCCAAATCTTACAGTCACTCCCTGAGATAGCAGGAGAGAAGGCCAACAAAAATGATTACCTAAGAGTTATTGCCGAATATATTAAATCATTAAAAAATATTAATTGCGCTATTTCTTTTTATAATAACTTAGGGCTTAGCTTTGCTGCTGCCGGATATCTCGATGCCTCTTCTGCCTCTTTTAGCAGGGCGCTTGATCTTGACCCGCGTTATGCCGATGCGCATTTTAATCTGGGTTTGGTTTACTTAAAAACTGGCGATAAGCGCAAGGCAATTTTTGAGCTAAAATCAGCATTGAAGATTAATCCTAATCACTTGCAGGCTAAAGAGTTATTATATAAAATTAATCGCAGAAAATGATTGATAATTAAATGCTTTATGCTAAAATAATTTAATATGAGAGATAAGGCTTCAGGATTTACTTTAGTTGAGATCATGTTTGTAGTTTTTATTATATCTTTCTTATTAGCTTTAGCGGTTATTCAGGGTATAAAACTCAGAAAGATGGCCAATGAGTCAAACGCCCAGTGTAATCTTAAGACGATTGCTTCTGGTTTTGAAATATACGCTGCGGGTCATGGAGGTTCATATGCCCAAAGTAATGAGACAAGCCTCCAGTTTTTAGTAGATGCCAAATGTATTCCTATGGATTTTATTAGTTTGCCGCAGTTAGCTAATTTCAAGTATTTAGTTGGAGGAATAGAATATTCAGGTTATGATATTAGGGCAGTTGCAGTGAGTACAGCATTGGCCGATCATAATTATCAGATTTTAACCGGCGGCGCGATTAAGCGAAGTGCCAGCTCTTCGCCCGGAGACCTTAGTTTTGATTTCTATTAACGCATATGAAGAATAATAAAGCTAAAAGTTTTGTAGTGATAATGATAGTGATTGCCCTTTTGGTGCTTTTCTTGAGGATTCTTGTGGATAAGGTAATTAATTTTACCTGTATTCAGAATGAATCTATCGCCCAATCAACCTTGAAGTTTATATCCGTTGCCTTAGAGAATTACGCCAAAGACAACCGGGGCTCTTATCCTGATAAATTTTCTGTTTTAACTCAAAGCCATCCTGCATATTTAGACAAAGATTATACCAGACAGCTTTCGCAGAAAGGCTACAGCTACAACTGTAGCCGGTTAGATGCTTCGGGTTATAGCTGTTACGCATTTCCGGTTAGGTGTAATTTAACCGGTAGGATCGCTTTTACGGTTACCACCGGAAGCTTATTAATATCGGAAGAATGCGCTAAAAAAGAATAGGGTATAAAAGATATGGCTAACATACTCTCTAAAATGAAAGTTAACTTTAACAAAGAGCGCTTCTGTGTTGGTTTGGATATAGGAAGCTCTGCGATAAAGATAGTTAAGCTTAAGTTTCTAAATGATCTGGTTGAGCTTTGCTCATTTGACGTGGAGCCGCTCAAGCTTGATTTGGGTGAGGCATTAAGGAAGCTAAAAGCAACGCAGGCTTTAGATTCAGTGAATATCGGAGTCTCAGGGTTGCAGACGGTAATCCGTTACGCTAATTTTCCCAGAATGAATGCTCAGGAATTAAGGCAGGCTTTAAAATTCGAAGCCCAGAAACATATACCGTTTAATATCTCCGAGGTAAACCTAGATGGAGTTATCTTAAAAGATGATTTGTCGGATAGCAAGATGCTGGTTTTGATCTCTGCGGCGAAAAAGGAACTGATTTCTGGTAGGGTAAAATTAATTGAAAGCGTAGGCTCCAGTATTAATACTATAGATATGGATTCAATTGCTTTGGTTAACGCGTTCATTTTTAATAACCCTTCTTTTGAATATCAGGAGCATAAGGCGATAGCGCTTCTAAATATCGGCTCCTGCGTTACTAATCTGGATATTGTGGAATCCGGAATCCCGCGTTTAAGCCGGGATATCCATATCGCCAGCAGCAATTTTACTCAGAAGATTATGAGTATATTTGAGCTTGATTCTGCGAATGCCGAAAGCCTTAAAATAAACCCGGATGCAGAGCGGGCGAATAAAGTGAAGGCGGCAGTAGAATCAGTTTTGGCGAATCTGGCGGCAGAAGTAAGGACCTCTTTTGATTATTATGAAAGTCAGAGCGCTACATCGGTTGTGAAAATATTCTTAAGCGGAGGGGGGAGTAACTTTACCGGTTTAAATGAAATGCTTGGGCATTCATTAGGAATAGAAGTTGAATATTGGGATCCGCTTAAGAAATTACAAATTGCTCAAGGATTGGATACTGTAAAACTTAAGCAGTCGTCAAATCAACTAGCGATTGCAGTTGGTTTGGCCCTGCGCTAATAATATGATAGAGATAAACCTATTACCGGAAGAGCTGCGCAATAAAGTTGCTAAGGCTAGAAAACCTGAGGCTGTTGTTAAGAATCCAGTTGAGGGGTTAGAGCCAAAGCACGCAGTATTGCTTGTTCCGGTAATTGCGATTATTTTAATTTGCGCTCAGCTATTTATTGGTATAGCGGTTTTGGTTAAAGGCGGACAATTGCGCTCGTTAAATGCAAAACTGCAGAGTTTAGCTACTCAGAAAAAGGGGTTAGATGAATTTAATGCCGAATATAACCTTGTTTCCCAAGATGCTCAGGCTATTCAGAAGTTAATGCGCGAGAGGGTGGTATGGTCTGAAAAGTTGAATAAATTAAGCTTAAATCTGCCTAGCGGTATCTGGTTTAGCGGTATCTCTGTAAACAGTAAAGGCATGGTTTTACAAGGAGCAGTCGTCTCCTTAAATAAGGACGATCTGAATTTAATTAATAAATTAATCGATAGTTTAAAGAATGACCCTGTATTTTTCAAGGATTTTAGTAGTTTAGATATGGGCTCGGCAGAGAAAAAGACAGTTGGTATTTATGATATTACTGATTTTAACCTGAATGCGCCACTTAAGGGAAGATGAATAGCTTAGTCGATAAAATAAAAAATTTAAAGTTTCTGAATACCTTAGAGCTTGACAATAAGAAGCTGATTTTAATATTTCTAATTAGCGCAGCTGTTTTTTATTTTGATTTCAGCCTCATCTTAAAGGCTCAAATTGCATCTTTAAGTAAGAGTAGCGCTGAAGTAGCCAGGAGAAGTAGCGAATTAACCAGTTTAGAGAGAGACTTAAAGAATATGCAGGATTTAAAAACAAAAAAGGCGCTTCCTGAAGTGACATCTCTTTCTAAGGCCAAGAGGTTTATAACTGAAAGCCAGGTTTCAACTCTTCTACAGGATATTTCGAACTTAGCCAATAATAACGATGTGCGTATTTTGCAGGTTAAGCCTTCGCGTGATCAAAAAGCGTCTGCTGATACTAAACTTAATCCGGGTCCAGGGCTCACGGTGTTTTATATAGCTCTTGATCTAACCGGAAGCTTCCATCAGTTAGGAAAGTTTATCAATGATCTTGAAAACAGCCAGGTATTTTTAATGGTTCAGGAACTTAAAATAGATTCGCAGAAAGATAATTATCTAAAACAGAAGGCTTCAGTACTATTAAAAACATATGTTAAGAAATAAAGTCTTAGTTATTTTATTTTTAATTCTCGGATTTAAGGCCAGCTCCTTTGCTGATCAGGATTTTATTTACAATGCGCAAGGCAGGCGCAATCCGTTTATTCCATTGGTTACTAGCGACGGAAGACTGGTAAAATTAGATAGAGAGGAAGATAAGGGTTCTACGGATTTATTAGTTGATGGAATTATTTATGATAAACAGGGGCTTTCTTACGCGATAGTAAATGCAGAGGTGCTTGGGGTTGGTGATTTTGCGGGCGCTTATCGAATTTTAAAAATTGAATCAGATAAAGTAGTTTTTCTTAAGGAGGATCAGATTAGGGAAGTCTCAATAACCGAGGAGGGGACTTAAGTGAAAAAGAATAATATTTTTTATTCATTATTATTTGTTTGGATTTCGGTATTTATTTTCTATACTTCGTCAAGCGCAGAGGATTCCAAGCTCTCTGTGCAGGTAATTGCTCCTGCTTTAAATGAGGAAGCACCTGAAGTTATCCCTCCTGAAAAGGAGGAAGTTTCTAAGGTTTTAAACATCTCTGACAACGTAACCTTGGACTTTAAAGATGCTGATATCCTGAATGTCTTAAAGATAATTTCATATAAGGCAGGGATTAATATTGTTACGACACCAGAGGTTGTGGGAAATGTAACTATGAGGTTGGTTGATGTTCCTTGGGAGAATGCCTTGGATGTAATACTAAAGACTTACGGTTTTACTTATCAGAGGCAGGAGAATGTTATTCTAGTTACTAAGTTTGAGAATCTTGCAAAACTGCAGGCAGATGAGCCTTTACAGACCGAGATCTTTACTCTTAAATACCTGGATGCTCAGGATGCCCAAAAGGTGCTTGTTCCTTTGGTTTCTCCACGCGGTAAAATCTCAGTTCTGTATACTAAGGGCCAAAAAGGTTGGAGCTTTGGTTCTTATAAAATCGGTAAAGATTCTCCGGTTAGCTCAGTGCTAACAAGAGAAAAGCAAGATTCAAAGCCTGAGACAATTTCTATGGAGAAGTCAGCTGCGGGAGATTTTCTTTCACGTAAGGCTGATTTTGAGCCTTCAGTAAAATCCAAAGTGATAATCATAACCGATACGGTTTCTTCTTTAGATAGAATCCGGAATTATATATTGCCTAAGATTGACAAAAAACCCAAGCAGGTTTTGATTGAAACAAGAATCCTTGAGGTTAAACGTGATAATCTAAGAGACTTGGGTGTTGATTGGGGTTTAGGTACAGGTGGCGCTACGATAGCTAATCCGCAATACGTTTCTGCTGGTGGAGGTAATCTTGCTGGGCGTAATATAGGATCAGGCGTTCCATCTTTTACACCTAATGCTTTTAATGCTTTGGAAGGCGCTACTGCTTTTCCGGGCACCTATCCATATGTCGCTGGCGCGCAATTTGTCTTCCAGCAATTAAGCGGGGCAAAGCTTCAGGTAGTCATCCATGCCCTAGAAGAAGATAACACTACTAATACTTTATCAGCTCCAAAGATTCTTACGCTGGATAATCAGGAGGCTTCTATTCTAGTGGGATACCACACGCCGATTCTTGCTTCAACTGTAACCGCAGGAGATACAAATAGCGGTCCTACAGTAACCCAGACTCTGGATTATTATCAGGAAATAGGTATTCGGCTTAATGTTGTGCCTCAGATTAGCGACGAAGGTTTTATTAATATGATAATTCATCCCAGTGTTACATCTTCGACTTCTAACGTTAAGGCAACTTCTACAGCAGGCACTGGGCTTACTGCGCAATCAACAACTACGCTTTATCCGATAATCGATGTGCGTGAAGCTCAAACTCAGATTTTGATTAAAGATCATGACACTATTGTTATCGGAGGCTTGCTTAAAGATGTAAAGCAACACGAGACAATCGGGGTGCCTTTTATAAGCAAGATTCCGTGGATAGGCAAGCTTTTTATCCGCGATACAATTTCCGTTAATAAAGTCGATCTACTTATATTTATCACAGCTAGTATTTTGGATGAAGATGTCAATCTTACTAAGGATGAACAAAATAAGTTTGATAAGGGCATTGATTACGTTGCACCTAAATCCAAGCTCCCCAAAAAATAAAGATACCTTGATAAATGGGGTCAGAATTAATTCTGACCCCATTTATGGCATGTCCATTTTTAATACGCATGTATAAATTAAGTTTTGTCTTCTCTAAAAAAGGTTACATGAAATATATCGGGCATTTGGATTTGATGCGTCTGTTTATGCGCGCTATGCGCAGGGCAGAGCTTCCGCTTAAAATGAGCGAAGGGTTCTCGCCTCGCCCAAAAATAAGTTTTAAACGCGCTTTAAAATTAGGGGTTGAAAGTGACTGCGAGGAAGGCTCTATAGTCTTGAGAATTCCTGTAAGCATAGAAGATTTTATTATTAAATTACAGAAGCAATTACCAGAAGGGATTGAGATTAAACATGTCGAAAGAAATTTTAGTTAGTATTGAACCGCAGGAAAAAAGAGTCGCCATAGTTAATGACGGCGTTTTGAGTGAGTTTTATATTGAGCGTCCGCAAGATCGGACTATCGTTGGTAATATTTATAACGGTAAAATTGAGGCTGTTTTACCGTCGCTGGGTGCTGCTTTTGTAGATATAGGCCTGCCTAAAAAAGGTTTTTTATATTTATCTGAAATTGAATTTGCGTTTGAATCAGTGGATGAACCAAAACCTCAGGTACCCAAAGAGATTAAGAAGGGCCAGGATGTGCTTGTGCAGGTGGTCAAAGAAGGTTTTGGGACAAAAGGCCCAAGATTATCTACGCATATAGGTTTAGCTGGTAGGTATCTGGTTATTATGCCCCAGGATAAACAGGTAGGTATCTCGCGTAGGATTGAAGACGATGTTGAGAGGAGGCGTCTGCGTCAGGTATTTAAAGATCTTACACTTCCTCAGGACGTAGGTTTTATTGTGCGCACAGCTGCCTGCGGTAAATCTAAGCAGGAGCTTGGCCGCGATGCGCAATTTCTGTACAAATTATGGAAACGCCTTGAGAAAATTTCCCAGCAGAAGAAAGCCCCAGCCTTAGTTTATGAAGAGTATGATTTAACTTTAAGGGTAATCAGAGATTCTTTTACCGAAGATGTTACTAAGCTTTTAGTTGATGCTAAGCCGGAGTTTTACCGCGTCCAGCATTTTATGCGCACCTTCTTAAATTATTTGGCCAGAAGAATTGAGTTTTACCGAGGAGCGAATTTATTTGAAGAGAAGGATATTGAAAAACAGATTAATCGTATATTTGAAAGTAAGGTTTATTTGAAATCAAAGGCCTATCTTGTGATTGAGCCGACTGAGGGACTGGTTGTAATTGACGTAAATAGCGGTGGGTTCAAAAAGAAGTTTAATCAGGAGGAAACTGCCTTTAAAGTTAATTGCGAAGCTGCGATTGAGGCAGCCAGACAGCTAGTTTTACGCGACCTGGGGGGCATAATCGTTATCGATTTTATCGATATGGAGAAAGAAGGTCATCGCCGCGAAGTATTGAGCACGCTAAAGAATGCCTTAAGCGGTGACCGGGCAAAATATGATATTTTAGGAATCTCAAAATTTGGCGTAGTGGAGATGACCAGGGAGCGCATCCATAAAACTGTGCAGATGCTTTCTTATCAGAGCTGTCCATATTGCCAAGGAAAGGGGAGAGTTAAATCTCCGACGACAATTGCAATTTATGCTTTAAAAGAATTAAAGAGATATTTAAGAAATAAATCGCTTAGGCAGGTCACGCTTACCCTTTCTCCTTTAGTAATTGATGAAATTATGAAGAATAAGGATGATCTACGGGTGATTGAACACAAGTTCCGGACCAAGATCAACTTTACCCCAAGTGCTACAGTGCATATTGAGGAAGTTTCAATCGCATAAGCTGTAAAATCCCTCCAAAGTTAAGCTAAATTCGTGTTATTTTGCCTTGACCCCAGAGTGTTATTATTGTATAATTATAAATCCCAAAAAATAGCATTACATCTAAAAAAGGAGAGTCGAAAATGTTTGCAGTTATTGAAGTTGGAGCAAAACAGTATAGCGTAGTAAAAGACGATGTTATTGATGTGAATAAGATGGATTTAAAAGAAGGGAAAGACTTTATTATTGATAAAGTCCTTTTAGTCTCCAAGGATAAGAAAGTAGAGTTTGGTCAGCCATATCTGAAGAATGTTAAGGTTGAGGCTCAGGTTTTATCCCAGATTAAGGGGGAAAAGACCACAGCATTTAAGTATCGCCGGCGTAAATCTTCACATTGGGAAAAAGGGCACCGCGCCAAACTTACAAAAATAAAGATAAAATCCATAGAAATAGGTAGCTAACTCGAATGGCTATTGTCTTTGTAGATCAAGCTAAGATTTATGTCAAAGCCGGTGACGGCGGTAGCGGATGTTCCAGTATGTTCCGCGATAAATATATGCGCTGGGAAAAGCCTGACGGTGGAGACGGTGGCCGGGGCGCAGATGTAATCATCCGGGCGGATAAATTGCTTTTCACGCTGATGGATTTTCATTATCGGCGCCATTTTCGCGGGGCTAACGGAGGCCCGGGTAGAAGTAATCATAAAACCGGTCGAGAAGCTGAAAGTTTAATTATACGCCTGCCGGTTGGGACAACGGTTACTGATGCGCATAATGGTTGTGTCCTGCGTGACCTTAAGGAAGACGCAGAGGAGTTTATTGTAGCAAGTGCGGGTAAGGGCGGTCTAGGTAATAACAAGAATAAACTTGAAGGCTCCCCCGGTGAAATAGGCGAAGAAAAAGAATTAGTTTTAGATTTAAAACTTTTTGCTGAGGTTGGCATAGTTGGTTTTCCGAATGTGGGTAAGTCCACATTAGTATCGAATATCTCTAATGCTAGGCCTCAGATCGCCGCATACCCTTTTACTACTAAGTTTCCTATCCTTGGTTTAGTCAGATCTGAGGATAAATCATTTGTAGTCGCGGATATCCCGGGTCTTATCAAAGGCTCATCAGACGGAAAAGGCCTAGGTGATCGTTTTTTAAGGCATGTTGAACGTACTAAGATTCTTATCCATCTAGTCGATATGGCGGGTTTTGAAGGAAGAGACCCGCTAGAGGATTACAAGGTAATAAATAAAGAGCTCAAAGATTACAGCCCGTTGGTTGCCAAAAAGACGCAGATAATTGTTGCCAATAAGATGGACATAGACGGAGCAAAAGAGAATTTAAAAAAGTTTAAGAAGGTAGTTAAGGGTAAGATTTATCCAATCTCTGCTTTAAAAAAAGAAGGACTAGAGGAGTTAGTTGATGCAATCGCAAAAAAAATATAAGAGGATCGTGGTTAAAATCGGCTCAAGCCTTTTTTCTTCAAAAGGGCGTAAGCTCGATACTGCTTTGGTGCATGATATTGCTAAGCAGATATCGGCATTAGTAAAGAGAGGTAACGAGGTGGTTGTAGTTTCTTCCGGAGCGATCGCTTTAGGTATGTCGATTTTAAAGTTAATCAACCGTCCGAAACATTTAAAGGATTTACAGGCGGCTGCGGCTATCGGCCAGCATGAATTGATGCATGTATATAAGCTTGCTTTAAAAAAATTTAATCTAAATTGCGCGCAGCTGCTTTTAACCTGGGATGATTTCTTAGGCCTGCGTTATCATAATGCGAAGAACACTTTGAATACTTTACTTAAACTAAAGTGCGTTCCGGTTATCAATGAGAACGATTCTGTTTCTACCGAAGAAATTAAAGTCGGAGATAATGACCGCCTTTCGGCAATGGTGGCGAATTTAGTTGACGCAGATCTATTAATAATTCTTTCGGATGTTGATGGGCTTTTGGATAGGGACCAAAAAGTCATCCGGCGTGTAGACAAGATTACCGGTGAAATTAAAGCTCTTGCTTCTCCTACCCGTAAGTCAGCTTGTGTCGGTGGTATGGTTACAAAAATAGAAGCAGCGCGTATTGCTGTTGAGGATAGGATTCCTTGTGTGATTGCTAATGGTGGCAAAAAGGGGATCATCATTAAAGTGGCCAAAGATCCCTTAAGCGAAGGAACCATATTTCTGCCTAAATAATAAAGGGGTCAGAATTATTTTTTCTGGCCTTAAGCGAGTGAAAAAATAATTCTGACCCCTTTATTTCGGAATAATTATGGAGCTAAAAAAAGAATTAACACAAACTGCAAAGAATGCCGCAAAGGCAGCTAGATTTCTAGCCAATCTTTCTACTTCAGAGAAGAATAGGATTCTCGAAGAGATGGCGCAGAATCTGGAGAAGAACAAGTCTGCCATTTTAAAGGCTAATAAAAAAGATATTACTCACGCTAAATCCAGTAAATTATCCAGCGCATTTATCGACCGCCTGACTCTTAATGACAAAAGAATAGGGGAGATGGTTGATTGTTTATTAAGTGTTGCAAAATTACCTGACCCGGTTGGTTCAGAAATTAAGGCTTGGGATGTTCCATCGGGTTTGCATATTCATAAAGTGCGAGTTCCAATCGGGGTAATTGCGATTATTTATGAATCGCGTCCGAATGTTACTTCTGATTGCATCGCGCTTACTTTTAAAGCAGGCAATTGTGTGATTTTACGCGGTGGCAGCGAAGCAATGCATACTAATCAGGCTATTTATGAAGCGATTAATGACGTAGCTAAGAGAAACGAGTTGCCCGAGGGAGTAATTAATTTTATCTCAACTAAAGAGAGGCGCGCAATAGAAGTTTTGCTTAAGTTAAATGAATATATTGACCTGGTTATTCCGCGCGGAGGAGAAGGTTTGATTAAAAAGGTTGTGACTCTATCGCGCATACCAGTGATTAAGCATTATAAGGGTATCTGCCATGTTTATGTTGATGATTACGCGGACCTGAATATGGCTGAAAAGATCTGTTTTAATGCTAAGGTGCAGCGGCCAGGTGTATGTAACGCCATGGAGAGCATGCTTGTGCATCGCGATGTTGCTGCAAGATTCCTGCCAATAATGCTTAAGCAATTTAAAGAAGCTGGTGTAGAGATTCGCGGATGCGCTCTTACTCAAAGAATCGGCAAGGACGGTATAAAGAAAGCAACAGAAAAAGATTACCGTACTGAATATAATGATTTAATCTTATCGGTAAAGGTGGTGGATACATTTGATCAGGCAATTGATCGTATAAATGAATACGGTTCGCATCATTCGGATAGCATTGTTACGGATGACGAAGACAATGCTAAGGAATTCTTAAGAAAAGTAGATTCAGCATGCGTTTATGTGAATGCTTCTACGCGCTTTACTGACGGCTATGAGTTTGGGATGGGTGCTGAAATAGGTATCTCAACCGATAAATTACACGCTCGTGGCCCAATGGCCTTAGAAGAACTGACCAGTTATAAGTATGCTGTTTTCGGTACGGGCCAAATTAGAGAATAGAATAATATGAAGATTGGTATTCTTGGCGGAACATTTAATCCTGTGCACATCGGCCATTTGATTTTGGCAGAAGAGACGAGGGAGAAGTTGGGGCTAGACAAAATAATTTTCGTTCCGACAGCTATGCCCCCGCATAAAGATAGCTTAGATATTGCCTCTGCTAAAGATCGCTTTAATATGTTGAAATTGGCAATCAAGAGTAATAAATATTTTGCTATCTCCGATGTTGAAATTAAGCGGCCAGGTAGATCTTATACAATTGATACTATAAGAGAATTGAAATCTAGCTACAGTAATGACGAGCTTTATTTTATTATTGGTTCAGACCTGCTTAAATATTTAAACGAATGGAAAGATTTAAAAGAAATAGTTAAAATGGTTAAATTTATTGCAGCTACGCGCCCGGGTTATCCATTGGAGCAGATTCCAGGTTATATCCAAACTTTACCTATCCGAGCAGTAGATGTTTCAGGTTTTGAAGTGCGTACCTGCAGCCAAAAGAATAAATCATTTGGCTATTTGGTCCCGGATAAAGTTTTTGATTATATAAAAAAAAGGAAGCTGTATAAATGAAAATAAAAATTGCACCATCAATCTTATCGGCAGATTTCTCTAATCTTTGCGCAGAGTTAAAAAAAGTTGAGGCTGCAGGAGCAGATTTAATCCACGTTGATGTTATGGACGGGCATTTTGTTCCTAATATCACAATTGGCCCGGTAGTCGTAAAGTATATCCGTAAATGCACAAAACTGCCTTTGGATGTGCACTTGATGATTGAAAATCCAGCTAAGTATATCGGCGCTTTTGTTAATGCCGGTAGCGATATGATAACTGTGCATATTGAGACAGTCTCAGCTGCAAATATTAAAGCTCAAAGCGTTAAATTAAAAGCTAGGGGTATAAAATTCGGAGTTTCCTTGAATCCCTCGACACCTATATCAAAGATTAAGCCAGTGCTTAAATATATTGATTTTGTTTTGGTGATGTCGGTAAATCCCGGTTTTGGAGGTCAGGCATTTATAATTGGGGCAATAACTAAAATTAGACAGTTGCGCGCAATTTTCAAAAAAGATATCGCTGTTGACGGAGGTATAAACGATGTTACCGCTAAACTGGTAAAAGAAGCAGGGGCGAATGTTTTGGCAGCAGGTTCGTATATTTTTGGAGCTAAAAATACTAAAAAGGCAATTAATAGCTTAAGATAGGAGAAGATGATGTGTAATACGGTTTCACAGATTAAATTCGGCACCGACGGTTGGAGGGCAATTATTGCAGATACATATACTTTAGAAAATGTTAAAATATTAAGCCAGGCAGTTGCCGATTATCTCGGGAGTGGGAAAAAGGTCGCCGTTGGATACGATACGCGTTTTATGTCAGCTAATTTTGCGCAAGCCGCGGCGGTTGTTTTTCAGAGTAACGGTATAGATGTAATTCTTTCCGATCAACCGACACCTACTCCGGCTTTAAGTTTTGTTGTTAAATCGCGCAAGCTGGATTTAGGTATTATGATTACTGCGTCTCACAACCCGGCAGAGTACAATGGTTATAAAATTAAGAATTCAGCAGGCGGAGGGGCAAGTTCGGAGTTGACTAAAGAAGTAGAAGGGCTTTTAGGAAAATCTGAAGTTAAAGATACTGTTCTTGCTCAGGAGATTAAAAAAGTAGATATTACCAAAGATTACATAAAGTTTATTCGCAATTATATTGATTTAAAGAAGATTAAGAATAAAAAGTTCAAAGTCCTAGTTGATTCAATGTATGGTTCCGGTGATAGTTTTATTGCCCAAGTATTGAAAGGCACAAAGATAAAAGTAGAATTCATGCGTAATACCATCAATCCTTCTTTCGGCGGAGGAAGGCCTGAACCGGTTGAGGAGAATCTCGAGGAATTAAAGGCACGCGTAAAGAAAGAGAAATTCGATTTGGGTATTGCTTTAGATGGAGATGCGGATAGGATTGCAGCTGTAGCTCCAGGCGGAGTATTTATTCATCCTCAGAAGATTTTAGGTCTCCTGGCGCTACACTTAAATCAAGATAGAGGTTGGTCTGGCGGTTTAGTTAAGACGATTTGCGGAAGCACGATGATGGATAATATCGCTAAGTTTTTAAAAATTAAATTATATGAAACGCCCGTTGGTTTTAAATATATCTCTAATCTGATGGAGACAGAAGATATTGTTGCCGGAGGAGAAGAGGCAGGAGGGATGGGTGTTAAAAATTATATCCCGGAGCGTGACGGAAGCATGGCCGGACTTTTACTCATTGAGATGATGGTTTATCGTAATAAAGATATGCTTAAGATTTTAAATGAGACAGAAAAGAAGTTCGGCAAGTATTATTATGTCAGGCAGGATTTTCATCTTGAGAAACGCGTTGAGCCTAAGAAAGAGAATTTGCCTAAAGAATTACTGGGTAAAAAAGTAGTAGATATCAAGGATTACGACGGGATAAAACTTATTTGTGAAGATGATAGCTGGTTAATGTTCCGGGGTTCTGGGACCGAGCCGATCATGCGCACTTACGCTGAAGGTAGGACGCTTACTCATGCTAAGCAGCTTTTAACCTTAGCAGAAAAGATAATTTTGAAAGAGGGTGTATAGTGTCTCGAGAAATTCACATAGAAAGGGGGAAGCCTTATCATGAAATCAACGAAATGATAATGGCTAGTATAAAAAGTTTATCAAATTAAAAAATAGATAAGAAAATAAAGGGGTCAGAATTATTTATCTGCCCCCCTGTAAGAGTGGATAAATAATTCTGACCCCTTTATTTTCCAGCACAATAAAAATAAAAATTAAAGGAGAAATTTAAAATGACAGACTCACGAGCAGAATTAGAACAATTATACAATGACAGCATTAAGATTATTAAAGAAGGGCATGTGTGTACGGGCAAGGTTATCGCGATTAAGACAAAAGAGGTCTTAGTGGATGTAGGTTTTAAATCCGAGGGCGTTGTCCCGATAGCTGAATTCTCGAAGCAGGATTTAGAAATCGGTAAAGAGTTGGAGTTTTTTCTTGAGTCAATTGAAAATGACGCTGGTAACATAGTTTTATCCCGCGAAAAAGCAATCCGTATTCAAGGTTGGGATAAGATCGTCAAATTCTCTCATGACGGTACTTTAGTTGAAGGTCGCCCCGTGAAAAAAGTCAAGGGTGGTTTTCTGGTCGATGTAATGGGTATCGAGGGGTTCTTGCCTCTTTCACTATCTGCATTTAAGAATTTTGCAGATAAGGACATTTTGTATAGGCCGTTTCCTTTTAAGATCGTTAAAGTAAACAATCTGCGCCGCAGTATTATTTTAAGCCGCAGAGAGGCTGTGCAAAAAGAGAAGGATGTTGCCAAGGATAGGATTTGGCTAGAGTTAAAAACCGGCAGCGTTGTATCCGGAACGGTTAAAGCGATTACGGATTTCGGTGCATTTATTGATCTGGGGGGCGTAGACGGTTTGTTGCATATTACTGATATGTCCTGGTCAAAGATTAGCCATCCTTCAGAGATTGTTGCATTGGGTGATAAAATCGATGTGACAATTCTTAATCTGGATAAAGATTCAGGTAAGGTCTCTTTAGGCCTAAAGCAAAGACTCCCTGATCCTTGGGATGGGATAGTGGACAAATTTGCCATCGGAGCAAAGGTTAAGGGAAAAGTTGTAAACATTCTTCCTTACGGAGTATTTGTAGAGCTAGAGAAAGGGATTGAAGGTTTAATCCACGTCTCTGAGATGTCCTGGACCAAGAGGATTAATAATCCTGGCGAGATGTTCGCTGTGGGCGATATGGTTGAGACGCAGATTATTAGCGTGGATAGAGAATCGCGCAGAATATCATTATCCCTTAAACAGCTAGAGCAGAATCCATGGCTTGAGGCTGAGGGTAAATATGTTGCAGGAAGTAAGGTCTCTGGTAAAGTGCGCGGTTTCACTGATTACGGAGCGTTTGTAGAGTTAGATAGTAATTTAGAAGGTATGATCCATGTTTCCGATATGTCCTGGACCAAGAGAATTGGTCACCCGCAGGATGTTCTAAAGAAAGGGCAGAAGGTAGATGTAATCGTGGTATCCGTAGATGCGCAAAATAGGCGTATTGCTTTGGGTCTTAAGCAGCTACAGGATAATCCCTGGGCAAAGATCGCAGAAAAATATCCTCTGGATACAGCTTTAGAGGCAGAGGTAGTAAGCCTGACTGATTTCGGAGTTTTTGTGAAGATAGACGATGATTTGGAAGGCTTAGTCTATTCTAGCGAAATTGATAAGGATGCTTCTTTAAAACTAAAACCAGGCGATAAGATTAAGGTTAAAGTAATCAAGGTGGATGTGGAAGCGGCCAAGATTGGTTTAACTGCAAGGGTCTGAAGCTAAAAAAAGGGGTCAGAATTATTTATCTGCCCCCCCTGTAAGAGTAGATAAATAATTCTGACCCCTTTTTTACTTAAGGAGTAGAAATGGATATAAATAGACAGCTAGAAATTATCAAGCGCGGCGTAGTTGATATAATCTCCGAAGAAGAGCTTCGGAAGAAGCTAGAAGCAAGTATTAAGTCTAGAAAGCCGCTGAAAATTAAGGCTGGTTTTGATCCTACTGCGCCTGACCTGCATTTGGGCCATACCGTGCTCCTGCGTAAACTGCGTCAATTTCAAGATCTCGGACATGAAGTTTATTTTCTTATCGGGGATTTTACCGGGCAGATTGGCGATCCCACCGGTCGTTCCGAACTAAGAAAGCAGCTTACTAAGCAAGAGGTTGCCAAGAATGCAGAGACCTACAAGAAGCAGGTAGCTAAAATTCTCGATATTCGTAAGCTAAAAATAGTCTTTAATAGTAAATGGTTCGAAAAGATGTCAGTTGTAGAAATGCTTAAGCTTACTACTCATGCCTCAGTCTCTCAGATGCTCGCCCGTGATGATTTTAAAAAGCGCTATGCAAAGGGTGAGAATATTTCAATTTTAGAGTTTATTTATCCCTTAATGCAAGGATATGATTCAGTTGTGCTTGAAGCTGATATTGAATTAGGCGGGACAGACCAGATATTTAATCTTTTAGTCGGTCGAGAGTTTCAAAAAGATTTTAATCAGCCGCAGCAGGTAGTCTTAACCATGCCTCTTTTGGAAGGGACTGACGGCGTGCAAAAAATGAGCAAGTCCTATGGCAACTACATAGGTATTACCGAATCATCAAAAGAGATGTTCGGAAAAATTATGTCAATCTCCGACGATATTATGCTTAAATATTACGAGTTACTTACCGATGAAGATATTGAGCAGATAAAAAAGATGCATCCGAAAGATGCAAAAGTGAATTTAGCTAAGATCATTATTACCCAGTATCACTCTAAGCAAGCTGCAGAAAAGGAAGCTGAAGAATTCACCCGTGTTTTTTCCCAAAAAGAAATTCCCCAAGATATACAGAAATTTAAGACAGACGGCAATAAAAACATCATTATAATCCTTACAGAAAGCAATCTAGCTGCAAGCGGTAATGAGGCGCGCAGACTAATTAAGCAAGGTGCTGTTAGCTTCAATAATATTAAAGTTGAGAAGGACGATTTTGTACCTAATGAATCAGGTATCATTAAGGCCGGTTCACGCAGGTTCTTAAAACTTGAAAAATAAGTCTTAACACAAATAATTATGTTCCCAACACTAATCGGCGCATTAGCCGCCACCCTAACCATGTTTTCATTTATCCCCCAGATCGTTAAATCATATAAGACGAGGTCTGTAAAGGACGTTAGCCCGCTAACGCTTTTTCAGCTTGCCCTGGGAGTACTGCTTTGGATAATTTACGGGATTTACATAAAAGATCTTGTTATAATAGTTGCCAATATCATAACTTTTATTAGTCTTGCCATATTGATTTATATGTATTTTTCCTTTAAAAACATTAAAAGGAGCGTTTAGTTGAAAAAGATATTAGTTTTAGGAGCAGGCGGATTTATTGGTAGTCACCTAGTCAAGAGATTAAAAAGTGAAGGTAATTGGGTACGTGGAGTAGACTTAAAATACCCTGAATATAGTAAGACATTAGCTGATGAGTTTATTATCGGAGACCTGCGCGATCAGCAACTGGTTAATAAGGTAGTGGATGTGCCGTTTGACGAAATTTATCAGCTAGCGGCAGATATGGGTGGCGCAGGCTATATTTTTACCGGGGAGCATGACGCTGATGTGATGCATAATTCCGCGACAATTAATCTAAATGTTTTAGAAAGAGCGCGTATTATAGGTGCTAAAAAGATATTTTATTCTTCATCAGCCTGTATGTATCCAGCCTACAATCAGACAGAGCCAAATAATCCAAAGTGTTCTGAGGATTCTGCGTATCCTGCTCAGCCTGATAGCGAATACGGTTGGGAGAAATTATTTAGCGAGAGGCTTTATTTATCCTACAATAGAAATTATAAAATGGATGTGCATATCGCCCGTTTCCATAATATCTTTGGTCCTGAGGGTACCTGGAAAGACGGTAAAGAAAAGGCCCCGGCTGCAATTTGTCGTAAAGTAGCTATGGTGAAAGATGGCGCAGAGATTGAGATATGGGGTGATGGAAAACAGACGCGCTCATTTCTTTATATCGATGAATGCCTGGAAGGAGTAGCGCGTTTAATGAATTCTAATTTTTCAGGACCGGTAAATATCGGCTCAGAAGAGATGGTGACTATTGATAAATTGGTTGAGATGGTCGCTAAGATCTCCGGAAAAGAAATAAAGATTAAGCATATCTCCGGGCCCTTAGGAGTAAGAGGCAGGAATTCCGATAATAAACTTATTGCTAAAGAATTAGGATGGAAGCCTACGAAAAAGCTCGAAGATGGACTGGCAGTAACATATAAATGGATAGAACAACAGGTTAACGCATAAGGGGGTTTTAAAAATGAAGGGGATAATTTTAGCTGGCGGTAAGGCAACGCGGCTTTACCCGATAACCAAAGGCGTCTGTAAGCAGATGCTTCCGATTTACGATAAGCCGATGATTTATTATCCATTATCGGTTTTGATGCTCGCCGGAATAAAAGATATCCTAGTTATCTCAACCCCAAAAGATACCCCAAGATTCAAGGACCTGCTTGGCGATGGCCGCAATTTAGGTATTAAGCTCTCTTATGCAATTCAACCCGTTCCAAAAGGCATTGCCCAGAGCCTTATTGTCGGAGAAGAATTTATCGGCCGCGACAGTGTCTGTCTTATTTTAGGTGATAATATCTTCTATGGTTATAATTTAAGTGAACTTTTGCAGCAATCCGCCAAGCTTAAGAATGGTGCGGTAATCTTCGGTTATTATGTAAAAGACCCTGGCCGTTACGGCGTACTTGAATTCAACAAAAAGTGTAAAGTAATTTCAATTGAAGAAAAGCCTAAGAAGCCAAAGTCCAATTGGGTAGTCTCGGGTTTATATTTTTACGATAATAATGTGGTTAAGATTGCAAAGAATATTAAGCCGTCTAGTAGGGGTGAACTTGAGATTACTGCAGTGAATAACGAATATATTAAGAAGGGCAAGCTTAAGGCTGAGTTTCTTGGCCGCGGCCATGCTTGGCTCGATACTGGAACTTACGAATCTCTCATAAACGCTTCAATATTTATTAAAACGATAGAAGATAGGCAGGGATTAAAGATTGGTTGTATTGAAGAGGTAGCTTATCGTATGGGTTATATCAATAAGAAACAACTGCTAAAGCTTTCTAGTGCGATACCAACTAGCTATGGCGAATATTTAAAGGATTTACTTAAGAATGAATAAAAATATTTTAATTCTGGGTAAGGGTTTTATTGGCGAGAGATTACAGAAAGAGCTTAACTGTAAGATCGACGGCTCGATTATTAATAGTTTTAGCGACGCCGATAAGCTGGTTAAGAAATATAAGCCTAAAATAATTATTAATTGTATCGGTATTACTGGCAGACACAATGTTGATGGTTGCGAGCTGGAAAAGGATACGACTTTACTTGCGAATAGCTTTATTCCATTGATACTGGCTGAGGTAGCTTTACGTAATAATATAAAATTGGTGCATATTAGCAGTGGCTGTATATTCAATTTTAACTACAAATTAGATAAGCCCATAAAAGAAGATAACCAGGATTATTACTTTGATCTATTTTACAGTCGGAGTAAGATTTATTCAGACAGAGCGCTTGATGTGTTGGCAAAACAATATAATATTTTGATCGCAAGGATCAGAATTCCTTTACTTAATGCAAAGCATCCCAAGAACATATTAGATAAGCTTATAAAATATAAGAAGGTTATCGATATCCCTAATTCCGTAACTTATATTCCTGATTTCATCCGAGCGATTAAGCATTTGATAAAGATTGATGCTCGTGGGATTTATAACCTGGTAAATAAGGGTGGCCTGCGCTATCCCTGCCTCATGAAGGTTTACAAAAAATATGTTCCGGTATTTAAATATAAAGTGCTTGCTTTGAAAAAACTAGGTTTATCTAGAACCAATTTGCTTCTATCTACGGCCAAGCTTGAGAAAACCGGTTTTAAAGTCAGAAATATCAATTCAGTTCTTGAAGAATGCGTGAAGGAGTATCTGTGCCTAAGGTAATTATTTTTGCGGGAGCAAACGGAAGCGGCAAGACTACTTTAGCCAAAAGCGTCCTGGATAAAGGCGCTGTATTTATTAATGCCGATGGTATTAGAGATAAAGAAAGAATCTCTCCTCTTAGCGCAGGCAAGAAATCTCTTTTCCTCATACAGGAGCATATCAGGGCAGGTGACAATTTTTCTTTCGAAACTACTATGTCTGGATTAACTCTTGTGAACAATTTTAGGCTCCTTAAAAAACAAGAGTACGCTATCGTTATTTTCTACCTTTTTGTTCATCCCGTAGAGCTTTTAATAGAGAGGATTAAGGAGAGAGTAAAAAAGGGCGGCCACGAGGTTTTGCCGGAAGATGTAATTAGGCGTTATTACAGAAGCGCTAATAATTTCTGGAATCTTTATAGGCAGTTTTCAAATGAGTGGGCAATAATTAATAACAATGAGTCACGCTACAGGAACATATCAGTTGGTGATAAAAACATTTTTCAGGTTGTGGATAATCAGGAGTTTTCTATTTTTGAGGAGGTAACAAAAAATGCCAAAAAGTAAAAACGAAAATATACCACTAGCACTTTACAAAAATATTACTGATGTAATGATAAAAGCCAATGAAGCGTCTGACAAAGTATTAGAAGAGAATAAGCGATTGCGTATAGCTACTCCATTTTCATTGCTCGGTAGAATTTATTATCTTATGCCGAATGGAAGAATAATATCAAAACGCAACAATAGGATAAAAAAATAACATGCAATTTAAAAGAATATTAGTCACCGGAGGCGCAGGTTTCATTGGTAGCGCTTTTGTAAGGTTTCTACTTAACAGCGGGCACCATGCTGTTATTGTAATTGATAAGCTCACCTACGCAGGAGATTTAGCGCGGTTAGAAGAGGTAAAGGGTAAATATAAATTTTACAAGGCGAACATTTGTGATAAAACTAAGATCGACTCAATTTTAAAAAGAGAAAAAACCGATATCATAGCGCATTTCGCCGCAGAAAGCCACGTTGACCGCAGTATTAACGACGCCACTCCATTTATCGACACTAATGTTAAAGGAACTCAAATACTACTAGACGCAAGCCGCAAGAATAAGGTAGGCAAGTTTATTCATATTTCTACTGATGAAGTGTATGGAGAGATTCCTAATGGAAAATTTAGTGAGACGTCTCCAATTAGGCCTAACAGCCCATATGCAGCCTCTAAGGCAGCAGCAGACCTTTTAGTGCAGTCATACATCAGGACATATAAATTTCCTGCAATAATCATCAGGCCTTCAAATAATTATGGGCTTTGGCAGTATCCTGAGAAACTAATCCCGCTTGCGATTCTTAGGATATTAGACGGCAGCAAAGTTCCTGTTTATGGTAAGGGCCTAAATGTACGCGAGTGGCTTTATGTTGAAGACTGCGTGGCCGGTATCCTAAAAATTATGAATAAGGGCAAAATAGGAGAGGTATATAATTTAGGAAGCACTCAAGAGGGTAGGAATATTGATACGGTAAAATTATTGTTGAAAACTCTGGGTGTTAGCCAAAAAAGGTTCGAGTTTGTCAAAGACCGCCTTGGCCACGATATAAGATATAGCCTTAATTCAAATAAACTTCGTCAGAAACTCAGCTGGAAACCTGAAACTAAGCTTGCGCAGGGCCTTAGGTTTACCGTAGCCTGGTCACTTAAGCACAAAGTTTGGCTTAAAAGTAAGTTAAAAGATATCAACAGGCTTTATAGGTAAAAAAGGGGTCAGAATTATTTATCTGCCCCTTTAACAGTGGATAAATAATTCTGACCCCTTTTTTAAATATGGAAAATAATTCTATTTTTTTCTCCATCATAATCCCGGCGCATAACGAAGAATCCGTAATCGCTAGTACTTGCGAAGCCATCATTAATAGGTTTAAGTCCGAAGGAATTAATGATTTTGAGATCGTATGTATTAATGATAACAGTAAGGATAATACTGAGCAGGTATTGCAGAAACTCTGCGCCCAGTATCCTGTGATACGCTATTTTAACAGTGTATCTGCACCTGGTTTTGGTTTGGCAGTCCGTAGGGGCCTAGTCGAGTATAAGGGAGAAGTAGCTGCCATAGTGATGGGAGACCTTTCTGATTCTCCCGATGATATCCTTTCCTATTATTCCCAGATGAAGCAGGGGGCTGAATGCGTTTTTGGCTCGCGTTTCATTAAGGGTTCTAACGTAATTAATTATCCTAATCCTAAATACACACTTAATCGTTTAGGTAATCTAATGATTAAGCTGCTTTTCAGGTTCGGTTATAATGATATTACTAACGCTTTTAAATGTTATCACCGTAAAGTTATCGACGGAATTCAACCATTGCTTTCAAGGCATTTTAATTTGACAGTAGAGATACCTTTAAAGGCTATCGTGCGCGGGTATAACTATAAGGTGATCCCTATTTCATGGACTAATCGCAGGGTAGGCAAGTCAAAGTTTCATATTAAAGAAATGGGTAGTCGGTATTTATTTATTATATTATATGTTTTCCTGGAGAAACTTCTTTCAGGAAATGATTACAAGCGAGTTAATTAAGAATCGGGAGAACACTATGTCAACAATCCTAATCACTGGTTCCTGTGGCCTCATCGGTTCTGAAACCGTCAGTTTCTTCTCCGAAAAAGGTTTTGATATTGTCGGAATCGATAATAACATGCGTAAAACCTTCTTTGGCGAAGATGGTTCTACAATCTGGAATCTAAAACGTCTTCAGAAAAATCATAAAAATTACCACCATTATTCCGTCGATATTCGTAACGAATCTCAAATTAGCAAGATTTTCAAGAAATATAGCTCTGATATTGCTTTAATAGTGCACGCCGCAGCCCAGCCATCCCATGATTGGGCTGCTAAAGACCCCATGGTTGATTTTAGTGTGAATGCTCAGGGTACACTTGTTCTACTAGAAGCCTTTAGAAAATCTTGTCCGAAAGCCGTATTTATCTTTGTTTCTACTAATAAGGTTTATGGTGATAGGCCTAATTCCTTGCCTTTAGTAGAGCTTGAGAAAAGGTTCGAATTGCCAAATAATCATCAGTATTATAAAGGTATTGATGAGTCAATGAGTATTGATAGTTGCTTACATTCGGTTTTTGGCGCCTCCAAAGTAGCCGCGGATATAATGACCCAGGAGTACGGTAGGTATTTCGGCCTTAAAACCGGTACATTTCGTGGTGGTTGCCTTACCGGGCCTGCTCATTCAGGAGCACAACTGCATGGATTCTTATCATATTTAGTAAAATGTGCGGTTACTAAGAGGAAGTATAAAATCTTTGGCTATAAAGGCAAACAGGTCAGGGATAATATCCACTCTTTTGATTTAGTCAGTGCTTTTTATCATTTCTTCCAAAAACCCCGAAGTGGCGAAGTTTATAACATAGGAGGGGGTAGGTTCGCTAATGTCTCAGTTCTGGAGGCAATAAAGATGTGTGAGAAGCTTTCTAACCAAAAGTTCGACTATGAATATATTGATTCTAACCGTATCGGCGACCATATCTGGTGGATTAGCGACGTCTCCAAGTTTAAATTTCATTATCCCGAATGGCAGTATAAATATGATATAAAAGATACAATTACCCAGATTTTCGAAGCACAAAAATAATTATAATGAAATACAGAAATCTACTAATCACCGGTGGAGCAGGTTTTATAGGTTCTAATCTTGCCGTTTATTTCAAAGATAAATATCCCGCACTTAAGATTACGTGTCTAGATAATCTCATCCGACGGGGAAGTGAATTAAATTTACC
>JAPLLW010000032.1 GCA_026387355.1 Candidatus Omnitrophota bacterium
AAGAATAATCTTGCATGAGTTGGGTGCATTATGCGGCCTGCCACATGAGATTAATTTAAAGCTGGAAAATATCCGTGCAATGGGAGCAGGATTTACGGCGGATATTTTACTTGTAGATAGTTTTTCTAATTCCCTTACTGATACAGAGAAAGAAACTGTCAAGAAAATCAGGCATGGATTTGCATTTTTGCGTCTTAAGGGAGTGACTGCGATTAGTGATGACTGGGCGCAGGAGGATAAAGCAGCATATACAGCACGGTATTGCGATTTCAAACTTAATTACTCAAAAAATCAAGCAGAGCTAGAGCGCATGGGGATTAGTAGGGAAAAAGCAGAAGAATTAATTAGTAGAATAAAGTCGAAAGATGAAAAGTTAAGAATAGAGTTAAAATATGAGGAAATGGATGTTTTAACCAAGAATCCAGTGCCGGTAGTTCAAGAGGATGAAAATAAAATAGGAGTTATGGATAGAGCAATTGTCCATGAGGCTTGGTTACTGCATAGAGTAGTAAGCATAGCAGTACTTACGCCTGATGGCAAGATAGTGGTTCAAAGGGCTGCAGCAAAGCGGGGAGAAAGGTGCGCGGGTAATTTAACCGAGATAGGCGGTCATGTCCAAACAGATAAGGAATACGAGGAGACAGCCCTTGAGGAGTTGCAGCAAGAATTAAAACTAAAGAATAAACCAACAACGGAAAGGCTTATTAGAGTACTTTGGAGATATTGGCCTAGCGACGAAAGAGAGAAGGATGCCGACATAAAAGTAACCTATATTTATATATTGAGTCCTGAAGAATTTAATGATGTGAAAGAATTGAAGACTGGCCTAGAGGCTAAGATGGCAGAAATGACTAAAGAAGATTATAAGCAATTGCTGAGACAACAGCAAAAAGATAAGGCGGGTTCGGGCGAAGTTTGGGCAATATATTTAGAAGATGTAGATGAACTAAAAAAGGTAGCTGGCCATGCAGATGCCCTAAATAAAGGTGCCTTAATAAAGATACCTCCTTCTTTAGTGCGGAGGAATGAATTTAAAGATGGTGAATGGTCTGAGCGGGTGCTAGAATTTTCCCCCGGCCTTCAGTCTATTTTTAGAAAGAAAGAAGTTTATAATAAATTAAATGATGAGCGCGTAAGCCATCTTGTTGCTAAAAAAAATTGGGATGTCTTAGCCCAAATCGGCCCCTTTGCCGTCACCCTCCTCATTAAAAGATTGGAAATTAATACATTAGATCGTTCGGTATGCGTTATTCGTCAAGACGCAGCTGAGGCTTTAGGCAAGATGGGCCCGGCAGCCAAAGACGCTGTTCCTAGCCTTATTCAGGTATTAACAGATGATTCTGATATTGAAGACCTGAGGTCTGAAGATGAGTTGTGGGTAGATCTTCAAGCCGCAGAGAAAGCCTTAAACGATCTAAGGGCTACCGTAGCCTGCGCCTTAGGTAATATTGGCCCGACAGCCAAAGACGCTATCCCTAGCCTTATTCTTGCATTGAAAAAAAGAGAAAGCCAATTGTCTGTTCCCGAATTCGCAGCCAAGGCTTTAGCCAAAATCGGTTTGCCGCTAGGCCTTATTAAAGCATTACAAGGCGTAGATCCTGATACCCTTCGATTGATAGCTCAGACAGTCAGTTCTATACCTGTAGTTAAATCCTTGCCTTCGGTTCAATCCGGAATATCATCCATCGTTGACTCCGGCGCCGCAGATGCGGTAGTGTCTATGGAGCTAAAGCAGCAGATTGCCCATGATGCTGCAGCGAACGGTTGGCTTGTAGGTGAGCCACTTACTCCCGAAGAAAATAAAGAAGTGTCTCTACCGATATTCTTTATGCGGAATATGTTTGGCTTACATTTCTTGGTGGATATTA
>JAPLLW010000020.1 GCA_026387355.1 Candidatus Omnitrophota bacterium
ACCGCAATAATCGGGACTCCGGTATTTATTATCCTTCTTAAAAAAGGAAAGAGAATTTAATGAGCGTTTTATTAAAAGTAAATAACTTAGCCGGCGGATATTACAAAGAAAATGTTATTAAGGGATTATCTCTTAAGGTTAATAAGGGAGATTTTCTGGTAATCATTGGTCCTAATGGTTCGGGCAAGACTACGCTTTTGCGTATGGTAACGAGAGTTCTTCCCGTAAGAAGCGGTGAAATATTTTATCAGGAGAAGAATATTGCGCAGATGAATCTTAAGGAATTATGTCGTAAGGTAGCTTTTGTATCCCAGGATATCGCAACCGGTTTTTCTTTTACAGTTATGGAACTGGTTTTAATGGGTAGAATTCCTCATTTAAGCAGGCTACAGTTTGAGACTAAGAGAGATATTGAGATCGCAGAGGAAAAGCTTTATTTGACCGATGCTTTAAGTTTAAAAGATAAACGCGTAGATGAATTGAGCGCAGGCGAACGCCAGCGGGTAGTAATTGCCCGCGCCCTTGCCCAGGAGCCTGAGCTTTTATTCTTGGATGAGCCCACATCGCATTTGGATATTGCCCACCAGATTCAGACTCTAGACTTGCTGAAGAAGCTCAATCGCCAGAATAATCTTACTATTGTAATGATCTTGCATGATTTGAATCTAGCCAGTGCTTATGCGAATCGGATTGCCCTGATCGATAAAGGTATTATTTTCAAAGAAGGTAGTCCTGAAGAAGTTTTGACCTATCAAAATATCGAGGCGGTTTATAAAACCATTGTTTTAGTAAATAATAACCCGATAACAGGTAAGCCAAACGTAGTTTTGGTCCCCGGAGAGAAATGATCATCACAAGGCTAGTGTTAATCCGTCATGGGATAACCGAATGGAATAAGCAAAAACGTTATTGCGGTTATAAAGATATAAATTTAAGTAGCCAGGGGAAAATTCAGGCGATTAAACTGCGTAAGAGTATTAAGAAGTTTAGTTTTGATAGAATTTACTGTAGCGATAGGAAGCGAGCGCTGCAAACTAGAGCGATACTCTTCGGAAAGACTAAATTTTCAAGAGTCAGAGATTTAAGGGAGATCCATTTTGGCGTGCTTGAAGGTTTAACGCATGACCAGATTATGAAGAAATATCCCGTAGCTTACAAAGCATGGTTAAGAGATCCCTATAAAGGCCGTATCCCGGATGCAGAGTCATTGTCTGATTTTAAGAAAAGGGTTATTCGGGTAATGAAGGAAATTGTTCGGTCTAATCTTGGCAAGACTGTCGCCGTAGTTTGTCACGGTGGGGTAATTGCTATGTTTGTGAGCAGTATTCTAAAAAGTAGGAAGTTTTGGAAGTATGTTGTTTCTCCGGCAAGCGTAACCATTGTGGATTATAATAACCGTAAGTTTAAATTAATAAAGTTTAACGATAGGATGCGAGGTAGCTAATGAATAAAATTACTTTGATTTTAGGAGGAGCGCGTAGCGGAAAGAGTAAGTATGCGCTAAAGCTGGCCGGAAAATACAAAAAAGTAGCCTTTGTCGCTACTTGTCAGGGTAAAGATAAAGAGATGCTTGAGCGCATCAGATTACATAAAGAAGTAAGGCCCAAGAACTGGAAGACTTTTGAAGAGCCTAAGGATTTAGTGAAATTATTAGTAAAGATTAAGGATAGTTTTGATTGCGTTATCATTGATTGTCTTACGCTTTTAGTTTCAAATCTAATTTTATCTGGGAATAAAGAAGAGAGTATTCTAAAAAAGATTAAAGAATTGCTACTAGCATTAAATAAAGGTAAGACAAAAATAATCCTGGTTTCTAATGAAGTTGGTTTAGGGTTAGTTCCTATAAATAAACTGGGTCGAGATTTTCGCGATGTCGCAGGTAAGGTTAACCAGCTGGTTGCTGAAAAAGCTAGTGAAGTATACTTTATGGTTTCTGGTTTAGCGTTAAAAGTTAAAAAGGAGAGATAATTGGAGAGGATAAATTCAGTAATAGAAAATATTGCCGGAATTGACCAAGCTATCGTAAAGAAAACGCAGGAGAGGTTAGATAATTTAACTAAGCCTTTGGGTAGCCTGGGAAGGCTAGAGGAGCTAGCAAAGAAAATCTGCGGGATTACAGGGAAAGACTCGCCCTCATTAGAAAATAAAGTTATTTTCACTTTAGCCGCAGATCACGGGGTTACTGATGAAGGGGTAAGTGCTTACCCTAAAGAGGTAACTGCTCAGATGGTCTATAACTTTTTAAATGGTGGCGCAGGAATAAACGTTTTGGCAAAGCACGTGGGAGCAAGAGTTGTGATTGTAGATATCGGGGTTGCCGCAGACCTTAAAGCTGATCCAAGACTACTGGTTAAGAAGATTAATTACGGAACAAAGAATATGGCAAAGGGCCCGGCTATGACCAGGGATGAAGCTATAAAAGCAATTTGTGTAGGTATGGATTTATTTGAAGAGGAATACAAAAGAGGAGTCGGTATTATCGGAACCGGTGAGATGGGTATAGGTAATACCACTGCTGCTAGCGCAATCACTGCTTGTTTTACCGGTAAAACTGTTGAAGAGATTACCGGTAGAGGGGCTGGGCTGGATGATGCGGGGTTAAAGAAAAAAATAGATACTATTAAGAAGTCGCTTGCTATCAATAATCCTGATTCTTCTGATGCGTTTGATGTTTTATCAAAGGTGGGCGGATTTGAAATTGCCGGGCTTGCAGGAATAATTTTGGCTGCTACTTCTAAGAAAGTTCCCGTGATCATCGATGGCTTTATATCCGGTTCAGCTGCCTTAGTTGCTTTTAAGATTACGCCGAAGGTAAAAGATTATATGATTGCCGCGCATTGTTCGGTTGAGAGCGGACATAAGCATATCTTGGAGCATATTGGCTTAAGGCCGTTGTTTGATTTGGATCTAAGGCTTGGAGAAGGGACAGGGGGAGCCTTGGGTATTGGTTTAGCAGATGCTGCAGTTAAGATTCTTACCCAAATGGCTACTTTTAAGAGTGCTAATGTTTCGGAGAAGAAGAATGACTAGTTTTTTATTGGCAATACAGTTTTTAACTACTCTACCGCTTAAAATAAAAGGATTTAGCGAGAAGAAAATAGCCTGGGCTTTGGTATATTTTCCAGTAGTTGGTTTTTTATTGGCTTTAGCACTGGTTGTATTAAATTCATCATTAATAATCTTAGGTATTCCTTCGCTAGCAATAAATATAATCTTAGTAATCTTTTTGATTATTCTTACCGGCGGCATGCACCTAGATGGCCTAAGCGATACTGCTGATGCTTTATTAAGCGGTAAAGGTAAAATAGAGATGCTTGAGATTATGCGCGACCCGCATATCGGGGTAATGGGGGTTTTGAGTATCGTAAGCATTATACTTTTAAAGATTGGATTGCTTACTTCTATTGGTTTCACTGTAAAACCAGTAGCTTTATTTTTGATGTGCATTTTAAGCAGGTGGTCAGTTGTTTTGGTAATGTATTTATTTCCTTATGCACGCCAGGAAGGTAAGGCCAAGTTATTTATTCAGGGATTAAATTTAAAGATCTTAGCAATTTCAATGGTTACTGCTTTTATATTTTCATTTGCTCTCTGGGGGATGAAAGGATTGTTAACGCTTGCGATTATCTCCGGATGCGCCTATTTAATCAACCGGGTTATTAGTAGAAAGCTGGGTGGGGTAACCGGCGATACTCTGGGCGCAACCATTGAATTAACCGAGGTCATAATTTTGTTCATCCTTTGTTTATAGGTATAAATGGGGTCAGACCCCATTTATTCCGGGGTCAGACCCCATTTATCAAAAAGAGGTTTAAATGGATAATCTTGCGGCAATTTCATCATGGAGCGGTGGAAAAGACAGTTGTTTAGCTTGTTACAAAGCAATTAAGCAGGGGTATAAAGTTAAGTATCTACTGAATTTTATCTCTCGGGAATCTAAGAGAGGGTGTTTCCACGGGCTAGAAGGAAAGTTGCTAAAGTTTCAGGCAGATTTAATTGGTATTCCTTTAGTGCAATATGAAGTCAGCCCGGATATGCAAAAATATGAAGAAGAGTTTAAGTCTGCGGTTACCGAGGTAAGAGGTAAGGATATCGGCACAATGGTTTTTGGAGATATATATTTATTAGAGCATGAAAGTTGGATAAAGCGAGTATGCGCGGATTTAGAGATCAAAGCTTTAGAGCCACTTTGGAATAATGACCCGGAGAATATAGTTAATGAGTTTATCACTTCAGGTTTTCAAGCAATTATTGTCAGCTGTAAAGCAGATATAATGGGAAAAGAGTTTCTCGGTCGATATGTAGATAAAGAATTGGTAGTTGAATTAAAAAAGAGAGGAATATGCCCCTGCGGGGAGAAAGGAGAGTTTCATACTTTAGTGGTTGATGGACCGATATTCAGTAAGCCGATTAAGATTTTAGAAGCACAGCCCATACTTAAGGAAAGTTTTTGGCAGCACTGGTTCTTAGATATAAAAAGTTACGCATAATCTTTAGAGAAGAATAAGCCAGATAGGCGGAGGAAGTCCTGGTGCAATTCCAGGCACTGTCGCGCAACGGTAAACCCGAGCGGGTGAGTCCGGTCGACCGCTTATTAATGACATAAGTACTCTCGCATGAAGAGAAAGGAAAGAAAAAGATGAGGAGTAGTTATAAGAAATTTGCTGGATTAGGATTAATGTATTTTATTTCTTTAGGAATTGCCTACGCAGATGATGTTGAATTGGATAAAATAGTAGTTACCCCCTCAGGAGTTGAAGAATCTTCCGGAAGTGTTGGCCGCACAGTTGATGTTATTACCTCAAAAGATATGGAAAAAAGCGGGGCTCAGAATTTATCCGATGTTCTGACGGGCCTTACCTCTGTAGACATGAGTAGCTATGGTGGGCCTAATGCTGTAGAGAATATAAGGATGCGCGGTTCTACCTCGTCCCAGGTTTTAGTTTTAATGGATGGCCGGCCGATAAATAACCCCAGAGACGGTTCAGCGGATTTAACTACTATACCTTTAGATAATATATCCAGAGTTGAGGTTATGCATGGACCAGGCTCAAGCTTGTACGGTAGTTCGGCAATGGGAGGCGTTGTGAATATTATTACTAAGAATCCTCCTAAAAAAGGTCAGAAGGCTGAACTATATTCAAGTTTCGGCACTGCCCGCACTTATATCGAGCGCATGCTTTACGGAGCAGATATCTCAAAATTTAATTTTCTTATTAGTGGCGGATACCTTAGTTCTGTAGGTTTTCGTGAAAACTCTGAGATTAATGCTGAAGATTGTAATTTAAAATTAGGATATGATTTTAATAACGAAAATAACCTGAAGCTTAATTCAGGTTTTTATAAAAGTAAGTCCGGTGCGCCGGGCAAAACAACATGGCTTGATCTTGACGATAAGCAAGATACATTAAAGCGCTTTTTTGATCTTAGTTGGAGTTTAAAACCTGATACCAAGACCGCTTTATCTGCTAGGGTTTATCAGAATTATGACAGACTTGAATTCATGGAGAATTCTTCCGATGGATGGAACCCCGATAATAAAAAAGACATTCAGGCTACTACAGTAAGAGGATTTAATTTGCAGCTGGATGAGCAATTGTGGGATATATATAAGATTGTAGCAGGATATAATTATGTAGGGAATTTTAATAATAGTACTACAAGCGGAAAGCATAAATATAATGTTAATGCCGGATATCTGGAGAATATTCTAGATTTATTTGATAAGAAACTGAATATTAATCTTAGCGTACGGCTTGACGATTATTCTAACTTCGGTTTAGCAACTGATCCTAGTTTAAGCATGCTTTACAAATTTAATGATAGCGTAAGAATCCACGCCTTAGTTGCCCGCTCGTTCCGTGTACCCACTTTTAATGATTTATATAATTCTATTCCAGGAATGGGGGTAAGTAATCCTAACTTAGTACCTGAAAAAGGGATGACTGGTGAGCTTGGTGTTGAGTCCAGAATAAATAAATACTTGAACACGAGCTTGACTTATTATCGCAGCGATTACAAACAGCTCATAGAGTGGGTTGAAGCTGATCCTGAATGGCAAGTAATGAATGTTAACTCTGCAGTAATCAATGGTATAGAATTTGGAAATAAAATATACATTTCTGACAATTTTGATTTAAATATTAATTATACTTATATGTTAGCTAAGGATGCTAAAACCCATAAATATCTTGTTTATCAACCGGAAAATAAAGTTGATGCGGGCCTAAAATATAATGATCATAATGGATTGACTGTTGAATTTAAAGGTCAATATACAGGGGTAAGGTTCGGTGATGTGGATAATGCAAATAAGGTAAAAAGCTTTTATGTTTTTGGGCTTAGCGTGCATAAGAAGTTTAAGCGCAATTTAACTTGTTTTGCTTATATAGATAACCTTTTCAACCGTAAATATGAGGTTCAGGCAGGATATCCTATGCCCGGTTTTTCTTTAACCGGCGGACTTAAGCTCGACTTTTAAAGAAAAAGGGGTCAGAATTATTTATTCTGGCGCCGAGGCTGTTGAATAAATAATTCTGACCCCTTTTTCTATGCAGTGTCCTTATTTAACTTATGATCAGAAAATACGAAGCAAAAGACAGGCAGGAGGCTAGGGACATAGTCTATGATTGTGCATTTATGGGTGAGCCGGCCTCGGCATTTTTTGATGGCAAAAAGTTGATCAGTGATTCTTTAACCCTGTATTTTACTGACTATGAGCCACGATCATCTTTTGTTAAAGAAATAGATAAAAAGGTTGTTGGTTGTTTAATCGGGGCTAAGAATAAAGTTGTTTCTGAGAGAGTTATTAAAGATAAGGTCGCACCGAGTTTGTTTTATGAGGCGCTGACAAGCGGGGCATTATTAAAAATTAAGAATATAAGGTTATTATTGAATTTGATCTCAAGTATGATTGAGGGCGAGTTTAAGTTGCCGAATTTTACCGATGAGTATCCTGCAACATTCCATATAAATATAAAAAAAGAATTTCGTGATCAAAGAATCGGAGCTGAGTTAATTGCCGCGTTTCTAAGTTATCTAAAAGAAGAAGGTGTCTTGGGCGTGCATATAGCTACGATGTCTAATTCCGCTGCTCGATTTTTCTCTGCTCAAGGATTCCAATTGTTGCATCAGGGGTTCCGCTCATATTTTAAACATATCTTGCACAAAAATATTCCTATTTATATCTACGGAAAGAAATTATAAAAGCAGAAATGGGGTCAGAATTAATTCTGACCCCATTTATAGAGGTGTTCCTACTCAAGGGTTGACAATTTGCAGCTTGATATTATAATATTAAGCAAGTATAAAATAAGCCCCTATATAAATATATAACTAAAGGTGGATAACGATGATTAAAAGAGCAAGTTTAGTAAGGTTAAATGAATCATTAAGCAATAAAGAGTTGCGTTCCATGGCCCGTCTCTTAAGTGACCTCATGGATAATGTTCCTGATGTTATCTATTTTAAAGACAGGCAAGGAAAGATGGTTCTTGTCAATAAAGCCCATGCCAGGGGGTTAGGCCTTAAGCCGGAGCAAGTTGTTGGGAAGACGGATTTCGATTTTTTTCCGAAAGACCGCGCCAAGCTAATGAGCAAAGATGATGAGCATATTATTAGAACCGGAGAGCCTATTGTTGATAAAATTGAAAGGGCTACGCGGCCGGATGGAATAGATAATTTTGTCTCAACAACTAAGGTGCCTCGTTATGACGAAAAGGGTAAGATAGTTGGTCTTGTTGGTATAACCCGCGATATTACTAAGCGTAAACATCTCGAGATCATGCATGGGGAGAAAGAGCGCCTTGAGAAGAAGTTAAAGGCGCTCGAGGATTTAAACCGGATGAAGTCTGAGTTTATATCAGTTGTCTCCCATGAATTAAGGACGCCGCTTGCAATTATAAATGAAGCGATCAGTTTACTTTTTGATCAAGTCGTCGGGCCTATTAATAATAAGCAGAGTGAGATTATAGTTAAAGCGAAGAATAATGTTGGTCGCTTAAAGAAGCTGATTGACGAACTCTTGGATTTATCGAGACTCGAAAGTGAGCATTTTAAACTGCACTATTCTTTAGTGAATTTAAACGAATTACTTGAAGATTCATCCGGATTTTTTAAGAATCTAGCCCAGGAAAAAGGGATAACTCTAGTTTATAATTTGCCCAAGAGATCGGTGAATATATTCCTTGATTTTGAAAGGATTAATCAGGTTATCTCGAACCTTATTACTAATGCCGTTAAATATACTGAAGAAGGCGGTAAGATTACTATTAAGCTAGAGATGCTTGAGAGTAAGGTTAGGATTCTGGTTATGGACACAGGTACAGGGATTGCTCATGATGATGTCCAGAGGATATTCCATAGGTTTGTGCAAGTTTCAAAAAAAGCGGAAGCTATAAAAAAAGGAGTGGGTCTGGGTTTATCTATTACTAAAGATCTTGTGGAGAAACATGGAGGAGAGATTTGGGTTGAGTCTAAATTAGGGGTGGGGAGCAAGTTCTATTTTACCTTGCCCAGGTTTTATACCTCCAGCGTTTTAGATCAAGAGATCATGGATAAAATAAATAGTCTTATTGAAAAAGATGAAACAGCATACCTCATCAATGTGCTCTTTATCAATTTTAAGCTTTTTAAAGAAAGATTCAATTTGGTTTCAGAAAAGCTTTTCAAAGATTTAACAAATGTTATAAAAGATTCACTAGATAACGTTAAGGCAACAAAGGATGAAAAGCCAAGATTAGTTTTTGCTGATGAAGGATTTTCCGAGCTCAGCATCTTATATCCGATGGCGACTGAAAAAGATGCCCATTTAGTTTGCAAAGTGGTCAAGCAGAGAATAGAAAGATATCTCTCAGATAAGAAAGTAAAAGGGGTTTTTACGAACATTGGTATTTCCCAGTATTCTTCCGAAGGCCAGCTAAAGACTAGCCACCAAATCCTTGCGAACCTTAATATTAAGAAGGTTTATGTGGGTTCTGAGACGCGTAAATTCAAAAGGGTCAATTGTAAACTTGATGTGGAGGTAGCCTTGCCTAATGTTGCTTCAGAGGCATCAAAGACAATAGATATGTCTGAGGGCGGAATCTGTTTTTCTAGTTTAAGGCCGCTAAAGACTGACTCCAAGGTAGTAATATATTTAAAGTTTGATAAGAACAAACCGTCTCTCTCTTTAAAAGGGCGCGTTGCCAGGATAATAAGGACAGATGAGGTATCCAAAAGCGGTAAGAGTCTTTATAGGATTGGCCTTGAGTTTATTAAATTGAAACCTAAGGACAGATTAAGGATTGTAAGGTTTATAAAGTCCGTAAGCTAATAAATACAGAAGTTTTTTTGCTTCGCTATCTCCTTGCGGCGCTTAAGGAAAGCACGAAGTCTCTTGTAAAGTTAGATTATTCGTGTAAAATAAAACCATTAATGAAATACATAATGCTTAAAAGGCAGCTGCATGAAAATAACTTTAGAGGCTTAGGGAGGATTAATGTCCAAAATTAGAGTGTTGATGGTTGATGATGAGGTTGATTTTTTAGAGGTGATGAAGGGGAGGGTTGAGTCTTGGGATTATGATTTGACCTTAGCTACCAGCGGTAAAGATGCCCTGGAGATAATTAAGAAAAGCGGAGCGGATATTGTAATCTTAGACTATATGATGCCGCAAATGGACGGAGTAGCTACTCTTACTCAAATCAGGAAGTTAGATTTGGATATACCGGTGATTATGTTTACGGCGCATCCCGATAGCAATTCAATAAAAGGGGCAGAGCACCTTGGTGTATCAACATTCGTTCCTAAGTTAAGCACATACTCTGATGTTCAGAGTTCGTTAAGAGTCGCGTTAGATATGGCTCAGAAAAAATTAAGAAATAAGAAAGGTTAGCATTTATGGAAAAGAAAAGGATACTTATAGTTGATGATGAGGTGGATTTGGTGGATATGGTCTCTTTACGATTAGAGGCAAATAATTTTCAGGTAATCAAGGCATTCGATGGTCAGGATGGCCTGGATAAGGCGCGCAAGGAAAAGCCGGATTTAATAATTCTAGACCTTATGCTTCCTAAGATCGACGGATACAAGGTATGCCGCATGCTTAAATTTGATGATAAGTATAAAAATATACCGATTATTCTTTTTACTGCTAAGGTACAGGATTCCGATAAGAAGCTGGGAGAGGATGTTAAGGCGGATGCTTATGTAACTAAGCCATTTGAGGCCGAAGTTCTTTTAAGTAAGATTAAAGAGCTAATAAAATAAAATATTCTTTGATTAAAATTTGATGACAAGTACAAACTTATCATTTATAATATTTGAAATGGTTTATTAAAGGATATAAGTTTTAACGTTGAGGATCGGGAGGCACGTTATGGAAAATAAGAAGATCCTAGTTGTTGATGACGAACCGGATTTAGTAGCTTTCGTAAAGCTCAGGCTTGAGGCGCATAATTATTCTGTAGTCACTGCAAAAGACGGAAAAGAAGCGCTTAGCGTATTCGATAAAGAAAATCCGGATTTAGTTTTGCTAGATATCTTAATGCCTAAAATAGATGGTTTAAAAGTTTGCCAGACGATTAGGAAGGATCCATCTAAAGCAAGGATTCCCATAATTATGCTTACAGCTAAAGATCGTTCGGATGATATACATAAGGCTAAGGAAGTAGGAGCAAATGGCTATATTGTTAAACCTTTCGAGGCAGCTACGTTACTTTTCGAGATTAAGAGTTTACTGGATAAGGAAAAGATATAAATTAACGGGGGAATAAATGGCGCATAAGAGTAACGTTGAGCTTTTAGTAGAAAAGGGAATAATTACTAAAGATCAACTGAATAAAGCCAAAGAGGAAGTAAATAAGACTGGCCTACCGATAGAGAAAGCGCTGGAGAAGTTGGGTTTCATATCAGAGCTGGATATCGCCCAGGTAGTTGCGGATTCAATCGGTGTGCCTTTTATGAACCTTACAGATTATTTAATTGACCCGGAAGTTATAAAGTTGGTCCCTGAATCACTCGCCAAGAAATGCTGGACTGTCCCGCTTTTTAAGATCGGGGATAGCCTTACCGTAGCCATGCTTGATCCTTTGGACGTTACAGCTATCGATGAGATAAGAGCAAAAACCAAAATGGGCTCTGTTGATCCGGTATTATCTACTCAAGGGATGATCCAGAATGTACTTGATCAATATTATGGGTCTGTGGGTAGCGTTAAGGATCTGACGCTTGAGTTAACTCAAGAGAAGTTGGATCAGAAGATTAAGAACGCAAAAGGTTTAAACGAAGTTAGCGAAGAAGCCCCGGTTATAAAGTTAGTAAATATGATCATTATGGAGGCAGTTAAAGATAAGGCCAGCGATATTCATGTTGAACCCGAGGAAGAGATGGTGCGCGTGCGCTATCGCATTGATGGCATCTTACATGAAACGCAACAAATCATGGCAAAGATGGATATTGCTGAGACGCGTAATCCCCAGGACGGACGTATTCAGCTTAAGATGGAAAACAAAGATTTAGATTTGAGAGTTTCTTCTTTCCCTACGGTTTACGGAGAGAATATTGTTTTAAGGATCCTTGATAAAACCAGCGTAATTTTAGGTTTGGGTGATCTGGGTTTAGTTGAGAAAGATTTAAAAGATTTCGACAAGATAATCCAGAGGCCAAACGGAATAATCCTGGTAACCGGGCCTACCGGAAGCGGGAAAACAACCACGCTTTACTCTGCCTTATCAACGGTAAATTCAATGGAAAAGAATATTATTACCATAGAAGACCCTGTTGAATATGAAATTCCTTTAATTCGTCAGACGCAGGTAAATGCTAAGGCGGGCTTAACTTTTGCTACAGGGTTACGTAGTATTTTGAGGCAGGATCCCGATATCATTATGGTCGGTGAAATTCGAGATAAAGAGACCGCAGAAATTGCCATACAAGCTTCCTTAACCGGGCATTTAGTTTTTTCAACTCTACACACCAATGATGCAGCAAGTTCGTTGACCAGACTTATTGATATGGGGGTTGAACCATTCTTAATCTCAACTTCTGTGATTGCAATATTGGCCCAGAGGCTTGTGCGCGTGATTTGTCCTTATTGCAAAGAGAAGTATTCTCCATCTTCTGAAGTAATAAAGGACCTAGATTTAGATTCAAAGATTACTTTTTATCGAGGCAAAGGCTGTGTAAAATGTAAGCAGACAGGGTTTATCGGCCGTAAGGGGATCTTTGAGTTTTTATTGATTAACGAAGAAATTAAGAATATGGTTGTAGCAAAGAGTTCGGCAAGCGAAATAAAGAAAAATGCTCTAGCTCATGGGATGCGCACGCTTTTCGATGATGGATTAGAAAAAGCCAAAAATGGAATTACCACAATAGAAGAAGTATTGAGAGTGTCCGAAGAAACGTAAAAAAGGAGGAGAGATGCTGGTATTAATCGTTTTGGCGTTGGTTACATTTGTTTTAGGTTTATTGTTTTTGGCTGGCCAGGAAAAGCTTAAGAAATTAGATAGCTTAATGAATAAAACTATTATCAAGGTTGGATCTAAGGAACTAAGCGGTAGCAAAGATAAGTTAGTCGGTATATTGTTAGTTGGGTTTGCAGTTATTTTGTTAATCGTGGGCCTTTCTTTAAAAAAATAAATGCCAAATTTTAAATATAGCGCACGAGATAATTTTGCGAAGTTTGTCTCCGGCGTGATAGCTGCTGAAGATCAGGATGCAGCGGCTAAGAAGCTGCAGGAGATGGGGTATTTCCCTTTAAATATCTCTGAGGCACATAAGGATTCATCGGGAGAGCTTTTTCAAGGTATGCGCCGCGTCACTCCTCAGGAGGTAAACGCTTTTACGCGTCAGCTCTACGCTGTGCAAAAGGCAGCCCTTCCGATATTAGCAAGCCTTGAATCTATTGCTCAGCAGACACCCAACCCGTATTTCAAATCAGTGATTGAGAGCCTTATTCGCGATGTCCGTTCAGGTACAAGCCTTTCTGTGGCTATGGCAAAATTTGATCGTGTTTTCGATGGTGTCTATGTAAGTATGATCAAGGCAGCAGAGACAAGCGGCGGGATGGTTGAGATTCTCGGGCGTCTTAACGACTTACTTGAGAAGGATATTGATACTCGTTCGCGCATAAGTTCTGCTACGCGATATCCGATGCTTGCATTTTTTGTCTTATGCGCAGGATTTTTGATCGTGGTTACTTTTGTTATACCGCGCTTTGCCAATATTTACGGACAATTTCACACAGCGCTTCCTTTGCCCACTCAGATTTTAATTAATATAAGCTTAATCATGCGTAAGTTCTGGTACCTTATCATTCTAGGTATAGCTGCAATAGTTTTTGCATTTAATCGTTTTATCAGTTCCGTGGAGGGGAGGCTTATCTGGGATAATTTTAAATTAAAGGCGCCTGTCTTTGGGCCGCTTATGACTATGCTTACTCTTTCGCGTTTTGCGCGCATTACCGCAATCCTCATGAAAAGCGGCGTGCCAATATTAGAGGTTCTGGATTTAGTCTCTAAGGCAACCGGAAATGCCGTAATTGCCCGGGCAATAATTAATATCAAGGAGAGCGTAAGGCAGGGGAAAGGTTTATCCGAACCGATGAAGCTAAGCGGGCTTTTTCCTGCGGCAGTAGTGCAGATGGTTTATATCGGAGAGCAATCCGGTAGAGTTGATGAATTATTGGTCAGTGTCGCAGATTATTATGACAGCGAATCCGGGTACATGATCAGGAATCTGACTACTTACATTGAGCCGATATTAATCTTTATTCTTTCGGTAATGGTTTTAGTCATGGCCCTTGCGATATTCTTACCGATGTGGAACCTGATCAAGGTATTCAGGCCGGGTTAATTTATGGGTAGAAGGCGCTCTTTTACAGTAATGGAGTTAATTGTTGTTACCTGTTTACTCTTTATCTTAATCGGTACTTTCGCTAATTATGCAAGCTATGTTTTAAAAATCGGCAAGGAGACAACACTACGTAATGAATTAGCTAATATTCGCATGGCCGTCGAGTATTTCAGGATTATTAACACAAGATTACCGTCGGATCTAATGGAGTTAGTAAATAAAGAGTTGACAAATAGTAAGGAAAATAGTATAATTTTGCAAAAGAATTACATCAGACCTTTCCGAGTTAATAGTCAGGGTTATTTATTAGACCCTTTTATGAATAGATACATTTATACGCCCTGGGATGGGCTTGTCCATTCTAATACAAAAGGATTTGAATCATGGTAAAAAAAGGAGGAAGTGTGAGAAGAAGAGGCTTTACGCTTATCGAGTTGGTTATGGTCATTGTTATTTTAGGTATCCTGGCAGCAGTTGCATTACCTACGTTCTTTAACCTTCAGGATAATGCCAAGCAGTCAGCTGTGCAAGGCGCATTAGGCGGTTTAAGAAGTGGTATTGCTATATGGTATGCTAAGAGCGCAACCAGCGGCACAGCCAGCTATCCGGCAGCAGCTGATTTTACCGCAGCTACAAACGGAGTCATGGTAAATGGAAGTGTACCACCAAATCCTTATGTCACATCTACAACCGCTGCAACAGTAATTGCAACTTCTGCGGCTTCTACGAGAGCTACCGCAGCAGCAGCGGGTTGGGTATATTGGACCGGCGGCCAGATCTGGGGGGCTACCGCGGATTCAAGCACTTATTAATTTGTAGTTATAATTTAAAAGATAAAAAGCCCTGATTTAAAGTCAGGGCTTTTTTCTTAAAACTTCTATCCATGAAGCTTGTAAAAAGTTTCTTATCAATAATATTACTTGGTTTCTTAAATTTTATTTATTTCGCCAATATTATTTTTTCAAATAATATCTTTTCTTTCCGCGATCTATCCCGCTACTATTATCCTTTAAGGTTATTTGCTTTTAGCCAGATTAAAGATGGAAGTTTTCCTTTCTGGAACCCTTATATAAGTTGTGGGCATCCGATTCTTGCCTCACTTCAGTCAGTAATCCTATATCCAATGAGCGTCGTGTATTTAATCTTTAATTTTGATTTTGCTTTTAACTTCTTCATTATCCTGCATATTTTTTTGGGTGGCGTATTTTTTTATTTGTTAATGCGCGAGCTAAAATTTTTACACTGCTCAGCATTAATTTCGGCCGTAGTTTTTATGTTCGCAGGATACCTGATCGGAGTAGTTAATCTTACCACTACCTTGGCTGCAGCGATTTGGTTTCCGCTGGTGTTCCTTTTTTATATCCGCGCACTTAATCAAAACAAAACATTTCTAAGTTTAGTATTGGCTGCTATATTTCTGGGGCTAATGTTACTGGGAGGGGAGCCCACGCCTCTTTACTCTACGCTAATTATTTTAGGCCTGTATTCGATTGCGCATCTTTTAATACAGCGTAAGGGTTTTTTAAGGGTTGGATTGACTTGGGTATCTTTGGTTGTTATTTTTATGCTTTTATTCAGTTTTCAGATCTTACCTTTCTGGGAGTTTGTTAAATTATCTAGCAGGTCCCAGGGCGGTTTTGAGATGGCTACGCAATGGTCTTTCCCGCCGCGCGACATAATTAACTTCATCATGCCGTTTTTTTATGGTTCTTTGCAGTTCCAGAGCGAAGGGCCAATGCGACAGGACTGGTTGCTTTTTTCCTATCTCGGGATACTGCCGCTAGTTCTATTCTTTATAGCTTTTATTTTCAGAAAAGACAAGTTTTCTATGTTTTTCAGGTTTATTTTTATTCTTGGGCTTATTTTTGTTTATGGTCGGTTTACGCCTGCCTACGAGTTTTTCTACAAGGTAATCCCTGGCTTTGGCTTCATAAGATATCCGATCAAGTTCTTCTTTATTAGTGCAGTAGCCTTTTCATTTTTGGCAGGCGCCGGCTGGCAGGAGTATTTTGAGCGGATCACTAAGCAAGATAAGAGATTCATCAAATTCATCAAAAGCCTTTTTATCTGCGCTTTTATCGCAGCTTTAATATTCTTGTTGTTCTATCAGTTTAAAGACAAGATCTTTGTTTTCATTAATGGCTATCTGAAAAGATTTGATGATATACAAAGAGCTAGGCAATCCTTGATCTTTTTCGTTAATCTCTTTAATTTTCGCAGGCTCCTGGTATTTTTTATACTGGGCTCACTTTTCTTATTCCTTGGCGCAAAAAGAAAATTAAAATTAGGTCTGATTGGTTGCGTAACGCTGGGGCTTATATTTATTGATTTATACGGCGGGAAGAATATAGAATCAAACCCTTTGGTTTCCAGGGAAGTGTTGCATAAAGAGACTAAAAACATTACTTTGTTAAAGAGCGATAAATCCCTTTTTAGAGTTTATACCTCCGCTAAGATGAATAAGGAGAACGAGGTTTTAAGGGGAGAAGTGTATGAAACGGCTTTCGAGAATTCTATGGACCATCTTACCCCGAACCGGATTATTGAGTTCGGGATTTATGATGCAAGAGGCTACGAGTCTGTGCATAACGACAGTTTTTCCAGGCTAAGTACGCTTCCGGATACCGCACCCCTGCCATCAAGTACAAATATCTTGAATATGCTAAACGTTAAATATATCCTGACTCTTAATGAGATAAAAGACCCTACCTGCATACTTAGGAACTCAGGCTCAAGCTGTTATCTTTATGAAAATAAAAATGTATTGCCGCGGGCATATCTTGTCCCTAAGTACATTGTGCTTAAGAAGGAACTGGATATTGCAAATAAGTTAAAGAGAAAAGATTTCCTGCCGCAAAAGCAAGTTGTTATAGAGGTAGAGCCTAAGCCGGTATTAAGCAAGGCTAATAAACCTGCAGGTAAAGAATCATTAGAGATCATAAAATATAAACCTAATGAGATAATCATTGAGGTAAATGTTTTAGATCGACCTAAGATGTTAATCCTATCTGATCTTTATTATCCCGGTTGGGAAGTATTTGTTGATGGTAAAAAAGATATTATTTATAAAGCAAACTTTTGCCTGCGCGCAGTGCAGATTGCCCCGGGTAAGCATGAAGTGAGGTTCGCCTACAATCCAATTTCTTTTAAGATAGGCTTAAGCATAAGCTTAACTGTAGCATTTATTTTACTTATAATTTTATTTGTGATAAAATGAGCTCCTAGGATTAAAGTTAGAGCGAAATACTTTAAGTTTCGCCAAAGCCGGTAAAAGTATAAAACTATGAAAAGGAAAGGTTTCGCGCTTATCGCAATCATCATAATTGTTCTTTTTGTTGCGATAGGGGTATTAAGCACAACCGGCTTTATCGCTAACCGTTTTTCAGGTTTTGATGTTGATCAGCGCCTCTTCCGTTGTACGTATGCTGCTCAGGCAGGAATACAGTATGCAATATACCAATACAGGGCAGCTGGCACGTTATATGCATCCGGGACAAACGTGTCAATTGGCGCTAGTGATACTTTTCGTATTACTAGTGTTTCAGCCGCATCAAACTATCTGCTGGTAGATGCTACCAAGGTAGCGCTCGGAGGAGGGAATAAACAGCTTAACACTATTACATATAAAAATACCTCTACAACAACTCCGATAACCATTGCCTCAATGAATGTTATCTGGAATACCGCTTCGAGTAATTTGACATCAATATTAATTAATAATGTGAACGTCTTTACAGGCTCTGTTGCTACTCCGGGAAGGAATATTAATATAACTGATACTGCAATTCCTGCAAACACCACGCGTAGTAATAACCGCGAAACCTTCTCAGCAGCCATGAATGGCGGCGGCTCTACTATTACTTTACAATTTGTTATGAGTGATGGTTCGGATACCACCACTTGCACTGTTTGGCCAAAACCCGGGGCTACCTGTCCAGTCACCACTGACCTTACCATTACCTCAACCGGTAAGACTACCGGCTCAGCCCTATATAAGACATACCAGGCAACTTATAATACTTCAACCAATAAGATTTCAGCATATAGCGAGATAGCTAGCCAAGTTCCTTAAACTATGAATAAAAAGAGCAGGGCATTTACATTAATCGAAACTATTATGGCGATAGTGCTTTTAGCGATTATCGCAGCAACCATCGGTATTTTTGTTACTCAGCAGATGCAATCGGTTGTTTGGTCAAAACAATATACAGAAGCGCTTAATCTGGCAAGGCTTGATATGGAGGTAG
>JAPLLW010000023.1 GCA_026387355.1 Candidatus Omnitrophota bacterium
TACCACCTTCATATTCAGGTCAGGAATTTCAGCTAGTGCGGCCTTATGCATATCTATGTCAGCAAAGGCGGCATCTCTTATCTTACGGGTTGACTCTAATTTTAAGTCTTCCTGGGTAGCGGCCTGAGCCGGGGTTCCGGGTACAGGGAAAGCGGTGACAGCGCCCGACGAAACTCCAACCAAACCGGAATCAACTAAAAACGCCTGCGGATCAAGTTTATCGGTATTTATTATTGTATTTCCTAACGACAGACACAAACGATTCCACTGCGCCCTTTCATTAATATCTGCTAAAACTTGAAGACCATCAACACCATTTTCAGGCACCGTCAATACCCCATCTAAAGCACGCATATGAGCCTCAAAAGAAACTTTATTCTCCGCGATAGTCCTCTTTGCCAGATTATCTTGAGGTAGAACATCTATCACATACTTATTAATCCAAGCAGTAATAAAATCTTTCATAATCTCAGGGATAGCCTTCCTAAGATCCTCTTTCTTTCTGAACCCGGCAAAACCAGCGTTCATAAAACGTCTCATATTCATACCGCGAATATTATTCAACCTTTTCACTTCTTCCGAGAACTGATTGTCTATATAACGAATGTCAAAATCAAGCGAGAGCATTCTTTCAAATGCTTCGTTATGCCCCAGGCCAACTCTCCGACCGAGGCTTTCGATCTTTCCACGCAATAAATTATTATTACCAAAGATGCCTAGTGCCTTGCCGTAGAAATACCTAAGCATTCTTTTAAGCGCGAATTTATTTATACCCACGTTTCTAGCCAGCGTTTCGAGCATTTTTCGATACTCTTTCTGATGTCCTTTAACAATTTCAGCGAATAGAGTAGAATCCGGTGAATATTCATTTTCACCAAGATATCCGCGCGCAACATCATCTTTTCTTAAAGCCTCAGCGACAGTAGCCACCGTTAAATACGGGTAGGTAAAACTACCCTCTCTCTTAAGAGCCTCAACTGCCCTAAGAAACGCACCCCTTGCCGTAGGTGAATTGGAATAACTGATAAACCATACCATAAACCTTACCCTAAACCCTACCTCTACAGCTAAATCAGCAAGAGTGTATTTTTCTCTTATCAAAGAGTTCTTTTTGGCAGATAATAACGCATAAGCCTTCCTAAATAAAATCCAAGAATAGACGCGGTACACAACATAGCCAGAAGCCACTGTATACAAGATCCATGGGATGACTCCGAGGAAACCAAAACCATAGGCAAAGACCAATAGGCCGACGATTGAGATTATCGTCTTCCAGTTATTAACCACGATTTCTTTCGCGCTCTTAATAAATATCCTGGCGGTGTAATATACGACATAACGCATAAATGCACGAGAATTAGGATCCGTGGCCATTCCTAACAAAACAATCGCAGCAATATGCTGGCCAGAGACAAACATAAGCGCAGTAAAGATGCTAACAATACCTGATGTAGCCTTGGCCCGTTTATCAGCCTGGAAGCTGTCGCGAGTAAAAATGCGGATACATAAGTGAGCTACGGACATTATAGCCGCAAGGACAAAGAACAAGCTTTGACCAGAGATTAGGCCGGCAATTACCAACAACCCTGTCCTTAAAATAGGAGAAAGATATCGTGTATTAAAGTTTTCATAGCTTGGCCTAGGATTGGCTATCGCCGGCCAGCTCAATAGAGACAGAGTAACCAAGAACCATAAAGACCAGAAAGCTAAGCCCGAAGGAGTGAACGGCCCGATAAGCAGATATAGCGCTAATAATCCAGAACCCAATACAACCGTAGGCTGATGCGCGATGAAAAGCGTATTCAAATGCGCAACAATATTAGCCAACTGCCTTACGGTAGGTACAAAATCTGATTTCCCTACTTTAGTCCAGAATTTCTGAGCCAATTTGTAGCGATGCACGTAATAGCTAAAGTGGCCGATAGCTCCGGGATTAATAAAAGTACGATAGAGCCATTTCAGAAAACCGGCATGCAAACCATACATCTTATTATAAAGAAGAATAAGGCCTCTATTTATTGACTGCGAAGTAAGAACCCCATAGCCGATGAAAAACGCAGCAACCACAAACCCGGCAGTAAAGTCTATGCCGGCGACAACCGCTATAAGGAACCAATAGAGGAAATTCTGGTAAACCGGATACTTAAAACCGTAGAACATCTGTAATAGTGTTAGCTGCGTAAGCTTGACATTATACGGCACGTGTTTATCCATAAAGAATCGCGTAGCTATAAAGGTAGCGAGCATTTCGTAAAAGTTCATGCTGTATTTCTCGTTAGGCCCGCGGGAATCAGTTAATAATAACCCTCTTCCTTCTCCTCCTTCATAGTTATCATCCAATACGATATCCCATCCAGCGCGAACCTCATCCTGTGCAGCTTCGGCATCTTCCGCAGCATCATCAAGAGGAGAAATAATAAGCTCTTCTGACTCTTCTTTGGCTACGATTTTTCCATATTTAAACAACATCCCTTCTTCTGTAGCCCAAGGTTGACCAACTCGTGTCCACCCAAGGCTGGCTATACCTTCGTTAGCCGGAACCTTACCCATTCTCACGTCAGCGCAGTAAAGCGGGAAGTTAACGCCGCTCACATTCGATCTTGCCAGCCGGCCGGCTAATAAAGGCACAAATGCCGCGGATTCCGGTCTCACTTCTGAGATACCATCGATTCTAAGACTTAACCCCTTGCCCTTAGATCGCCTTGGCTTTAGCCAAGCAATAAGACCGCCACGGATATTAAATGTCCACTCTATGGTCTTACCTGTCTGCCCCTGATCGAAAGGAGGCTCTCCCGGAGCAGGTGAAGTAAAAATGCGGTCGAAAATAAAATTATTTTCTGGTAAGAATAGATACTCGAATGCTTTATCGGTATTCCCCGGAAAAACATCGATATCAGGATTTTTAGAACGCACAATGCTAAATTCAAGTTTATGCTTAATTATTCGGCGCATATCTTCGTCCAAAAGAAGCAACTTCTTTTCTTCTACAGTTAAACTCGAGCTACTATTCAAAAGGATACCTCTTTCCGCAAAGCTGAGCATGTTTAAAGGAACCCAACCCTCTGGCGTACGGAACATAATTCCCTCTAAATCTTCTATTCTGTGCTTTTCTATACCTGCGGCGATAAGAATATTCAACGTTCTTCGCATCAGGCTGCTTCTTCCTTGAGGATCAGATAAATACTTGATTTTCAAATCAAGATATTCCTGTGCATACTCCACATCACCTAAGAAAGTCTGTTCGGCAAAATACCTGTAGCCTAATTCCTCTGTTAGCTTAACTCCTTCCAGGGTCCTATAAGAAGTAGCGTTATACATGTTGAGAATATGCGCCATGCGGTATTTCAGCCTACCCAAGTCTAACAACCGCACCTCTCTGCCAGCCACAGGCACGGTTAATTCTTCTAAATAACGAAGAGTATCCCCTATCCCCTCTTCAGTTTCAAACTTTTCTTTATATAAACGCTTCAGCGCAGTTTGAGCGGCATGTGCAGCTATCCGCTTAACCTCATTATTTCTTGCCGTAACATCTACTAAAGTATCCAAATGATTTCTCACATCAGGATGAAGAACACATTTAAGGGTATCAGATAATAGCTCGGGATGGAAAAGGTTAGAAAGGAAATTATTCCACTGCGTTCCAGCACTCCTGGTCGCAAGATTATTAAATTCGCTGGAATAGGCGGGAGTCTGTGGGAATATTTTATTCTTCTCAAAGAAAAGTTTTAATTTCTGCTTATCGGTATCGGTCATAAGAAGATCTCTTTTGCGTCTCCAAACGGGCTCCTTCTTGCCAGGTGCGTAAGACTCGTAGTATTTATCAAACAAATTTTTATCTTCCGGACTAAACCCTTTATATTCTTCTAGAGTAAAAGCGGCTACTTCCGGCCTAAGGTCATCATTGTTATAAATAACTGTGGGTATCTCTACGGCCCAGCATCCTTCTTCAAAACTTAAACTTACTACAGGATCGTTCCAAGTAGCAGGATGCGAAGAAAGTATAGGAATGTTTTCCCAGACTAAACCTTGCCACTTTCTATTCTTCTTATCAAATAACGCCTCTTCCAAATCAAGCTTATAACTCTTATTAGCCAAATACTTTAACCTCTCCCATGTGTCTAACAAATAGATAGCGCCGTCTTTACCGGAGATAATCTGATCCCTCTGTTCTATGGTCAAGTGTCCGTCTTCGACAAATTTATCCAGCATCTTACGCAACTGAGCTCTGTGCATCCTTATCGCGATATCCTTGGGAACCTTACTCCAAACCCAGTTATGGATACCAAAACGTTTTCTAAGAATGGCTATCTGAAGTAACTGATTTACAACAGCAAGCGCGTAGGCAAAAGTAAATAATCCGGCTAATGCCGCTAAGATAGGCATACCCAGCAACAGGAGGAGGATAGTTGCGGATGAAGATAATGCTATGGTAGTTACCTGTAATAATCTAGTAGAAACGCTAATCTTAAAAGTATCATTGAAGCTCATCTGCGCCCAGTATTTTACATGCTGGCAATACATAACCATATACTGCAGCCTTCTCTGCCAGCGCTTAGAGACAATCACCGGCCAATAAGCAAGGTAGGTCGGTATCCTTACTGATAGGCTGAATATAAAGAATGTTAATACAAAAGCTGCAAATATAATTGGGATAATCTTGCTCAGAGAAACCTGAGCAGATACCTCCACATAAGGCAAACCAAATACCGCCAAAAGCAGAGTCAAAACAAGAGATATGTACGCCGGATAAGAAATCATTTTCTTGTAAGAATAAGGATCTTTAGCATAGGAGTTATAGTGTCCGCGTAGAATGTGTGAAACAATTATAGGTAAAGCTACAACTACCGCAATCAAAACCAAACCAAGCGGGAAAGAAGTCAAGCCAAACAAACTAAACCCGATAAGATGTCCTAAACCAAGCGCGGCAAAAGCTAAAACAAGCTCCCTTGCCTTAGGCCATGGACGCATATTATAAGTAAAGAAATTATTTAATGCCCTATGGATCTTCTCTTTAGCCTCTTCATCAACAGCATTATCATAATTAGCTTTTACCATCTCGTCCGTACCGGCCCTTACCACACTCTCTATAATGAAGCTGTGCAAACCCTGCTTTGTTCCTAGGATCTGCTTATCTATGGTATTAATTACTCTTTGCCCTCCCAGCTTAAGCAGGAATAACGCTACCAAGCCCAAAGATACAACGCCTAGAAAAATAACGGTCAGAAATGCCGGAGCCTGCCCAATAAGGACATATAAGATACTTATGCCTAAAACCATTAGAGACGTAAAACTTACCAATGTACTCGTATTTACATGTTTGAGGATTAATTTCAGAGTAGAGAGCAAATTTAACCATACCAAATCATATTTCAAGACATGACCGCCTGATTTTTCTGAACGTAATCCACTTACGAATACCTGAATAAATTCCTTATATATCGTCTGAACAAAATATTGATACTTAGAAGGACTTTGAGTAACCTTCATACAGCGTAAGATCAACCAAAGCAGCTCGGGAGAAATCGCCTTGCTTCCTTCGAGGGAAGACATAAGCGCATCAAAAGAGAAACTATCATTAAATGTTACTCCTATTAATTCCTTCAATAGATAGGTATTTTTGTCGCTAAGCACACCACCCCACGCTTTATTCAAACTTTGCGGAGTAAGGTTCATAGCTTCAAAAGGATGCTGGAAAGTCCCGTCAGGATTACGGCACCTCTCGAATAAAAGGCTGAACTCTACGGAATCAAAGTAATCGCGTGTGCGGTCAAAACCGCGAGCCGCTCTCTCCTGATGCGATTCCTGCATTACCTGCATTATCTTGGTAATACACCTTACTGTCATAACTACCTCAGGCACTATCTCCTTCTCCCGGCTCTCCTTCTTAAGCTTTCTGGCGAAATCTCTAAGGTATTCGGCAAAGTATACGTTATTGTTAAAGCTACCGATAATAAAACTAAACACCAGATCTTCAATTGCCCTGTCTAAGGGAATCGCAACACAGCCATCCCACTCTTTACCGCCGCTTAGCTTCTGCCATTCATCCTCTTTGATTTCCGAGCTTTTCTTTGCAAACCGTCTAGATCTCTCTACAGTAATATAAAATCCTTCCGGAAGCTGATTATCCTCGACACCGGTAAAATTCTCCAGGTCTATCCAGCCTTCCCTATATTGAGGTTTATTGCCCTTTATAACTCTATCTACCAGCATCTGAAGCATATAGCTTACACAATACTCAAATACATCTAACTCTTTGCCACAGATATATTCGTCTTTGCGCGTAAATTCTATCTGGCTGCCGAATAACCATTTTCCTCCACCTACCTTACCCCAGGCTTCCAATATTCTATCGAGATCACTTAAGGTTAGCCCATATTTGCCTAAATCTTTTAATGCAAACAAACTCTCCCTAAGTTCCAACGAAGTAGTAACCTGCCACCTGATAACCTTCTTGTTCTTTTTATCTTCCGCAACTATTTTATTGTCCAAAAGGACCTGTAGTTGTTTATCGGTAAACATTTCTCTCGGAGCTATCCTGAAGCGGCTAAAGCCTAAAGATTCTAATTTAGCTTCAATCATCGGCTTAAATATGTCATAAACTGAGCGCGTATAAACCTCCCAGAAATATCGACGGCTGTTCTTATCCAGATAAGGCAGAAGGTTATTTTGAATCTCCCACTCTATCTGTTCTTTTGCCTTGTTAACTGTTGCTTCATCAAATATTTTATGCGCTACACCTTTATGCCAGATTACCGTATTCTTAAATGCACTCTCATACATAGCCGCTGTTTCAGGCTTACCGAACTCCGGCTTAGGTGTTTCGCCCTTAAGAATGCGCAGTTTCTGTACAATGAATCTGAATCCGAGTAGGCCTATCACGGCGCTAAATAAGCCAATCAAGACTAACCAGGTATTTTGTGAAGTAGTATTTTGAGGCAAGAGTTCCTTACCCGTATCCATTGCTTTAATTTCTTCGGTATCACCAGTTATCCTGGCTTTTATCATCGGCAAAGTATCGCTCATAAACTTTCTGATATGCCAACCGAAGAAACCGCCCCCTATACGATTATAAGCTTCCGCTGTCTTCGGCCAGGAAGGCAGAAGTTCGTCATTATAACGCTGCACATTCCCGTTATCATTGATTATATCCAAGCTACCATTGACATATTCTGAATGAACCAGACTGATTGGGGTAGGCGCGATCTGCTTATCGAATATTAAAGGTAAGCGGCCCATGTCGCCTCTAAATCCCGGCTCAATAGGAACGGTATAAACATAAAGACCTAAGGGGCCCTTGAATACACTAATATATCTTTCATACGGCTGCTCCGCAGGCATTGTATTACCGAACATATCCTTAATCCTATATGAAATATCCGCTAAATTGTGCTCATTGTAATAAGCTTTAATCTGCTCAAATCCCTCGGTACCTTTTTGTAATTGATAATATGTGCGTCCGTCAGTAGTTAAGACGATTTCAAGTATGCCTTTTCTATCAAGACGGTAATCCCTAGAAGAATAAGCAAAATAACCATCTCCTATGCGCAGGTCACCTACATTAGCAACATAATCGCTGTCATTCCAGACATCGGATTTATTTCCGAATAACGAAAGCACCCTAGCCTTAAGCCCAGGCTTTACATATCCTGTACTGTCATACCCTTTATTGACATCGAAATCGTAAGTAACTGTTCCTACGCCGTAGCCAAAATTATTAGCTCCGGCTTCGGTAGCGCTATAAATATCGGTCTTATAGATATAATACATAACCCAGTGTGGGACCATGCCGCTGAGGTCACCTGTAGAACGGTTTACTCTTGCGGCAAAATCGAGCCTTACCGCGTTCTTTCCTTCTCCGCTCTTTCCTACCTTGTATACTTCTCTAAAATTAGCAGGATTTAAATACGCGGAATTAAGATTCCCCATAACAAGATTATAACTATTAGCATAATCACCCTCTTCAATAGCCACTGCGTCAAGTCCGGAGAGCGAGGTAAGCTTAAAGAAGAAAACATTCTCGTTATGCGCTTTCCCTTCGGCATCCATGATCTTTAATAATTTTATTTTTAATTCATTGTCAAAAACCGCCGTTTCGAAAGGATACCACTTGTTATCTTTTGCTTTTACTAAGCGAACAGACTCTCTGGCTATTCCATGCCTATCGTATGCGCCATTATAAGAAACGGAAACAGGTGAAACATGATTACCCTCTTTATTAGGCGCATAAATAGACTGAGCCACGATATTCCCTCCGAAGTCTCCGTATGTCCTGTAAGGAATTCTAAAGGCCTCGACATTGCCGATAGCCTGCTGATAAACAATACCATTGTTATCGGAAACAACAATTCCTCTAGCCCAATCCAACTCTCTCAATTTTCCGTCTCCTACTGGATGGGCGTATAACAATTTACCGTCCTTATCATAAATATTAAATAGAGTCTTGTTCTTTCCGGGTATCTGCAAAGCCTTAAGTAGCGAACTGGCATAACGTGCAGAATCATAACCTAGTTTTTCAACTCTATCTATCCTAGAACCGGATATCTCTTCAACCTTAGCCAATATCTGCTGCCAACCTTCATCAAATAAACCGTTCTTCTTAAGATGTTGCCTATAAGCCCAGTATCCCTCATTTTTGTCTTTAATATCCCTGAATAATAGGTGCTTGTATAAGTCAATAACGAGCGTTTCGTTATCCTTACGGTAAGATATCGCGTTAGGATTCGTTAATCCCTGTCCTTCATTATTCAAATCAAATCTCAAACTTAGTTCCTTACCCTGATAAACAAAGCTAATATCCGCCAACCCGCTTTCATTTATCTTAATTACAGGAGTATTATCCTCATGGAATGCTTGATATGAGCGGCGACTCTCATCTGCGCTTCTCAAAGCCTTCCAAGCATTATCCGGCAGGTCAGGAAATATAGTATTCTTAGTAAAACTGAGTTTAGCGAGCGGTGTAAAGATCGCACCGGGCAGTTTTTTAACAATCTCTCCCTCTATCATAGCGATTCTCGTAACCCAAGCAGTCAAGCGAACTGCATCTTCCTGAGAACGTGCTTCAAAGATTAATCTACCGGTAGTAGACTCGACTTTAAACTTAAAAATATCTGTTCCCGATATACGATAAAGATTAGCTGCCTCGCCAAACAACGGAACAGCTTTATACGCATTGGTATTTGCAACTCTCTTGACCATATATGTATCCGCGCCTTCTTCTGTTGTCCTCTTGATCTCGAATATTTCGCCACCAAACAATATCCTTATCTCCTGGTTATCTTCATTAACACCGAACTCGCGACCA
>JAPLLW010000030.1 GCA_026387355.1 Candidatus Omnitrophota bacterium
CAGGACGTTACGTAAGAAACTTAAGAGCGAATCAAAGCATATTGTTACCGTAAAAAATGACGGGTATAGATTTGGATATGAGGATTAGGAGCTTTAAGTTAAAGCTGATCTTTTCGTATATTTTCGTAATTGTACTTTCCTTCGGATTTATTGCCTTTTTCCTAGATAAGAAATTAGAAGAAAATTCCCTTCGTAACATAGAAACTTCCCTTACCAATCAGGCCTATCTAGTTGAAAGCCAAATTACTGCAGAGAATATTAAAAATGAAGATATTACACATTTAGAGCCACTCATTATCGCTTTAAGTGAGAAGATAAAATGTCGAATCACTGTTATTAATAGTGCTGGTAAAGTTCTTGCTGATTCAGAAAAGTCCCAAAAAGATATCTCGCAGATGGAGAATCATCTTTATCGGCCAGAGGTAAGATTAGCTTTAGCTGGTGGAGTAGGTATTGATACGCGCTATTCTTCAACACTGAAGATAGGTATGCTATATGTTGCTTTACCCATAAAAGAAAAAAAAGATATTACAGGAGTAGTTAGACTTGCGCTTCCACTTGAAAGTGTAGGAAGAATACTAAATGAGATTCGTAAAATAGTTCTACTTGGCTTAATTCTTGCTTTAGTTCTTGCCTTTGTTTTAGCTTCAATAATAGCAGCTCAAACCATAAGTCCGATTAACAGGATGATTCATGTTTCGCGTAAGTTTTCCGAAGGAGACTTTAGTCGTAGGGTCTTACAAACTTCTAAAGATGAAATCGGGGAACTCGCTGTTACTTTAAATAAAATGGCTCAGGATATAGAAGATAAAATTAAAGAAGCTAAAACACAGAACCAGAAAATGTCTGCTATTTTTAATAGTATGATTGAAGGAGTTATTGTTATAAATAAAGCGGGGCATATAATTTCGGTAAATCCAACGATTGAAAGGATATTTAGTGTAAGGAGAGTAGATGTTGAAGGAAAGCTATTCTTAGAGGCAATGCGTAATAATGATATCGCAGAAGTTATCGGTGCGGCTTTGAAAAGAGGAGAGTCAGTATCAAGCGAGATAACGCTTATTTATCCGGTACGCAGAGTATTTGAGGTTAATGCTACTCCAATTTTTGATAATAAAGCTGTGGATGGTTGTTTAGTAGTTATTCACGATATAACCGAAATACGAAGGCTAGAGACAGTGCGTAGTGATTTTGTGGCCAATGTTTCTCACGAGTTAAAGACCCCGCTGACATCCATAAAAGGTTTTGTGGAAACGCTTCTTGAGGGCGCCTTAGATGACAAAGAGAATAACCGCAATTTTTTGAAGATTATTCAAGATCACGCTGATCGCCTTAATAGCTTAGTTGAGGATTTACTTTCTTTATCACATCTTGAGTCAAAAGAAATAGCACTTAATAAGAGTAATTTTAATTTAAGGCAGCAACTTGAAAAGGTTATTTTAGGTTTTAAGTCTCAATTGAAAGATAAGAGTATTGATATTAAAAATGAGTTACCTGCTAGCATTTCGATAAATGCTGATAAAGATAGAACAGAACAGGTATTTACCAACCTTATAGATAACGCAATAAAGTTTAATAAAGAAAAAGGATCTATTCGTATTTATGTCCAGGAAGAGGGCGATAAAATTAAAGTTTTTGTAGAAGACTCAGGAATTGGTATACCCGGAAAAGATATATCTCGTATATTTGAGCGTTTCTACCGCGTAGACAAGGCACGCTCGCGCGAACTCGGCGGAACCGGTCTTGGGCTTTCTATTGTAAAACACATTGTTGAACTCCATATCGGCAGCGTTGGCGTTGAAAGCACTGAAGGCTTCTCTTCAAAGTTCTGGTTTATTCTCCCCAGGTAGTCGTAATACCCCCAAAAGTTTTACCCACATTTTACTTACCCTTGAAGCAGATTTAATACCCTCATTATATACTCCTTTTGTGAATTGAAAGCCTGCCTGCCGGCAGGCAGGAAAGGAGGCGATACATTGAATGTGTTTAGTTTCTTGTGCATGTTTAGGGTATTAACCGAATTAAGAAATAATAAAAATTGCGAAAGGAGAAAAGATGAAGAAGATTAGCTTTATATTAATTGGGTTAATTATAATACTAGCAGCAAAGGCCTATGCCTACGATGACCATGACTTCCAGATTTGGAATACCGATTCTGAAGAGTATAAGATAAAATTCCGCTGGGGTGATAATGCGTCAGAATTTTTCTACCAGCATTATGATATCGGGTATTTTCATGATTTAAAGAAATGGTTTAATGTAGGAGGTGGTTACAGGCAGATCTTTGAGATGTCAAAACAAAAATGGCAGCAGGTTAACGAGCCTTATGTAACTGCAACTTTTTCCGGAGAACTAAAGGGTTTTAAGCTGGATAACCGTAGCCGTATGGAATTTAACGATTATGAACACAAAACAGACTTTTGGAGGTACCGTAACAAAACGGGTCTGAAGTTGCCTTGGAAATTCACAAGATTCGAGATCCAACCTTATCTCTCTGATGAAATATTTATAGTTTTTGGAGGCTTACCTACTAAGTTTAGCCAGAACAGGTTCTCAGCAGGGCTAGGCTTTGTTATTACCAAGAACCTGAAGGGCGAGATCTACTATATGTTGCAAACTGTAAGAGCTGCCAATGGAGGATGGTCGGATGGTGTTCAGTCTAATGTATTGGGGACGAAGATAAAGTTAGCGTTTTAAGATTTTACATAGATTTTACATTGATTTAATCTGCATATAATATAGGTAAAGTATAATATAAAAAAGGGAGGTAAAGATGTTTAATAAGCTGTTATTAGTTTTATTAGCAGTTATGTTTTCGACTTCAGCTTTCGCAGCAAAAGATAATAATTCAATCCAAGTCAAGGGTTCGGATACTATGGTTAACTTAGGACAAGCTTGGGCTGAGAAATATATGGAGGAAAACAAAGGTAATTTTGTAGCAGTTACCGGTGGTGGTTCTGGTACAGGATTATCAAGCCTTATAAGTGGCACTTGCGATATTGCAATGAGTTCGAGAAATATCAAAGAAAAAGAAATTGGTCTTGCCAAGCAAAAAGGCATAAACCCTAACGAAATAAAAGTTGCGTTAGACGGTCTCGCAGTGGTAGTAAATCCAGGTAATCCTATCAGTAAGCTTACCTTAGCTCAGCTTGCAGATATTTTTACGGGAAGGGTAACTAATTGGAAGGAAATTGGCGGTAAAGATGAGAAGATTGTTATTCTCTCGAGAGAAGTTAATTCCGGAACCCATGTTTATTTTAAAGAGCATGTATTAAGAAAGAATGATCCTAATAGTAAAGAAGAGTTTGCGCCAAGAGCATTGATGCTTTCATCTTCTCAGGCAATTGCTGATGAAGTGGCTGGAAATCCTTCGGCTATCGGATATTATGGCATGGGTTACATATCAAAAAAGCAAAAGCCTGTATTTATAGCTAGGGATGAAAAGTCGGAATACGAAGCGCCATCAATAGAGAATGTCATAAACGGTAAGTATCCTATTTCAAGACCCTTGTTTCTTTATACTAATGGCGTACCGGTAGGTCTAGTAAAGAAATTCGTAGATTTTACGCTTTCTAAAGAAGGCCAGGATATTGTTTTGGTAACTGATTTTGTTCCGGTTAATAAATAGAATCTATTCCGCTTTGCGGGATTTCACTAGACCAAAACTTAAGGTGCTCAATGCGTAAGTTTAAAGAGTTTATTATTGAGAAGCTTATTCTAATCTGTGGGTTAGCCTCAATATTCTTTGTGGTATTAATTTTCTTGTTTTTGCTTAAAGAAGGCCTGGAGGTATTTAAGGGCATAACTCCTTTTAAGTTCCTCTTTGGCAAGAGTTGGTATCCTATCTCAGAGCCGCCTCAGCTAGGCATCCTCCCGTTAATCCTGGGCTCTTTACTGGTTACTGTCGGAGCAGCGATTATTTCTATACCAATAGGAGTAGGTTGCGCAATTTATATAGCCGAGATAGCCCCATTAAAAATAAAAGAAACTCTTAAGGCAGGGATTGAATTATTGGCGGCCATCCCAAGTGTCGTTTTAGGTTTTATTGGTATGGTAACACTTGTCCCGTTAGTAAAGAATGTTTTTCATTTACCAACAGGACTGACTGCTTTATCCGGTTCAATAATGCTGGCTTTTATGGCTATGCCGACAATAGTCTCGATTGCTGAAGATGCATTATATTCAGTTCCAAAGACGTATAAAGAAGGCGCTCTTGCATTAGGAGCGACACAATGGCAGACGATATGGCGGGTTATGCTTCCCGCAGCTTCAAGTGGCATACTTGCGGCAGTTATGCTTGGAATCGGTAGGGTAATCGGAGAAACAATGGCGGTAATGATGATTACGGGAAATGCTGCCGTTATACCAAACAGCATTTTAGCTCCGGTTAGGACTCTAACTGCTACCATTGCCGCAGAAATGGGCGAGGCGGTGGTAGGGGCAGAGCATTATTTTGCTTTATTTGCTATTGGTATAGTTCTGTTTGTCATTAGTTTCGCTATTAATGTAACCGCGGATTTATTTTTACATAAAAGGCAATAATGAGAAATCCACATCGAACACAAAAAATCGCATTTTTCTTTTTGTTCCTAGCGACACTTTTAATAGTAATTCCTGTAGGCCTAATCGTTGTGATTATTATCCAGAAAGGGTTGCCTGCGATTAACTGGCAGTTTCTTTCGGATATACCGCGACAGGGAATGCGCGCAGGCGGGATATTTCCGGCAATCGTAGGAACGGTATACTTAGTTATAGGTGCAATTATCTTTGCTTTGCCAATTGGGCTACTTGCGGCGATATACTTAAGTGAATATTCGAAAGATAATCTGCTTACCAGGCTTATTAAGTTAGCAATTGTTAACCTGGCAGGAGTACCTTCGGTAGTTTATGGGCTTTTTGGCCTAGCGCTTTTTGTAGTATTCTTCAAATTTGGTGCGTCAATTCTTTCCGGTTCACTTACGCTCGGGATTATGATACTCCCGGTTATTATCACGACTTCCCGAGAAGCTTTAGAGAGCGTTCCATATTCTTTTCGCGAAGTAAGCTTATCTTTGGGTGCAAGCAAATGGCAGACCATAAGACATATCGTTCTTCCTAATGCTATCCCAGGGATATTAACCGGAACTATTCTTGGCTTAGGAAGGGCAGCCGGTGAAACCGCACCCATTCTTTTTACCGTTGCAGCTTTTTATCTACCGCGCCTACCCGATTCTGTTTTTGACCAGGCAATGGCATTGCCGTATCATCTTTATGTAATTTCAACACAGGTACCTAATGTTGATGAGAAGGTAAGGTATGGAACAGCGCTTGTTTTATTAGCGTTAGTTTTGTTTATGAATTTAGTGGCAATAATTATTCGATATAAATTCAGAAAGAAGAAGAAATGGTAAAATTTAATATAAAAGATCTTAATATTTGGTTTGGTTCTATGCATGCCATAAAGCAGGTAAGCATAAAAATTCAAGCTAATGAGATTTTAAGCGTAATTGGGCCTTCAAATAGCGGAAAGACCTCTTTTTTAAGAATACTTAATCGTTTAAATGATCTTAATCAAAATTTTAGAATGACTGGATCAGTAAAGCTCGAACAAGAGAATATCCAGAGTATTGATACAGAATTATTACGTAAAAGAATAGGCATGGTATTTGCGTTACCTCTACCTCTTCCATTATCAATTTTTGAGAATGTAGCTTATGGCGTTAGAATGCACGGCGAGAAAAACAAGAAGATATTGGGAAAGATAGTAGAAGAATCGCTAAAAGAATCCTATCTTTGGGAAGAGGTAAAAGATAGACTAAGCGAGTCCGCTTTTAAATTGTCGGGTGGCCAACAGCAGCGCTTGTGTATAGCTAGGACTCTCGCAGTCCAGCCAGAGGTAATTTTATTTGATGAGCCATGCTCAGGGCTTGATCCTATATCCACCGCAAAAGTAGAAGATGCCATGGTTAAACTTAAGCAAAAATATACGATAGTTTTGGTAACTAACAATGTAAAGCAGGCTGCCAGGGTTGGCGACAGGACAGCTTTCTTTTTAAGTGGGGAACTTATTGAGCTTGATAAAACAGATAAGATCTTTACTGCGCCCCAAGACAAGCGCACCGAAGATTATATTAGAGGAAAATTCGGATAATGGCCAAGATAATAACTAAGAATCTAAATCTTTGGTATGGATCTTTCCAGGCCTTGAAAAATGTCAACTCTAGCATAGAGGCCAATAGGATTATTGCTATAATCGGGCCCTCAGGATGCGGTAAATCTACTTTGCTTAGAGTTTTTAACCGCATGAATGATTTAATTGAAGGCGTGCGTACCGATGGAGAAGTCATAATTGATGATGGCAATATTCTAAGCCCTAACACAGATTTAGTAGTTTTGCGCAAGAAGGTAGGGATGGTATTCCAGAGGCCTAATCCATTTCCGCTCTCAATTTATGAAAATATTGTTTTTGGTGAAAGGATTCACGCACAAGGTATTACTAGAGATAAGCTGGATGAGATTGTTGAGAGAAGTCTGAAAGATGTTCTTTTATGGGATGAATTAAAAGATAAACTTAATACGCCTGCCTTAAGGTTATCATTAGAACAAAAACAGAGGCTTTGTATAGCCAGGCTTATTGCTGTTAAGCCGGATGTATTATTAATGGATGAGCCTTGTTCTACTTTAGATCCGCAGGCAACAGCAAGGGTCGAAGAGTTGATGCGCGAACTCAAAAATAGGTATACTATAGTAATAGTTACGCATAATATGCAGCAGGCAGCAAGGGTTTCCGATGATGCAGGTTTTATGCTTTTAGGAGAACTGATAGAGTTTGATAAAACTGAGACCATCTTTACTGCTCCGCATGATAAGCGCACAGAAGATTACATTACTGGAAGATATGGCTAAATAACTGGAGGTTTAAAATGGAAAGACATGTTGATCAAGAGTTAGGAGAGCTGAATAAGGATATTCTAAAGATTGGCGCTTTAACAGAGGAAGCAATTTATAAATCCGTTGAAGCATTAAAGAATCGTGATAAGGAGATGGCAAAAAACGTCATAGATAATGACACTAATATAGATAAGTTAGAACTAGATGTAGACGAAAAGTGTATTGATTTGATAGCACGATATCAACCTATGGCCAAAGATTTGCGTCTTATTACAACCGGGATGAAGATAAATTCTGAATTAGAAAGGATAGCGGATATCGCAGTAGATATAGCGCAGCGTACGCTTGAGATAGCAGATAAGCCACTTTTAAAGCCGTTAGTTGACATCCCTAAGTTAGCAACTGTTGCGCAAAACATGGTAAAGATGGCAATAGACGCTTTTGTTAAAGGCGATATTGTTTTAGCAAAAAAAGTTTTATCATCTGACTCTGAAGCAGATCAGCTTCGAAATGAAATTCAAAGAGAGCTTGTTGAGGATTACATGGCGAAAGATAGCTCTACTGCGCCAAGGGCTGTCCAGTTGCTATTAATAGCTAGGTTTTTGGAAAGAATATGCGATCATACTACGAATATCGCAGAAGACGTGATTTATATGGTTCAGGCGGAGGTTGTAAGGCACCATCCTGAGAAATTAAAGAACGGAAGATAGAATGTTCTCCCATATAGGTCCGGACGCTTTAACTATCTCTGCTATAGCGAATTAAGCCGATTTATCTCTGATAAAAGCGGATAAAATGGGCGAATCTTCGTATTAACCCTTATCTCAGAATCCCGTAAATTTCTTGCAATCTGCCAAAATCATACCTATAATAAGGGCTGCATGGTAAGAGATACTGTTATTAGTAACACCCATGCGGGGAGTTTGATTTTCTAACTCTCTGTGATAAAATATATTGCAGAGGGTTTTGTATTTGAAATAGGGAAAGGATAAAGAAATGAGATGTAAAAGTTACAGAATAATTATGCTTGTTTTAATAGGAGTATTATTTATAAGCATTGCATCTGTTTATGCTGAAAGTGCAAAAGAATATTATGACAGTGGGGTTGCCTACTACAACCAGGGCGACTTACCTCAAGCTATTTCTGACTTCACTAAAGCCATTGAAATAAATCCTAACTACGCAGATGCTTATTACAACCGCGGACTTGTCTACTACAAGCAAGGCAACTTACCTCAAGCCATCTCTGATTGGACCAAGGTTATTGCAATTAATCCTAGTTTTACAGAGGCCTATAATAACCGCGGGAATGCCTATGATATCCAAGGCAATTTACCTCAAGCCATCTCTGATTTTAATAAAGCCATTGAGATTAATCCCAACGAAGCACGGGCTTATTACAACCGCGGACTTGTCTACTACAAGCAAGGCAATTTTACTCAAGCCATCTTTGATTATACTAAGGCTATTGAAAACAATCCCAACTATGAAGATGCTTATTACAACCGTGGTAATGTCTATGCTCAACAAGGCAACTTACCTCAAGCCATCTCTGATTTCAGTAAAGCCATTGAAATAAATCCTAACTTTGCGAACACCTATTCTAGTCGTGGGCTTGCTTATTATTTTATAGGAGAATATGACAAGTCCTGGGCAGATGTACATAAAGCAGAAAGCTTAGGGTTTGTTGTTGATGCAGCATTTGTCGCAGAGCTAAAGAAAGCATCAGGTAGAGATAAATAGGTAATCTTCGTTATAAATTTATCTCTGTTTGCCCGAATATTCTGATAATCGCCCTATTTTAGCTATAATAATAGGTATATAGATTAGAGATACTGTTATTAGCAGCACCCGTGTGGGGAGTTTGACTTCCTAACCCTTTGTGATAAAATATATTGCAGAGGGTTTATTATTTGGAAAAGGGGTAAATTATGGATAAGAAAAGGTCGGTGGGGGTAGCGGTATTTGGTTGCCTCTTAATCTTTTTTCCGTTTTCTCAAGAAGTAATAGTATCGGTAAACTTTTTAGTTAATTCATACTCTTTGAAATTATTTATTCCACACCATATTAAAACTTGGATTTCTTACCCGTTATTTCCAGTATCTCAAATAGTTTATATTGTCACCGGGATAGGTATTTTACGAGTAAAAGAATGGGCAAGATTATTGGCTGTTATTTTAGGTTTTGGTGGTATTTTTACTAATTTAATATTTCTTACGCAACCACCCATTTCTTTGTTTGTTAAGCTATATATCATTATAATTCATATTCTGCTTGTCTATTTCTTCACTCGTTCCAAAGTAAAAGTGCAGTTTAAGCAACCATAGTCAGTTCTTCGCACAGTTTCTCTGCCTCTCTTGAAGCCAGAAAAGTTCTTCCCGCCCAAAATAGGCGGGATTTCGCTAGATAAGAGATAAAGGTGCTCAAAAACTCGTCCAATCGACTGTATAACTTTATCTCTGTTTAGCCGAATACGCTCAATAACTGCTACATTTTAGCTATAATAACATAATGTAAAATAAGTTTCGCGCTTTTTGATATTGCCCCAAAGATAAAAAAGGCATATCCTCTTAGGTTGATAAACTCGTAATTTATTAACCTAACCGGGCCGTAAGGCCCAGCAACAGGAGGATACGCCTTATGAGT
>JAPLLW010000004.1 GCA_026387355.1 Candidatus Omnitrophota bacterium
GATTTAGGCGTAAATTTCAAAGGCTATTTCTCAGATGCGGCAATAACATTGCCGATAGGTAAAGTTGATCCGATTGTAGAAAAACTGATCAAAGTTACTAAACAGGCCTTAGCAGTTGGAATATCCATGGCAAAATCAGGGAATTATCTCATGGATATATCAAGCTGCATTCAGTCTTGCGCTGAAGAAAACGGTTTTTCGGTAGTCAGGCAATTTGTTGGGCATGGTATTGGTTTAAATTTGCATGAAGAGCCTGAGATACCAAATTTTGGCATTGCGCACTCAGGGCCACTTCTAAAAACCGGCATGGTATTAGCAATTGAGCCGATGATAAATCTTGGTAGTTGGGAATCAAAGATTCTAGAGAATGGTTGGACGGCAGTCACAAAAGATGGTTTGTCTTCTGCGCATTTTGAACATACAGTGGCAATAACTAATGAAGGGCCTGTAATTCTAACCGAATATGCCAAAAGAAGAGTTGATTGAAACCGAAGGTAAGATTCTTGAAGCATTACCGAATGCCATGTTTAAGGTAGAGCTTGAGAATGGCCATGTGGTATTGGCGCATGTTTCAGGTAAGATGCGCATGAATTTTATAAGGATTCTACCCGGAGACAAAGTTAAATTAGAGCTTTCTCCTTATGATTTAAGCCGGGGAAGGATTACTTTTAGAGTTAAATAGGAAAGGGAGTGCTAAGTTGAAAGTTAAAGCATCAGTAAGAAGAATCTGCGATAAATGCAAAATTGTGAAGAGAGCTAGGGTAATCAGGGTAATCTGTAGTAACCCTAAGCATAAACAAAGACAGGGTTAGTCTAAAATTTAAGAGGAGTAGATATGCCAAGAGTTCTAGGTGTTGATATACCCAAGGAGAACCTATTTATTCGGTATCGGTAGGACATTGTCTAATAAGATTCTTAAAGAGATTAATATCGCACCCGGTAAAAGAGCAAAGGATTTAAACGAAGAAGAGGTTGCCCGGATCACAAATTATCTGCAGAAAAGCGGCCTAAAGCTTGAAGGTGACCTGCGCCGCGATATCTCGCAGAATATTAAAAGGTTAATGGATATTGGTTCTTATAGAGGGTCAAGGCATAAAAAAGGGCTTCCGGCGAGAGGGCAACGCACGCGTACAAACGCCAGAACCAGAAAAGGTACAAAAAGAGGCGGTATGTCTGTAGTTAGGAAAGCAGAACCAGCAAAGCCCGCGGTAAAGCCGGCTAAATAATTTAATTATAAGAAAGTAGAGGGATAATTAATGGCGACAAAAGATAGGGCAAAAAAGAAGAAAATAGCTAAAGGGATAAGTTCCGGCATTGCCCACATTCAAGCAAGTTTTAATAATACCATAATTACCATAACTGATAAGCAGGGCAATGTTATCGCATGGAGTGCTCCCGGAATTGTAGGTTATAGTGGTTCTAAGAAATCTACTCCATTTGCCGCCCAGATTGCTGCTTCTGACGCCGCTAGAAAGGCTAAGGAGGTTGGTTTAAAGGATGTAGAGGTGCGAGTTAAGGGCCCTGGATTCGGACGGGAATCCGCAATAAGGGCGCTGCAGGCCTCAGGGTTGATTATAACTATGATTAAGGATGTTACTCCTATCCCGCACAACGGTTGTCGTCCTAAGAAGAAAAGGAGAGTGTAAGTTTATGGCACGTTATATTGATGCAGTTTGCAGGTTATGCCGCAGGCAGGGTGAGAAGTTGTTTCTTAAGGGCCCAAAATGCGTTACAGAGAAATGCCCTGCAACCAAGAGACCGTTTGCACCTGGTCAACATGGTCATAGTGGAAAAAGACGCAAGCTTTCAAATTATGGTCTACAGTTAAAGGAGAAGCAGAAAGTAAAAAGAATCTACGGAGTATTAGAGAAACAATTCCGTAAATATTTTAAAATAGCTTCAAAGACTAAAGGCGTAACCGGAAAGGTCCTTTTGCAACTATTAGAGCGCAGGCTTGATAATGTTGTTTTTCGCATGGGCTTAGGGCTCTCTAGGTCCCAGGCTAGGCAAATAGTGCGACATAATTTGATTGTTGTAAACTCACGCCGGGTAAATATACCTTCTTTTCTGGTTGATGTCGCAGACGTAGTTCAGATTAAGGCTAAAGATAAGGCTTTGAACAAGATAAAAGAAAACCTGGAACTATCCAAGGATAGAACGGTACCTAGCTGGTTGGAATTCAAGCCAACAGAGTTTAGTGCCAAAGTTTTAAGGTTGCCTGAGAAAGACGATATCCAACAGACCATACAAGAGCAGTTGATTGTAGAGTTGTATTCCAAATAATAAGTTTTATTTGGCTTTAACAGGAGGAATAGATGGGTATAAAATGGAGAGATTTTCAATTACCAAAGAGATTAGAATGCGAAGATGCCTCTTATACTAATTCATACGGTAAGTTTTCTGCTGCACCGTTTGAAAGAGGATATGGAGTTACACAAGGTAATTCCTTGAGGAGAGTTTTGCTTTCTTCTATAGAGGGTAGTGCCGTTACTAGCGTAAAGATTGCCGGGGTGCAGCATGAATTTTCCTCTATACCTGGTTTGCTTGAGGATGTCCCGGAGTTAATCTTGAACATTAAAAGTCTGGTCTTGAACTCTCACTCTAAGATACCCAAGACGATATATATAAAGGCAAACAAAAAAGGAGAGATTAGGGCTAAAGATATAGAGGTGGATGAGACGATTGAAATAATCAATCCGGATCTTTATATCGCTACCCTAACCAAAGATACTAAACTGAATATTGAAATGGAAGTTTCGCGCGGAAGAGGTTATGTATCCGCTGAGTTAAACAAGAAAGAGGATAAGACTATAGGGGTAATTCCTATCGATGCGGTGTTTACTCCCATAAAGAAAGTAAATTTCTATGTGGAGAATACGCGCGTAGGTCAACGTACCGATTACGATAAATTGATTATAGAAATATTCACAAACGGATCTATCGCCCCTAAGGATGCTTTATTGTATGCTTCAAATATCCTGCAGAGGCATCTGGATATATTCGTCAACTTTGGGCAGTTACCTGAGGATATCGACGAGGAAGAGCCACAGATGACCAAGGAAGAAGTAGCTTTATATGAAAAGTTAAGGCTTCCTATCTCAGAGCTTGAGCTATCTGTGCGTAGCTCTAATTGTTTAAGAGAGGCGGGGATCAAGATTATCGCTGATTTAGTTAAAAAGGGTGAAGACGAAATGCTTGGTTTTAAGAACTTCGGCAAGAAGTCTTTAACTGAAATTAAAGAATTACTAATGGGTATGGGTTTGACCTTAGGAATGCCAGTTGACCCTAAGAAAATAAAGAAGGCATAGTATAAATGAGACATAATAAAAAGAGACTGCAATTAAACCGTTTTACCAGTTGGCACAAGGCTACTTTAAAGAGCTTAGTGAGGAGTCTGGTTATTTACGAGAGCATAAAGACTACGTTGCATAGGGCTAAGGCGGTAAAGTCGTTAGCTGAGAAGCTAATCACTTTAGCCAAAGCCAATACTCTTAGCGCAAAAAGAGAGGCTTATAAAATTTTGGGTGACCATAAGCTAGTGGGTATTCTTTTTAGCGAAATCGGACCGCGTTTTTCTAAAAGGGTAGGTGGCTATACGAGAATTATTAATTTAGCCAGGCGTCGGGGTGATGATGCGCAGGTAGTTATTTTTGAGCTTACCGAGCAGAAACCTAAGCTAAAAAAAGTTAAGAAAACCAAAGCTGATAAAACAGAGCTTCAGGGCGATAAGGAGATAGAGGGAGGTAGTGAAGCTAGTTCAGTTGAAGAGAATAAGGTTGTGACTGAAACAGCGGTTAAAGAAAAGCCTCCGGTTATTAAGAGGCCCACTAAGAAATTCATAGGCGGTTTACGTAACATTTTTAGAAAAAAAGGGGATTCCCTGTAAAATCCCAATAGCATCTCTATGAACGTAGACATGAGGTTAGCCGATCGTCTAAAAAAGGTCAATCCCTCTTCAACTCTTGCCATAACCTCAAAGGCAAAAAAGCTAAAGTCCGAAGGGTTTGATATTGTGACTCTAGCTGCTGGAGAACCGGATTTTGATACTCCCGATTTTGTTAAGTTAGCCGCAATTGAAGCCATAAACTCAGGTTTTACTAAATATACCCCTACCTCAGGAATACCCGAATTAAAGAAGCTCATCTGCGATAAATTCAAAAAAGACAATTCGCTAGAATTTTCACCTAACCAGATTGTTGTATCCTGCGGCGCAAAACATAGCCTATTTAATACCTTTCTTGTTTTAGTTAACCCTGGCGATGAGGTGCTTATTCCTTTTCCTTATTGGGTAAGTTATCCTGAAATGGTAAGCCTTTGTCAGGGGACCGCGCGTTTCATAAAAACCTCTCCCAAGAATAGCTTTAAGCTTAACCCTTCAGATTTAATTAAGCAGATAAACGAAAGAACTAAAATCCTGGTATTAAATAGTCCGTCGAATCCTACCGGCTGCGTGTATACTAAAGATGAATTAAAGGAGATCGCCGATATCTGCGTGAAGAATAATATATTTGTTATTAGTGATGAGATTTACGAAAAGCTTATTTATGACGGATTAACGCATGTATCAATAGCTAGCTTTGGTAAAGAGATTAAGGATCTTACTATCACCGTAAACGGATTCTCAAAGAGTTATTCCATGACTGGTTGGCGCTTAGGCTACTTGGGGGCTAATGAAGTTATCGCCGAAGCAGTATCCAGATTGCAGGACCACTCTACCTCTAACCCTAACTCCATTACCCAGAAGGCGGGCTTAGCAGCATTAAATGCCCCGGAGGAATTCTTTAGTAAGATTTGTACGCAATTTCAGGAGAGAAGGGATTACTGCATATCGAGGCTTAGTAAAATGCCCAAGATTTCACCCATTATCCCTAAAGGGGCTTTCTACATCTTCTGCGATATTTCTAAAACTAATTTGAGTTCTACGCAAGTTGCAAACCGCCTGTTAGAAGAAAAATACCTAAGCCTCATTCCTGGCCAGGGCTTCGGCGCAGACGATTACGTCCGCTTAAGTTTTACCGCTAGTAACCAGCAATTGGAGAAGGGGATGGATCGGCTCCAAGATTGGTTAACTAAACTCTAAAAAATTAATATGGGAAAGACAATTGCTGAAAAAATACTAAGTGCGCACTCAGGTAAGGATCTGATTGCGGATGATTTTGCAGTTTGCAAAGTTGATTTTACTTTTGGCCAGGATGGCACAAGCTCTATTATCATTGATAGGGTAAAAGAGTTGAGTTTGGCTTCGCTAAAGACCGACTTTTGTATGGTTATTGACCATAGTTCACCAAGTCCTAGCGAAGGGGTATCGCGCGTGCACAAGAAGATGCGTAATTTTGCACAAGAATTTAAAGCGCGCATCTTTGATGTAGGTTGCGGAGTATGCCATCAAGTTATTCCTGAGTCAGGAGAGATTCTTCCGGGAGACCTGGTTTTAGGCGCAGATTCGCATACCTGTACTTATGGAGCGCTAGGAGTATTTTCTACCGGTGTTGGCTCAACAGACCTGGCTATTGCTTTAGCTACTGGAAAAAACTGGTTTAAGGTCCCCCAGACATTAAAGATAGTGGTTAAAGGTAAAATTCCAAAAGGAATATTCGCTAAGGATATAATTTTATATATTATAAAAGAGATAAAGTCTGATGGAGCAACGTACAAGGCAATTGAGTTTTGCGGAGAGGTGATTGATAAGATGGATATGGACGCCCGGTTTACCATATCTAACATGGTAGTAGAAATGGGGGCTAAAGCCGGTTTTATGCCAGTTGATAAGATAACTATTGATTGGTTAAAAGAGCGGGGTGTTAATTCAGAGAAAATAAAGCAAATCTCTGCGGATAAAGATGCTGTATATGAGAAGAAAATCGAATTTGATATTTCAAAATTAAAGCCCCAGGTTGCTATTCCTCATAGTGTGGATACCGTAAAAGATATATGCGAATTAAAAAGAATTAAGATCAATGAAGCTTTCTTGGGGACTTGTACAAATGGCAGGTTGCAAGATCTTAAAATTGCTGCTAAAATACTAAAAGGAAAGAAAGTGGCTCCGGGAGTAAAATTTATAATTGCCCCAAGCTCAAGGGATATATTCCTGAAGGTTTTGGAACTTGGGATTGCGGATATTTTTGTTAAGGCTGGCGCTGTTATTGTAGCTCCTGGCTGTGGGCCTTGCGTGGGTACTCATAATGGCGTACCTAGCGATGGAGAGATAGTTATATCTACCGCTAATAGGAATTTTAAGGGTAGGATGGGAAATCCCAATGCTTTTATTTATTTAGCTTCTCCTGCTACCGTAGCGGCCTCGGCAATAAAAGGCTATATTACTGACCCTAAGATTTTTCTATAACGAAGAAATAGGAGGAAATAATGGAAATAAGAGATTTACTTGTAATGTGCATTGAGAAGAGTGCCTCTGATTTGCACATCACCGAAAACGAACCCCCCATCTTGCGTATCGACGGCAAATTAATTCGAACAGGCCTTGCCGTTTTAAATAAACAAGATTTAAAGAAAATTATTTACGGAGTCATGACAAATCCGCAAAAGGAGATGTTTGAAAAAGATCTAGAGTTGGATCTTTCTCTTGCCTTGCCAGGTTTGGATAGATTCCGTGTAAATATACATTTGTCAAAGGGAACAGTTGAAGGGGCATTCAGGCGCGTACCTTTAGAGATTCCAAGCGTGGAAAGCTTAGGCTTACCTCAAATTATAAGCGATCTTGCTCGCAAGCCCAATGGTTTAGTTTTAGTTACTGGCCCTACGGGTATGGGTAAGACGACTACCTTAGCTACGATGATTGATTTGATCAACAGGGAGAGGGAGAGTCTTATTATTTGCATTGAAGATCCGATCGAGTTTATTCACGCAAATAAGAAGAGTGTTATTAAGCAAAGAGAAGTTTATGCAGATACTCATTCGTTTGCTCAAGCATTAAGAAGAGCTTTACGCCAGGATCCTAATGTTATTGTGGTTGGAGAGATGCGCGATCTAGAGACTATTGGTACGGCCTTAACCGCAGCTGAAACCGGACATTTAGTTTTGGCTACATTGCATACCCCGGATGCCCCGCAGACTGTTGAGAGAATTATCGATGTATTTCCGCCGCATCAGCAGACGCAGGTTAAACTGCAGCTAGCTGACTGTCTCCAGGGAGTAGTTTCTCAGCTGCTTCTTCCTCATGCATCGGGTAAGGGAAGGGTGCTTGCTACTGAGGTTATGGTTGGGACATCAGGCATCAGAAATCTTATTCGCGAACAAGAGGTTGAGCAGATACCTACGCTTATGCAGACAGGCCAGCAGTATGGCATGAGAACTATGGATAAATCCCTGAAGGAGCTTATGCAGAGAGGTTTGATAACTATGGATACTGCGTTGGCTAAGGTTAAGAATGCTGAAGAATTTAAACAATTATGAGATTAGAAGGTAATGCCATAAAGTTAGGCGATAGCATTAATACCGATTTTATAATTTCCGGTAGGTATAAGTTCGCTATTACCGATATGAAAGAGTTGGCTAAACATATTATGGAAGATATCGACCCGAATTTCCCGGCTAAGATTAACCCGGGCAGGTCTATGATTGTAGCAGGAAGAAACTTTGGCATGGGCTCTTCGCGTGAGCAGGCACCATTAGTAATCAAGGAGGCCGGGATTTGTGCCGTATTGGCAAAGAGCTTTGCTAGCATATTTTATCGCAACGCCTTTAATATAGGACTTGCTCTTATAGAGGTTGATACAGATAAAATAGAAGAAGGTGACCTTTTGGATATAGATTTGGATAAAGGCATAGTAAGGAATAAGTCCAGGAATATTGAATTATCCGCAAAGCCATTTCCCGTGTTTATGCAGGAGCTGCTTAAAGAAGGCGGGATAATTAATTATTATAAAAAACATAAAGAGCTAAAAGTTTAAGATGGCGCACAAAGTAACTTTAATCCCGGGTGATGGTATAGGTCCTGAGGTCAGTCTTGCAGCTAAGCGTTGCATTGAGGCTACGGGAGTAAAAATTGAATGGGAAGAGGTTTTAGCTGGTTCGGATGCATTAGCTAAAACAGGGGAACTGCTTCCGGAGAGTGCATTAAACTCGATACGTAAAAATAAGGTTGCCTTGAAAGGTCCGATTATTACTCCTATTGGAGAAGGTTTTCGTTCCGTTAACGTAGCAATAAGACATGCCTTAAACTTATATGCCTGCGTTAGGCCGGCAAAGTCTTATGTAGGAGTAAAGAGTAATTATAAAAACATTGATCTGGTAATTATCCGTGAAAACAGCGAAGATCTTTATGCGGGGATAGAATTTGAGGAAGGGAAGCCGGAAACAAAAAAGCTCATAAGCGAAATAGAAGTTCTTAGCAAGAAGAGGATTCTTTCAGATTCAGGGATATCTATCAAACCAATATCCAAGTTTGCTTCAGAGAGAATTGTGAGATTTGCTTTTGAAT
>JAPLLW010000015.1 GCA_026387355.1 Candidatus Omnitrophota bacterium
AAGATACAGGGTTACTTTAAGAATGAACGCAGCCTTAACCTTTGGATATTTGGGCTTATAAAACACATAAATTTAAACCCAATTCAACAACCTAAAGGATATGCTTTAGAACAAAAGCGCGAAACAATCCTTGCTTAACTTATTTGCGCGCTTAGTTTGATTTAGTAGTATTCTATGGTAAAATATGTAATAGGATCTTTGGGTTGGAACAGAATAATCTTAAAAGGAGTAAGCATGCAAAAATCAATAATATCGTTAGCAATAATTTTATCTTTTCCTATGTTTGTTTTTGCTCAAACACCTATCACTAGTTCGGGAGATAAAACCAATACTCTACAAAAGCAAACAAAGTTAATCAGTGATTATTTTAAAGATATTAAAAATGGAGTAACTACCGAAAAGGAAATTTTATCTTGGTTTGGAGAATCCTGTAAAATTATTGACGGTTCTGCTGAAAACCCAAATTTAAAAGTTTTAACATATGGGCCATATTCTCCCCCTTTAGCTGATTTGGTGGCTTCTTCTGGACCAGCGTTTGAGTATAATTATATAATAAATATTAATAAGACTACGGGATTAGTAGAATCTACTGAAAAACAGAGAACGGACAGTCTAGTGGCGTTTGACAGTAATTTTAATGCTGTAGTACGTAAGCCCGTAATCTACCTTTATCCTGCTCGACAACAGCAAGTTTCTGTTCGTCTTGAATATCAAGGCGATATTTTTGTTTCTTATCCTGAATATGATAAAAACTTAAAAGGTTGGGACGTCACTGCTTATCCTGATGGCCGAATAGTTAATTCATCGGATAAGGCCGAATACAGCTATATCTTTTGGGAAGGTCTGCCTAGTCAACCAACACAATGGGATTTTTCAAAAGGGTTTATTGTAGAAGGTGAAAAGATTGCACCATTTCTTCAGGATACTTTAGGAAAACTCGGTTTAACTCCTAAAGAATATAATGAATTCATTGTATATTGGTATCCCAAAATGAAGAATAATAAATATAACCTTATTCATTTTGCTCAGGCAGAATATGAAAAACTTGCTCCTTTAGAGGTTACACCCAAACCCGATTCAGTTTTGCGTATATTTATGGTATATAAAGCTCTTGATAAAAAAATCGATATTGTGCCTCAGGAAATTAAACCATTTGTCAGAAGTGGTTTTGCAGTAGTTGAGTGGGGCGGGACAGAGTCTAATTAGTCGATTAGCGTCAAGAGATACAGTTATTACTTACACCAACGCGCGCAACCATATAAATCTCTCAAATTTCTAATAAAGAGACAAAAATCGCCTTGGTTAATAACACTAACCAGGGCATTTTTGATGTGTCGAGATATCAAATGATTTTGTTCATTCGAAAGGCGATTTTGCACTATAATGTAACAGAATGCAATAAGAGTTTGAATGCAAAAAATAAAGCTTACCAGGAGTTAGTATGAAAAAAATTCTTATTACTGGTATAGATGGCCAGGATGGTTCATATTTGTCAGAATTTTTGCTTAAAAAAGGTTATCAGGTTCATGGTATTGTTAGGAGAGTTGCCATAGAAGATCCTGAACACCAGCTTTGGAGAATAAAGCATATTCTAAAGAAAATTACCCTGCATTCCGGTTCTCTGGAAAGTTTTGCAAGTTTGTTCAAAATTGTCCAAAGAATCAAGCCTGATGAGTGTTATCATTTGGCCGCGCAGAGTTTTGTCAGCTACTCCTTTGAAGATGAGTTTTCGACTATTAACACCAATATTAACGGTACGCATTATATTCTTGCGGCAATTAAAGAGCTGGCACCGCGCTGTAAGTTTTATTTTGCTGCGTCCAGCGAGATGTTTGGTAAAGTCAAAGAGGGCCTCCAGAATGAAAACTCGCCTTTTCATCCTCGTTCTCCCTATGGAATATCGAAAGTCGCCGGATTTGATTTAACGCGTAATTACCGAGAAGCCTATGGTATTTTTGCTTGCAATGGGATTCTCTTTAATCATGAATCTCCGCGACGGGGTTTTGAATTTGTAACCAGAAAAATAACTCATGCTGTTGCTAAGATTAAAATGGGGTTGTCCAAAGAATTGAGGCTGGGAAATCTAAACGCAAAAAGGGATTGGGGATTTTCCGGAGATTATGTAAAGGCAATGTGGCTTATGTTACAGCAGAATAAGCCAGATGATTATGTTATTGCTACGGGGGAAACGCACACAGTGAAAGAATTTGTTAAGCTTGCTTTTAGCCATGCCGGGCTTGATTGGAGAAAGTATGTAAAGATTGATAAGGATTTTTACCGGCCTGCTGAGGTTCATATATTAATGGGTGATTATTCTAAAGCCACGAAGAAGTTTGGCTGGAAACCAACAGTCAGATTTGAGGAATTAGTAAAAATGATGGTGGATGCGGATTTGGCTATTGTACAGGCTAAATATTAGTAAAGATGATTGTTTTAAATAGCGTTATGGCAGTCTAGAAGCGTAGTTATCACCATTGAATCCAAGTATTTTTTATATAACCGCTTATTTTAGATAGAATTACATACACTGTCTGATGTGTTGTATTTTCGACATGGCTGATGTTAAAGTATTGGGCAGGAATAATCACTTTTGACGGTGTTGTTCGGCAATATTTTATGAAAACTTTTTATTTTTAGAAGATCATAGTATTGGAATAACACCGTAGATGAAGCTTTAACAACCATTGGTTATTCGAAATAAAATTTAGTTATTTACGGGATGCAAAATGCTAAAAAAGGTGATTAAGGATTTAGCCGTTATTACAGTACTTGCTTTATTGCCGATAATTATATTACTTAACACTAGTTTTTGTAAAAATGGTTTATTAAATTTAATTTTCTTTGGGGAACGGTTTAGCGTTAATCGGCTTAAGGTGATCAAGGACGTCGATTTACCGGCTTTAACGCCAGTTGGATATGATGGGCAGTTTTATGCGCAGTTAGCGTTGGATCCTTTTCTTGTCCACGGAGATATCGTTAATGCTTTGGATGCTCCGGCTTACCGGGCTCGGCGTATCGGACTTCCTTTTCTATCCTTTATTTTTGGTTTTGGTAATCCTTTGTGGGTTCTCAGGGTTTATGCTCTGATAAATTTTGCATTTTGGGGGTTGTTATTAGTAGCGCTTTACCAATACTCCGGTTTTCGGTATAAAAGGGATTTTTTGCTCGCAGTTTCTCTTTTATGGTCAACCGGCACTTTAGTGTCACTTGCTCGGGCACTTACCGATTTTCCGGCAGCCACACTTAGTGTCCTTGCGGTATTCTTAATTGCTAAGCGGAAAATAGCTGCGTGGCTATTGAGTTTTGCGATCTTATGCAAAGAAACTTCGGGGTTAAGCCTTTTTTTACTCATTTGGCCAGAGAAAAATAAAAAAGTCAAACCTTGTAAGATTATCTTATTATGTTCAATTGTGATTATTCCGATTGCCGTATGGTTGTTTTATTTAAAATTAAGGCTAAACGGAAGTCCCTTCGTTGGTAACAATAATTTCACCCTACCTTTCTTGGGGGTAATCTCCAAGGTGGTAGCGGAGGGCGGGCGGTTCTTTAAAGGGTTAACACAGCTGTCCGATTTTAATATCTTAAATTTATTGTTTGAGTTCATCTGTCCTCTATCTTTATTGGTCCAATCGCTATATATGATAGTGAAGCCGCGGGTTTCTTCACCGTTTTGGAGATTAGGGATTGGATTTACTGTTTTGATATTTATACTCGGCAATGCCATTTGGGTGGAGCAGATTGGTTATTGCCGCGTCCTTCTAATCCTTACTTTTTGCTTTAATTTTTTAATCCATAAAGACGAACGGGGTATTCCATACGTGCTTTGGTATTTTATGGGGAATGTTGGCATGGCCTGGATGTCTATTAAGTTGTTATCAGGGTTTATGTTTAAGGTATCCTTTTAACTAAGATGAAAAACACATCAGTTAATCTTTAAGAAGTGACGATTTATTTTATTGCGCAAAAATTACGCAAGATATAATATCAGTATGTTTATAAAAATGAGGTAATATTGCGGTTATGATTGGACTTTCGACATTAATATCGGTTTATAATGAAGTTGAAACCATAGCCGAAGTTTTAGAAAAGGTCAATAAAGTCTTGATCAGCAAAAGGGTTATCATTGTTGATGATTATTCCAACTATGGCACAAGGGGTTACTTAAGAAAAAAATTATCTTTTTCTAATGGCAACAATAGCTTGTACTAATTTTAAGCTTAACTATGATTTGGTGAAAGCGGGTAAAGTGACACTATGAATGTCTAATTGTAAATAATTCTTAGGGGATGAGTGTTTTTATGCCGTTAGATATTTTAGAACTATTTAGTTTGTTCGTACATGAGCGTAGGCATTCGTGGAATGGTGCGTCGCTTTGGAAAGCGTGGTTTGTTGGTCGCCAGATTAAAAATATGCTTCGTCATTGCCTTCCCAAGTTAGTAAAAGAGGACATTCAACAAGATGAATTGGATTTTGTCATCTTGGAATTGAATAATAACGTTTTTGATAAAGGTAGGTTTATTACTCCCAAAAATAGTTTGTATCAGCGCGGTGAAAACGTTGTTTATAAAGTTGCATCCTTTGGAGCTATCGATTGGAAAAAGCTTGAAGAAATAATTAAGGCACTTGTCGACCAAAGAAAGATTTTCCAGGTTGAGGCTGAAGACGAAGTAAGGAACGCGAATCGGATGGCCCATTTCATTGAATCTGGGAAACGATTAGATTATAGCATAGGAGATTTTTTGAGTATGAATGAAATCGATGAAAGTGAACGCGGTAAAATCGGTACTAAGTATCGCCCTGTTTCATGGTGGGAATTGAAAGATCGTCCGGTAGAGTGGTTGTTTATTCGAGGGCTTTCGACTAAAGCGTCTTCTAAGCGCCTCGGCCGCGCTCTTTACGAAATTCGGAGAGTCGTGGAGAAAAAATGGGGCGGGAAGTTTGAGGTTTCCGAACAGCGGACAAGATTTTTTACGATGACAACTTTTTCTGTAGTTTTTCACTGCTACTTTGGATAATCTGGTTGAACCATGCAAGCCGGGATAAGGCACTGTTAAGGAAATTAGTTTTAAATTAAATAAGGAGTTGACTTGAGTCAAACTAGGGTATTTCTTGAATGTACCGGTACCTGGGAAGGTGATTTAAATACCGGAATCCAGAGAGTTGTACGTAATATCGTCAAAGAGGCGCCGGGATTGGCAGAAGAGTTTAATGTTAAAACTGTAGCGGTAATTGCTAGGTTTAACCGCTTTTGCCCTGTGAAGAAAAAAACATTGGCAGCATTATTCAAATCAATCTGTTTGCGTTTTCTTAAGAATGTCTATCATAAATTAAGGCCATTTTTTAGGCGGCTTTTGCCAATAGTAAAAATTGAGGATTTTTTTATTTCATACTGTGGTCGTTTTCTGTCGATTGTCTTTAGTGTTATTTTTTTTCCGCTGACGCTGATACTTTATTTCCGGCCGAAAATAGATTTCCACAAAGGAGACATTATACTTTTGCTTGATTCATCCTGGACATATCCAATATGGCAGGCGGTTAAGAAAGCTAAAAACAACGGCGCTACTATTGGGCTTATAGTGCATGATATTTTTCCGATTACACAACCTAGTTTTTTTCCTTTGTCAATTATTAAGCGTTTTAATGTCTGGTTTGAGCAAGCCGTTCAGCATGTTGATTTCTTTATTAATGTCTCTAAAACTTCACAGCTTGAGTTACAAAAATATATTCGGGAAATTTATCCTCGTTATATGATAAGTGGACACTTTGGTTTTTTTACACTTGGTTGTTCTCTTGATAACATATCAAGTAACAACGATATCAATAATCAAATCAAAGGTTTATTTCAAAGAAAAGACATTTATATTACCGTGGGGACTATCGAGCCGCGAAAAAACCATAAATATTTATTGGATGTTTTCGATTTGGTCTGGCGTCAGCAACTCAATGTTACCTTGTGTATAATCGGCAAGAAGGGTTGGTTAAGCGAGCAAATCATGGAGCGTATTAGAAAGCATTCTTTATTTAAAAAGAATCTTTTTATGTTTTCTAACCTATCAGATATCGGACTTATTTATTTCTATCAGCATTCAAGAGCTTTGTTATCTGCATCTTTTGCCGAAGGGTTTGGTCTTCCCATTGTAGAGGCGTTGCATTACGGATTGCCGGTTTTAATTAGCGATACTCCTATCTACAGAGAAGTGGGGAAGGATTTTTGTGCATATTTTGACATCAGTAATCCAATCAGTTTAGCAAAGATAATTATTGATATTGAAACAACTGGTAAATTGCCGAAAGTAAAAGATAATAATGAATATAGGCTTCCGACGTGGAAAGACAGCTGTAGAGATCTATTTACACAGGTACGTATTTTAAGCCGGTCGCAAATTGGGCTAGTAGAGAAATTAACCAATCGGCCCAAGTTGGCGTATATTTCACCCTTGCCGCCAAAGCGTAGCGGTATTAGTGATTATAGTAGCGAGTTGCTGCCGGAGCTTTCGCGGCACTATGCTATTGATGTGATTGTGGAGCAGGATTCTGTATCCGATCCGTGGATTAGGGCTAATTGCCCGCTACGGAGGAGTGCGTGGTTTAAGAGGCACGCGGATAATTACGATCGCGTGCTCTATCACTTTGGTAATTCACCTTTTCATCAGCATATGTTTAGTTTATTGGATAGGGTGCCGGGTGTTGTTGTTCTACATGATTTTTTCTTATCTAGTGTCGTAGCCCACATGGATGTTACCGGTTATCATCCAGGTTTTTTGTCGGAAGCTTTCTATCAAAGCCATGGTTATTCGGTGGCGCAACAGCGATTTCGTGCTTCAGAGATTGCAGAAGTGGTGCGGCGCTATCCCTGTAATTTAGGCGTACTGCAGAAAGCGCTAGGTATAGTTGTACATTCAGAAAACTCTCGGCTACTTGCAAATCATTGGTATGGTGAAGGCGTAGCTGACAATTGGGCCGTAATTCCTCTTCTGTGCGTTCCCGCTTTTAATATTGATCGAGTGGGAGCACGCCGTAAGCTGAAATTTGGTGATAATGATTTTGTGGTGTGTAGTTTTGGCTTATTAGGACCGGCTAAGCTAAACCAGCAATTGCTTGATGGGTGGTTTGCTTCTGCATTAGCGCAAAATGTAAATTGTGTGTTAGTGTTCGTGGGTCAAAACGAATCCGGGGAGTATGGCGCGCAGCTACTGAAAACCATTAAGGAAAACGGTTTGCACCAGCGTATTTTTATTACTGGCTGGGTCTCTTCGGATATTTATCTTCGCTATTTGGCGGCAGCCGACGTAGCGGTGCAATTGCGTACACTCTCACGTGGGGAAACCTCGAAAACAGTGCTGGACTGTATGAATTATGGTCTTGCGACTATTGTTAATGCCAATGGTAGTGTGGCTGACCTGCCGGATGACGGCATCTGGAAGTTACCGGATGAGTTTGTCGAAGACGATCTGGTGGGTGCGCTGGAAACGCTATGGCGTGAACCTTCTCGTCGTCAGCAATTAAGCGCGAGAGCGAGGGAGATTATTTTTACGCACCATGCCCCACAAAGTTGCGCCGATCAGTATTCCCAATTTATCGAGAGGATATATCAAGCGGCATAATGGTTTAAAGAATGATTTTAGCAAGCCTGGTTACTTAATATTTAATGCTTACTTTTTGAGTTTTAAAAAGTAAACTATAAATGAAACATTATAAAAAAGGATTTAGATGGCCAGAAAAAACTATCTTTTTTTAATTGCAACCATCGCGGTTACTGATTTTAAGCTTAAGTACGATAATTCTTTTTTGGGATATTTCTGGAGCTTGCTTAAGCCACTATTAATATTCGGGACTCTCTATCTAGTCTTTTCGGTATTTACGCGCTGGGATGTCGAGAATTATAAATTATATTTGCTTTTGGGAATAGTTCTCTGGAGTTTTCTGGCTGAGGTTACTTTAAATAGCATGGTTCTGCTGCAAGGTAAAGCTAGCGTATTAAAGAAGGTATATTTTCCGCGCTGGGTTATTGTTATCTCTTCTTCACTGGTATCGTTATCTACTTTATTTTTGAATATAATCATTTTCCTATTTTTCTTTATTATTTCCGGTGCGCATTTTGATTTTTCGGCATTGCTTTTGGTTATTTTTGTTTTTGAGCTTTACATTCTTTCCGTGGGCTTGGCATTTTTATTATGCGCGCTGTTCCCTAAATTTAGAGATGTCTATCATACCTGGGAGGTTTTTGTCCAGTTGGGGTTCTGGGTTACGCCCATTGTTTATCCCATTTCCATTGTGCCGGTAAAGTACCATACCATGATTTTTTTGAATCCGGTAGCTAGAATCATTCAAGGCAGTCGCGAGGCAGTCATTGGTTCAGTTGGGGAGTTTTCTAGTTTTGGCAATCATGCTATTATTATCTGTATCAGCGTTTCTTTATTGGCCATCGGGTTAGGTTTGTTTAATAAGTTATCGCGTTCTTTTGCTGAGGACTTATGATACATTTTGATCAGGTGAATAAAGTATTCTACCTTCCTCATGAGAGGAAGGTAACTTTAAGGCAGAGATTCGTTAGTGTTTTTCAAAAGAACACCTATGAAAAATTTTATGCTTTGCTAAAAATATGTTTAAGCGTCAAGCGGGGAGAATGTCTGGGCGTGATCGGTAGAAATGGCTCGGGTAAATCTACTCTGCTCAAGCTTATTGCTAAAGTTCTGGAGCCGACATCTGGCAAAATAATTATAAATGGCGAGGTTGCCCCCTTTCTGGAGTTAGGCGTTGGTTTTCAGGGAGATTTAACAGTTAGGGATAACATTTTTCTTTATGGTGCTCTTTTGGGGATGGGCCGAAAACAGGTGGTGGATAAGTATGACTGGATTATTGAGTTTTCCGCGCTGGGTAAGTTTGTTGACGCGAAGTTAAAACATCTTTCTTCTGGTATGCAGGTGCGTCTGGCCTTTTCGATTACCGTCAGTATTGAAAGCCCGATACTTCTTGTGGATGAGGTGCTGGCGGTGGGGGATATTGATTTCCAGCAGAAATGTTACAATGTCTTCGAACAGTTTAAACAAATCGGAAAAACAATTGTTTTTGTCAGTCACGACCTCGGTGCCATTGAAAAATTCTGTGACAGGGTTATTTTACTGGAAAACGGCCAGATAAAAGCCCAAGGTTATCCGCGTGATATTTTGGATATTTATCGTAAAGCATCTTCTGATCCTGTAATATGAAAGTTGCACTGGTGCACGATTGGTTAACTGGAATGAGGGGAGGAGAGCGGGTATTAGAGGCTTTCTGCGAGCTTTTTCCTGAGGCGGAAATATTTACGCTTTTTCATTTTAAGGGTTCGGTTTCTAAGCAAATTGAGTCACACCGAATTCATACTTCTTTTTTGCAGGGTTTTGCAAATAAGAAATGCTACAGATATCTCTTGCCGCTGATGCCGGCCGCGGTTGAAAGCTTAAATGTAAAGAAATTTGATCTGGTTGTTTCTTTAAGTCACTGTGTTGCTAAAGGGATTAAGCCGGCTTTAGGTGCGCGTCACGTTTGCTGTTGTTTCAGCCCCATGAGATATATTTGGGATCGGCAAAATGATTATTTTGGTAAGCAAGCTACTAGGTTTCCACTTTCAGCTATGGTTTCTTGCTTAAGAAAATGGGACAGGTTAAGCTCGTCTGGCGTGCATCATTTTATCGCTATTTCACAATTTATCCAGAAGCGCATTCAAAACTGTTATAATCGTAAATCAGAGGTAATCTATCCTTTTATTGAAGTAAGCCGTTTTCAAAAAAAAGAAGGCGCAGGGGACTATTATTTGGTTGTTTCCGCATTTGCTCCTTATAAGCGTGTGGATATTGCTATCCAAGCATGTAATCATCTCAAGCTGCCACTAAAGATTATTGGCTCCGGGCAGGAAGAAAACAAATTAAAGAAACTAGCTGGTAGAACTGTTGAGTTTTTGGGTTGGCAATCGGATGAGAAAGTCAGGCAGTATTTATCTACATGTAAAGCTCTTTTGTTTTGCGGGGTAGAGGATTTTGGGTTGGTTCCTCTTGAGGCTATGGCTTCGGGCAGACCGGTGATTGCTTTTCGTGGTGGGGGTGCTTTGGAGACCGTGGTAGAAGGCCAAACCGGTGAATTTTTCCCCCAGCAAACGTCTGATTCATTGGCAAATACCATGTTTAAATTTGTGAAAGAGATAAATAAATTCGATTCTTCTAAAATTCAACAGCAGGCTGCAAAATTCGATAAATCAATTTTTATGAAGAAGATTCAGGATTATTTTAATCGGACAATTAACTAGCATGCTTAAAAAATACGGAAACGCATTTATCTCATTATTTGTCTGTTCTGATATCTTGGTGGTTTTTATTTGTTGGTTTTTTTCATTTGTATTAATGGAAAAAATTTTTCCCGGCCGCTTTATTTTGACAAGTAATCTCTCGTTTCATATCCGTATTTTTATAATTTTGATTCTAGTATTCCTTTATTCAACCCAAAAATTCGATTTTTATTCGCCTCGAAGATTTAGTAATTATTATTTTGAATTTAAAAAAGTTTTAGTTTTGATGTCTTTGGTGTGTTTTTTGTTTTTTTCTTTAGTATTTTTCACTGGTATTTTTCAATATAACCATGTTTTTGTTTTGGTTTTTTTTGGGCTTAGCTCTGGGGTTATTTTTATCTACCATGTCCTAATAAACTTTATTTTGAAAAATTTCAGAACCAGAGGTTTTAACTTACGCAAGGTTTTGATTGTTGGAAGCGGAGAGATGGCCAAAAGAGTCGCTTTGAAGTTTTTAGAGCATCATGAATTTGGTTTGGATATTGTCGGTTTTTTAAGCATCAATAGAGGCCTAGCCGAAGAAAACATTTTTGGAATTCCGGTATTAGGCAAATATGATGAGTTGAATAAGGTTATTTTGCAAAAGTCTGTAGATATAGTGTTTTTTGCCTTGGCTCCAAATGAAGAACGGTTGGTGCGTTTACTGGTTGGAAGAATTAATCACGAACAAGTTGATATCAAAATCGCTTTGGATACCACTGGGATTTTTTTGTTAAAAAATAGTTTTTCCGAAGTTGATGGTATTCCAATCGTATCCTTGCGGGAGAACCGTTCCATTGGTTTTCAGGAAGTAACCAAAAGAATTTTAGATTTTATTTTAGCTTTAATTGCTATTTTGTTGACAGCGCCAGTTTGTATTTTAGCCGGAATTTGTATTAAGCTTGTTTCTCCTGGCCCGGTATTTTATATTCAAGAAAGAGTAAGCCTTGACGGCAAGAAGTTCAAACTTATCAAATTTCGCACGATGCATGTCAACGCTGAAAAATATACTGGGCCGGTGTGGACAATTAAAAATGATTCGCGTAGGACTAAACTTGGCGTTTGGTTGCGTAGGACAGGCCTTGATGAGTTGCCTCAATTTTTGAATGTTTTAAAAGGACAAATGAGTATTGTTGGGCCGCGTCCTGAAAGGCCAGAATTTCTAGTGGAATTTAGGAGGTTGCATCCACATTATATGTTTCGCCATGTGGTAAAGACTGGGATAACGGGCTTAGCACAAGTTAATGGTTTACGCGGTAATACATCTCTCGAAATGAGATTAAAATATGATTTGGACTATATTAATAACTATTCTCTGTGGTTAGATATTAAGATAATAATTATGACTATTCCGGCAATTTTAAAAGGTAAGGGAGCGTATTGAAAAAAGAATTAAAGGAAAAAGTTTATTTAATTGCTGATAAGGTAACAGAATATTCTTTATATGCAGTAGCTTTCTTTATTCCAATTTCTATAGCAGCAATTGAATCTTTTATATGTTTTGCTTTGTTAGGTTTTTGTATTAAAAAGATTATACTTCCGGATTATACGTTTATAAAAAGTCGTATTCATTTTGTACTTTTGTTTTTTATTATTTTTTGCAGTTTTTCTTTATTAAACAGTGGACAAAATATTAGCATAAGTTTAAATGCTTTGTTTTTTAAGTGGGGACAATATATTCTTGTATTTTTTATGGTACAGGACACCTTGGTTTCTAAAAAGCGCATAAGAAATACTGTAGGAGTTTTTTTATTTGTAGGGTGCTTTGTAGCGCTTGATGGATTTTCACAGCGTTTTTTAGGCTGGGAATTTTTCCGCGGAAAACATTTAGGAGTGATTAATGGAAGCTTAATGGCAACTACTGGCCCATTTAAGCATTATAATGGTTTGGCTGCCTACTTGGTTTGTGTATTAATTTTATTCGTATCAATAATTTTTGTTAAAAGCTATCCCAGGTTTTTAGCTTTCTTAAAAGATAGGACTATTTATTGGGCGAAGTTTCTATTGCTATTTTTGTTAGTAGGCTGTCTTTTTCTTACTTTTTCGCGTGGAGGATGGCTCGGTTTCTTGATTGCTAGTTTGTTAATGTTAATTTTAACTCATAAGTGGAAACTTGTATTACTGCCTTGTTTATTTATGCTTGTATTAGTTTCAGTTCCAGGGATAAGGGAAAGGGTAATGGGAGGGGATTCAGGAAGATTTAATGTATGGAGCGGAACCTTTGCTATGATTAAGTATCATCCTTTACTTGGTGTGGGAATAGGTACGTTTATGGCAAATCTCTCTCAGTACACAAAAGGGGTGGGAGTTTTTTACGCCCACAACTGTTATTTACAAATTTGGGCAGAAACCGGGATATTTGCTTTATTAAGTTTTATCAGCTTTATCTCTCTGCTTCTATGGCAGGGTGTTAAGGCATTTAGAAAATCTCACGATTATATAGTATTAGGTGTGCTTTGCGCTATTTTTGGTTTCTTAGTGCATAGTTTTTTTGATGTTCATTTATATAGTTTACAATTGGCTGTGTTGTTTTGGTTTCTGGCCGGAATGCTCGCAGTAGTTAGTAAAGATAAGATTCCCTAAGGTATTTTATTTACTAAACGAATAAATGCCCGCCTCTCAAGGGCGGACATTCTGTATTCAGTTATCTCTCAATCAGTTGCATTATTTTTAGCCAAAGAATCCCGGACAAAAGTGACACTAAATCCATCTCGAATAAGCCTAATTTCTTGATATTTGCTCAATTTCCTATATAATTAGCCTGTTACTATTCAGAGATATAGTTATTACCTATAGCAGCGTACGCAACCATCCAAGCTTTTCTGCAATAGTTAGAATATAAGACAATCTAAATATGCACATTACAAAAAAAAGACATATTACTTTAAAAATATTACTCTTTCTTATCGGGATAGACTTAGTAGAAACATTTGCCCAGTTTTGTTTTAAAAAAAGCTCCCTTTCTCTCGGTGATATTCAGATCCAATCCTTTGGTGATATCCCACATTTTATCGCAAGCGTTTTATCCACTCCTTTTTTCTGGTTTGGATTAATCGCGGTTATTTTAATATTTATCAGTTGGTCAACCGCTCTCTCTAAAATTGATTTGAGCGTAGCCGTACCGGTATGTAGCTTTAGCTATATAACCGTTCCTTTAGTTTCGGTATTCTTTTTCAAGGAACAAATATCTCTCTTGAGGTGGTCAGGAATTTTTATCATTTTATGCGGAGTTATCCTGGTGTCAGCTAGCAGTAGAGAAAAGGGCAGTACCCAATGACAGCGTATATTCTTCTCGCAGTTGTCCTAATATTGATAACCGATTTTTGCGATACCGCAAGTCAGTTATTTCTAAAATCCGCTATTAATTCGCTAGATCTGCATGTTAATTCAATAAAAAAAGCAATTCTGCTTGCAATAAACTTAATTAAAGTTCCTCGCGTCTGGTTTGGTTTCTTTTTTAGCGTTGTTTCGTTATCCATTTGGCTATATGTGCTCACGAAATACGACTTAAATTTCGCTTTTTCCATCGATAGTATGCGTTATATTCTGATCACTCTGGCGTCAGCCTTAATTTTAAAGGAAAAAGTCAGTGTTATGCGTTGGCTGGGAATTTTCGCGGTTGTTTGCGGTATAGCGCTGGTAGCAATAGGCTAAATGTGACCATAGAATCTAATCTCAAAATTAAGATTGTTAGAAGAATTGAAGAAGTCTCTCCAGTGGAGTGGTGTAAAGCCTTTCCAGAAGTAGTAGAAAACTACTATTTTTTTAAGACCCTCGATGAATCAAATCTAACTCAATTCTCATTTTTTTATATATTAGTTTACGATAATAATACGTTAGTTGGCACGACTAACGGTTTTATTATGAATTTTCCTTTAGATATTGCTGTTACTGGTAAATTTAAGGCGATTACTAATTTCATTAGCAGGATCCTTCCCAAAATTTTCAATCCAAAGATTTTAATTTGCGGTCTTCCGATGGGCCAAGGCAGAATCGGGATTTGCGCAGAGCCCCAGAGTGTAATTCAGGCAATATGTAGGGGGATGGAAGAGTTGGCTTGTGCAGAAAAGGCAGGGATTATCGCGTTTAAGGATTTTGACCCCAGCTACAATAAGGTTTTTGATAACTATTTAGATAAAGGTTTTTTTAAGATCGATTCTCTGCCGTCTACCGAGATGGATATTAATTTTAAGAGTTTCAGCGAGTATATGATGAAGCTAGGCAGCGTATCTAGAAGCGGATTAAAAAGGAAATTTAAGGAGATAGACGGTAAGATAAAAATCGACTTGGAAGTTTCAAACGAGCTAGAAGAGGGCGTATTAAGCGATGTGCATTCTCTCTATTTGCAGACTTACGATAAGCAAGAGATGGGATTGGAAAAACTCTCAATTGATTTCTTTAGGAATATATCAAACAATATGCCGCAGGAAACGAAATTTTTCTTATGGAGGATAGATAATAAGCTAGTAGCATTTGCCCTGTGCTTGGCAGTCGGAGATTATTTTATTGACTATTATTTGGGGTTCGATTATTCAGTCGCGTTCAAGCGCCATCTTTATTTTGTAAGATTCCGCGATCTAATGAATTGGTGCATCGAAAATAAAATGAAGAAATACGAAATGGGCGCAACCGGTTATGAGCCAAAAAGGAGGCTTGGTTTTAAGCTTATCCCGCTGTATATTTATGTAAAACATCGCAATAAGTTTTTAAACTCTATTTTCAAAATCTTCTGCCAAATAATACAACCAAGCAATTTCCATCCGGTATTTAAAGAATTAAAATAATACTTAAAGAATATAGCCAGATTTTGTTAGGGCGAAGTTATTTACGAGTTGCGGTCTAAAGCATTGATATTGCTGAATTTACCACATAATTCTATTCCTTACCTTTACGCATAGTAACATAAATCTATAGGAAATTAGAAAAAGCAATAATCTAGGTTTTGATTAGCAGCTGGCGTTTTCTCTTAAATGAATCGTTAAAGCTTATTGAGGATTGGTTAAATTTCCCAAAGTCCTTTATTTATAAAAAAGCAGCTTAGCTAACTTTTATCTATAAGGTAAAGGCGTAAAGCTATGGTATCATTCTCGTTTTGATAGAACATCCTACTTGACTTTACTGCTTAAATATGTTAAAAATAATATAGAAGATACTAAATACAATAAGGAGGGGCGATGAAGAAAAAATTGCATATTCTAAGCTTAGTTTTGCCTTTTGTTCTTATTTTGTCCTGCCCGATTCTCACTCAAGGCGCAGAGGAGCTTACCATTACTACTTATTATCCTTCGCCTTATGGAAGCTATAGGGATTTAGCAATTTCAAACTCACTTACAGTAGGGCCGATTAATGGATCTGCTATTTGGCCGGGGGCTACTGCGGGTAGTATTGCTTCTGTTCCGGGAGCAGTCGCGGTTAGCGGTGGTGGCGCAATGTTTGCATTTATCGATAGAACTGCCGCTGGCTATTCTGCAACTACCGCAGGTAATACTTTTGCTTGGTACAACTCAGGTTTAACCGCTAGGTTTTATACTACTGTGCATGGAGATCTCTGGACTATTGCAGCTAATGGCCAAGTAAATTTTAGCTCAAAGTTTGATAATAGTGATGCTAACCCAGGCACTAGGTTTTATGACAGTAACGGTTGGGGGACGCTTCAGGTGGGGACTATAATATATTGCAATGATTAATTACTTTGGAGAAGCTGATGCGTAGATTCTTTATCGATGAAATAAATAAAAGCGAAAATTATGTAAAGTTGCGGGTTAACGAAAAAATCTATTCCAAGGAAACTATTTTTGCTGCAGGTTACATATTCTTAGATAAGGCTTTTATTGTGGTAGATAAAGATAAGCAGGATGTGTTGGTCTATCTTTTCCCCAAGAACGATAAGCAGGATTTAAGGAAGTTAGCACTTGAATTCACGGCCGAGTTACTTAACTACGCGCATTATTTTAACAGCGCAAGAATTAATGCAGAGGCAGTTAAGGCCATACTGCAAAGAGCATTATTTTCTGTTTCTCCCCCTGTTGTTAAAGAAAATAAAGATAAAGAGTTAGAAGAGCTAATTAAAGAGTTAGAAAAAGAGGAAAGGGCGAATAAGAGATAGCATGGCTAGCCCTATCTCCAGAATCGGGAAGAATTGTTTTAAACTGAAGCTTAATAAGGAGCTCTATAGTTCTACATTATTTAACGGGATTTTGAAAAAAGAAGCAGTATTTCCAATGAGACAAAAATCAGACAATACTTATACGTATATAACTATCTCTGGTTGCAGCAAGAAGCAGGCTTTTGATTGGCTTAATTACATTTTTTATTTAAATAAGGTAACGGTTACTTCCAGTAAAATCTAAGCTTTTTATTTTTTGAGGCATAAATGCAAACATTAGATACGGATTGGGCAGTAATCCCGCATAATGCAAGAAAATTTGACGATAAGTATCTAGTTACCAATTTACTTGGGAGCTTTGTTTTTTTATCAAAAGATGAATACTCTCAGCTTACCCTTTCTAAGCTTAATAAGAAAAGCGCATTATTCAACCGTCTTTACAAGGCAGGTATCGTTTTGACGGATGATAATGTCGCTTCCGCCATTTCAGATTTTAGAAATTCAAATTTAAGCCTGTTTCATGATCCTAGTTTACATATAGCAGTACTTACCACTAGATGTAATTTAGCTTGCAAATATTGCCAGACCTCTAATTCTAAAAAAAGCGACATGAATAAGGAAGTTGCTTCTGGGATCTTAGAATATCTCACTAAGGTAAAATATCGTCCGTTCGTACTTGAATTTCAAGGGGGCGAACCGTTGCTCAACTGGGAAGTTTTGGAATTTTTGGTAAAGGGCGCGCGAAAATTTATTCAGGACGACAACGAGTTGGTTATCAGCCTGGTTTCTAACCTTATACTGCTTGATAAAGAAAAGACCGATTTTCTAGTTGAACATAAGGTCAGGATATGTGCTTCTTTGGATGGACCACAGAAGTTACATGATAAAAATAGGGTTTTCCTAAATAATCAAGGAAGCTATTCAAAGGTAGTAAAAGGTATTAAAATGATTGAGGCTACTTATAAGAAACGCAAGGTAGAATCCAACACAAGATTAATCCCTACGATAACCAGGCATAGCCTAGTTTTTGCGCGGGAGATAATTGATGAATACCTGAAACTCAAAGAGAGCGTTATTTATTTAAAGGCTATAAAACAAATCGGGGTTGCGGATAAGTCATGGGAAGAATTAGGCTACACGCCGGAAGAATTTATAGAATTCTGGAAGAGGGCAATGGATTATATCATCGAACTTAACAAAAAGGGCAAGGATATCCAGGAGTGGTCGTCGGTTTTGCTATTAAAAAAAATTATGCATAAACAGGATCACGGACATGTAGATATGATGAATCCTTGTGGAGCGGGGAGGGCTGTGTTAACATATATGCCCGATGGGAATATTTATCCATGCGATGAAGCAAGAATGATTAAGAACAGCGATTTATTTGTATTAGGTAATGTGTTGCGTAATCGTTACGAGGATATATTCAAGAATGAAAACTTATTTGCTGTCTGCAGCGCTTCAGTAATGCAGCTTTGGGATTATGCCTCTGCCTATTTACCCTGGAAAGGCACGTGTCCGGTATTAAATTATTCTTCAGGAAATAATTTAATACCTCAAATTAAAACCACTCCCATGGATAAGATTCTGGAATTCCAGCTCGATTATTTATTCAGTAATTTAGCTAAAGACGGAGAAGTAGCTGCCATATTTAAACGATGGCTAATGAAAGGGGGATCAATCTATGCATAAAAAGACACCAAGAAGCGCGAAGAAGATTGTTAAGAGGCTTTCGGATTTCGTTAAAGATGAGAATGGTTTTATTTCAAAGGAAAATATCTTAAAAATTGGAATCGGGACTATTTCTGTGCTCGGAGTAGCAAGTTCTGCTTTTGCTTTAGAGTGCGCGAGCCAGCCTGCTAACGTCAACCAACAGATACTGGACCCAGCGTGGATTAATACTAAGTGCTATAAACTACAAATTTGTCATCAGAATCACTCATCGCACGCATCGCACGGATCGTATTAATTTCTAAGAGCTTTATCTCTACGGGATGCATTACAACGTGATTTATTTTTACTGTACGTAATCGTTTTTGTGCAGTCCTCTCCTTAAATGAAATTAATGCACATATCGAAGCAAAATCATCCCTGTTTCGATGGCTTAATAGCTGAACAAAGAAAGAAGTATGATGTTATTTTTGTTAAGCTCGATCTCTCCGAGAATAATTCTTCCTGCAAGATAATTAATAACTCAAACAATTTCGTTCGTTTAAAAAACGTTAAGAGCTCATTTGATTTCAGTTGCGATATTACACTCCGAAAATCCCTGCATGCGCTTTTTGTTAAACATAAGCCCGATTTGATTCATATCCAACTTCTTTCCGGAATGAATCTACTCACCATATTAAATGCAGCTTCAGCCTTCGGCATCAAGAAAGTTGTGACGTTGCATGACCACTCTCTGTTTTGTCTTAGAGGGATATATCACGACGGGCAGAATAAGTGTACTACAGAGTCAATTAGCAACTGTGCTTGTGGCGAGTGTCAGAAATTCGCCTCTTATAACAATGAAGCTTTGGGGATGTATAATAGATTGAGAGAGGAGAGGGTAAGGAAAATTGTAACCCAGATAGATAAGATTATCTGCCCATCTTATCAGCAAAGAGATAAGCTTTTTAGCTTTTTTGGCAGCAATACTAAATTTGTAGCCTTGCATTATGGCGTTGACCTGCCTACTTACCTTGTAAAAGCGCGGGTTTCTAGAAAAAAGGTTTTTGGTTATTTAGGGACACTCTCTTGGATAAAAAACATCCCTTTGATAGAAGATGTAATGCATAAACTAAAGAGTCATGATTTTAGGATTATAATGGGCTTGACTTGTAAAGCAGACAGTAAAACAGATAATGAACATTTGAAAAGGCTGGGTAAATTAAGGAAAGTTAAAGTATTACGCAATATCAGTAGAGATAATCTCTACCGCGACTTTTTTAGTAAAATCGATTATCTCATTATACCTTCGCTATGGGAAGAGACCGGCCCCATGACACTTCTCGAGGCTTTTTATTACCACGTACCTGTCATTATAAGCAATAATCAAGGCATGGTTGAAAAGATTGGTGAGAATAAGGGCTCGCGGGTTTTCGAGAATAGCCAAGGTTTAAAGACTATCATGAAGGGGATCATCAATGGGGCAATTTGTAAATCCAAGAATGATGTTTTTAAAGTAACTGATATTAAAGAATACGCTCAAGATGTTGAGAATATATATGAAGAAGCGCTGAAAGTAAAAGACAGGGCATTATTTCTAAAATTGGGATATACCTGTAATAATAATTGTATCTTTTGTGTTACGGGTGATAATAATCCGAGAGAATTTGTTGATGGAAAAGTTATTCTTAAGACTTTAATGGAAAATAGAACCAAGTATAATAGCCTTATTTTAACCGGCGGAGAACCGACTCTGCACCAAGATTTTCTAAAAATATTAGAGTTTGCTTATATGCTTGGATATCAAATATTATTGCAAACCAATGCAAGGGCGTTTTCCGATTTGAGTTTTTGTGAAAAGGTTAAAAACTATAATTTAAAATTCATGATAAATATTAATTCTTTTGATGCTAAGATCCATGACTTGACTACTGGGCTAGAGGGAAGTTTCCTGCAAACAGTTGCGGGAGTGAGAAATCTGCGCAAGCGCGGTTCTAAGATAATCGTGAAAGTAATGTTGACAGTAATTAATTATAGAGGTCTTTTAGAGACTGTTGAGTTTATAAAAAAACTCGATATTGATGAGATTTGGCTGGTTTTTCTGACGCCATTTGGCAGCGCGGGGGTAAACTTTGGAAAAGTGGTGCCAAAATATTCAAAGGTTATGCCATTTATAAATCAGGTTATTTCGTGGAGAGATAAAAATAAAAACGTTAAAATCGGGCTGGAGGGCTTTCCTTATTGCTTGCTTAGCCCAGGATCACGTAGTTTGGTTACAGAAGAAGATCTTACCTCGGATTCTTTAGATGGTTTATTTCCTTCAGATAAGCTTTCAATTTACAATTGTAAACATGAACGTCAATTCAAACAAAAACAGAAATTCTCTTTTTGCCTTAAGTGTGTGTATAATAATAAGTGTGAGGGCGTTTATAGGAGATATAGCAAATATTTTGGGAATAAAGAATTTAAACCGGTGAGTTAAAACTAGAGTAAAGAATGCAGGAATTACAGGATATTCGGTTATCTCATTAATGAAGTTATGATATTGATAGCTATGGCTATAATATGCATATTTGAGGTAAGTGCTCCTAGTCCCATAAAAGGCGCAAAGGCAATCTTGCTTTTCTGTTCATCCTTAAAGGACCTTAATACTGCTTCTAATGTATAAAATATAATTGTAAAGAAGAGCAAGCTTTTAGTATATTGAAAAATCGCAGCCATTTTAAAATAATCCGGTTGAAAGATATAGCGTAATAATACTCCCGCAACACAAACTAAAACAAAAAGGAGGCGACTGAATTTAATTCCGTTAACCAGTTTAAAAATAATTTTATACAACAAAAATAATATTATAACTATCAAGAATTCCGGGATGGGGAAATTAACGGAATGGATCAATGGCCAGACAATCCAGGTTATTGAAAACATGATCGCAAGGCTTTTAGAGAATAGCCCGATGGTTTTTAATGAAAATATATCTTTTAATATAGTTTTACGATGATCAAATGTTTGCTTAAACGTCAAAAGTAAGATAAAAACGGTGCTAATTAAGAAAATATTCAAAAACATCGAAAGACAGGGAAGTAAAAAGAACCGGGAATAAGAAGTTACAGGCAAAAGAATGCTATATGTAGCAAAGAGTTTTGCGTCACCGGCTCCCCAGGTTTTTGTCCAGTAAAGGATAAATCCTATAGTTAAGGCAAATAATGGGTTAAGTAATAGTAAAAAACCCGGTTTTAATTTCCCAGTAGCAAAAAGATAAGCGTAAACAAGAAGCGCAGTGATTATTGCTAAAAGTAAGTGCTTGTTCATAATACGATGGATTTTGATATCAGTAAAACTTGTAATTAAAGCAAGCGCAATTATTATCGGATAAAAATAGTATATCGGCATTTTAAGTATATTTGTAAATGATTTGGTGAAAGTGTAGGTTTTATTATAGCTCATAAACTCCGGTTATAAAACAGGATTTTTATATGATGAATATAATTGATCAAGCAGGCATAATTTTTGTTTTTCTGAGCTTTGCTATTATGCTCGTTTTAATCTTTCAAACGAGAAGCTATTGGTATGCGCAGATCAGGGAGATTAGCTCGGTTCAGTGGGTTTGTTTATCTTTAATCCTTGCCATTTCCGTTTGGCTACGCTTCGTATTCTTTAAGCCAAGGCATATAATGTACGTTGATGAATTCTGGTATATGGAAGCGGCGAGGAACTTAATTACTTATGGGCAAATCGGAGCTTACCCTAAGTCTTTGGGCTGGCCCATGCTCCTATCGATTATCTTTTTTATAAAGGGGGTGGGTAATTTTACCGCGATATATGCTTCGGCTATTCTAGGCGCTTTAACCTTCTTCAATATTTTTTTGCTTACTTCAATAATTTATAATAACAGATGGCTTGGGATAATTTCTGCTGCGTTATTCTCAATTTTGCCCGGGCATATCCTTTGGTCAGTAACTGCCGAAACAAATGTGCCGGCACTATATTTTATTACTTTAACAATGTTCTTTGTTTTTCTTTATTACAAGCATAAAGCAAGTTCACTGCTTTGGGCAAGCCTTTTTAGTATTGGTTTTATTGCGCAAATCCGTCCGGAAAACCATATTTTCTTTCTATTATTTATTTTTGGTATTTTTATATTTGTCAAGCCGTTACCAAAAATTAATTTTAACTATTTAGAACCTTGGGCCCTGTCATTTTTTCTAACACTCCCAGACATTATAAGAGTCTTAAGAGATAAGCTCTCTAATAATTGGCTGGAGGCAGAATCTAATGGCTTAATTCACGGCAGCAATTTTAGTTTAAGTAACCTTTTGTACAATTCCCAGAAATGGGGAGGATATTTATTTACCAATGTTTTACATCCAATATTCTTTACTCTTTTATTTTTGCTTGGTTGTTTTTATTGCTATAAGTATTATCGGAAATGTTGGAAGCTGTTGATATTGTGGGTTGTTATTTTTTATTTAGTATATTTTACTGCATGGTTCCAAACATTAGGCGGAAGCACTGAATTGTATGGTAAAATCAGGTTTTACCTCTCTTTTTATCCGGTTCTAGTTATCTTCGCTGCAGGAGGTATTTATTTGCTTGGGCAATTTATCAGAAGTAAAATATTCAGGGGCATTAATGACCGCGGATTAATTTGCGCTTTAATTACAATTATGCTAATGTTAAATTTTTTGCCTTATATGAAGGAAAGAAGGGATTATTTTAAAGAATTAGAGCTAGGGGTAATAACTAAGATCAGTAAAGATTTTACGTCAAAGGACCTTTTTGTGATTAATCTGCCCCCGGTACTTGGGGCAACCACCAATGTAAGAACCTGCGCTTTAAAAGATTTTCTGGAAAATGACTTATATAGGAGAAATATGCTGAGTTCTACAGGCAGGGTCTTCTTTCTAGATGATTATACTTGCACTATTTGCGATGATTTTAAGAAAGATTGCGGACAAATAAAGAGGGATTTCGATCTTGTTTTGTTTAAGGAGTTTAAGTCTGATCAGAAAACTCTTCCTCAGGGGGTCGAAGACTATACTATTAACCTTTATCAAGTATATATAAGAAAATAATATGAGGATTTTATCTCCGCTAAGGTGCGTTGACGAAGTTAAACCGCTATCTCTAGCTGGCGCCGATGAGTTTTATTGCGGCCTAATGCATTCTTCCCAAGCTTTAAATGATAGGCCAAATACTCCGGATTTTAACTTTAAAAGCGCGCAGGAATTAAAAAAGGCGGTTTGCGTAGCTCATGAAAACAATAAATCAGTTTATTTGGCAATTAATAATCTTGCGCCCACGCTTAATGAAGCGCTTACGCAGGCACGCATTGCCAATGAAATCAATATAGATGGTTGCATAGTTTCGAATTTGTTAATAATAAAGAAAATTCATCAAAGTTTTCCTAAATTAAGACTTTGCGCAAGTTGCCTGACAGCTACCTTGAATTCTCAGGAGCTGTGTTTATTAAAAAGTCTGGGGGTAAGACTTGTGCACTTGCCTCGACAGCTTGGCCTTGATGACCTGAATGCGCTTAATAAGAATAATCCTGGTGTTGAGTTATCGGTTTTTGCCTTAAATGGTATGTGCGTAAATATAGAAAGTTTTTGTTCTCTGCATTACCTTAAGAAGGAGTATTTCATCCCCTGTCATCATTTCAAAGCGGCGCGTGTTATCGGGGATAAAGGATTTGGCGTAGAGTCATTTAATGCTTTAATCAATTCTCCCAAGTTTAGCTGCGCGATATGCGCGTTGAGAAAATTAAAGAAAATGGGGATTTTGTCACTTAAGATCGAAGGCAGGGGTATGGACTTGAAAAATAAGATTCGCTCGATCCAGCTGTTAAAAGAAGCTTGCAAGCTTCTTGATGAGAAAACCAGCGATCTTGTTTTTCGGGGTAATTGCCGAAAGATTTTTAAGTACTATCTTCATGAAGATTGTAAAAAGGAGTATTGCTATTTCTAGGATAGAGCAGGCACTGTTAGTTAATAATGCTGATTCAATGGATAAAGCAAAAGGCGATATCTTCGAAAGGGTTTATTTCGGAGAAGAATTCTGCGAAAGATTGCTGCCCTCTGTCACACGGTTAAAAGCAGCCAAACTCAAAGCCAGGAAGCTAGGAAAGAAGTTTACTTTACTTACCCCTGCGCTAACAGAAGCAGGGCTTAATAAAGTTAAATTACTTCTAAAGTGTTTAAACAATGAAGACGAAGTTGTTATTAATGATTATGGACTGTTATATATGTTGGGCCAGGAAGCCATTAACCCACTGGTAGTTGGAAGGCTTATTGGAAGGAATATGCTGTTGGTATTAAATGGACTGGTAAAGGAAAATAAGTTGATCAGGCAATACCTGAGTATTCTTGGCCCCCATGTTTTTATGTTAGAAGTCGATAGTTTTAACGTTCAAAAGGCCAGCCCGCTATTGACAAATTTCATAAAATTTTCTTTCCGGAGCGAATTATTTTTCTGGACAGTAACTAGGAGATGCGCTTTTAATCGCCCAAATCATATCTTTGATAAATTTTATCCCTGTAGGAAAGAATGCCTCCGGCAGAAGGTAATTATCAGAAATAATAAGGTCAAGAAGCTCTTTCTCTTAGAAGGTAACAAAATAATCGACCTGAAAGCTTCTTTAAATGAAAGAGCTGCTAGTGTTACCCTAGAGAGGATTGTAAAGGTCTATAAATGAATATGAATGCATTGCGCGAAGTTATAATTGAGTTGACTAGCCGCTGCAATCTGGATTGCGCGTTTTGTTTTAATAAACAGGGTAAATCTAAAAATTGTGGCGAGTTGACTAAAGCCGATATTATAGGGATTTTAAAAGACATTTCTGCTTCTGGGGTAAAGGCGGTTAGATTTACCGGAGGAGAGCCATTTTTGCGTATGGATTTATCGGAGATCCTGCGTGCGGCCAAGCAGCTCGGCCTTTATACTATTGTTAATTCCAATGGGATGCTTATTCCTGACAAGGGAAGACGAGTTTTTCAGGATATCGACTTACTCTTGCTTTCGCTGCATAATCATCTCTGGTTTAAGAAGACAAGAGTTGCTTTGGACGCATTGTCTGAATCACCCAACACTGCGATTATGCTTGCTACTATTGCCATACCTGAAAATGTTGTCTCATTGGGAAAGTTCTATGATTTTGTCAGTCAAATTAAGGTAAGTAACTTTAAGGAGTGGTTTTTATTGCGTCCGGTACCTAATCTGAAGAATATGCATCCGATCACAAGAGGTAATCTGGCAACGCTTTATAAATCGATAAAATATTACAATAAGAAATATGCGATGAACGTATTTATTGCTAATGCTTTGCCTTTTTGCGCGACTAAAGATGATTTGTCTTTGATAAGCAAAGGGGGGAAGTTTGATTCCGGGCATTCTAGGGTTTTTGTTGATTCTTCAGGTCAGTATAGACCCGATTATTCATCTTCTATTTTACTTGGTTCATTTAAAGAGCGGTCACTTGCCGAAATCTGGGGTTCTTCTGTTATGCGCAGGATTAGAAACTATGAATGTTTAAATGTTTCCTGCAGGAAGTGTTTTTACCTTGAAAAATGCAAAGGCGGCCTGGGCGAAAAGGAATATTTACGTAAGCCCGATAACTTAGGTCCGCTAGTAAGCGTGATTATCCCTACTTTCAACGCTTCTGATAGGCTAAAGGTAGTCATCGAAAGCTTGCGCCATCAGACTTATCGCGGTTTTGAGGTGGTTGTAGTGGATGATGGAAGTAGCGATGATACAAAGTCAGTGGTAAATAAACTGAAGAAGATATTCGGCCTTAAAATTAGATATTATTACCTGCATAACCCCGATATTTTCGGAGCTGCCTTGGCAAGGAATCTCGGAGCAAAAATGGCCAAAGGTAGGATACTGGTATTTCTGGATCAGGATGCCGCAGCGCATAGGCGCCTAATCGAGTTATATTTAGAGAGGCATAAAGAGAGCGATATCGTGCTTGGTTATTACGCCGGGTATAATAAACAGGGTCCTTATTACAATTTTAAAGAAATAAGCGAAAAGTTATTTAAGGACGAAGTAATTAAAACAATAAATCCGGATTTTCGTGATGGTGTTTTTAGCCAGGCAGATTGTTATCAAGGCGAGGCGTGGAAATATTTTGTCTCAGCGAATTTCTCGATAAAAAAGGATATTTTCTTAGAGTATAAATTCGACGAAAAAATCACTAAATGGACAGGAGAGGATATTGATCTAGGATACAGACTGTTTATTAACGGCTATCGTTTCATATTCGCGAAAGATTGCCTTGCTTATGATATGGTTGGAGCCGGAATGTTAACCCGCGAAAAGTTTAATACTTTAAATGAGATGTTGATTTATATTTACGGAAAGTATAGAAATAAGGTTTGGGAAGAGTATCTTTTTGAGCGCTTTAATCATACCCCGCTTAATATTCGCGGGAACGCAAAATTAGTTTTTAGAAACGGGAAATTTATTTTTTATCCGGCGCAAACCCCAAATATAAAAGTTGAGCCGCGAAGTCGGGAGGTCTCTTTCTACGTACCTTGCTATAACGGCCAACGTTATTTAAAACAATGTCTGCAATCGGTAGTATCCCAAAAGTATCCCTTGAAAGAGATTATTCTTGTCAACGATGGTTCAACAGACAAGACCTTAGAAGTTGCATCAAGATTTCCCGTGAAAGTTATCTCTCATATGCATAACAGGGGTCTGGCTGCAGCAAGAAATACCGCAATCAGTAAGGCAAAAGGGGATTTTGTTGCCTCAATAGATGCTGATTGTATTGTGGAGAAAGACTGGCTTGAAAAACTTATGCTGCAATTTAATTCTCCTGGTATTGCCGGGGCAGGGGGGAGGCTAGATAACTATAATTACAGAGAAAATATCCTTGATCGGTGGAGAGCCCTTAGGATGGTGCAACACTGGGGGGATAAGCCTATAAATCCAGATTTTCTTTTTGGATGCGATACAGTTTTTTACCGGAACGCCCTTGTTGATGTGGGGCTCTATGATGAACGGTTAAGGACCAACGGGGAAGATCATGACATTTCCGAAAAACTGCTGAAGAAAGGATACGAAATTAAATATTCTCCATTAGCCAGAGTTTATCATTTACGAAAGGATAGCCTCGAGTCCCTTCTAGATACTTTTTGGCGGTATAATTTCTGTTATCTTGTCTGGGTCGGTAAATATTATGTCAATATTGCCAGTTTGCCGGATAAAATTAAAGAAAATCTGTGGCTTGCTAAGAAATTCATGGTTGAAGATCTGAAAGAAAAGAGATTCGGTTTGTTTTATATTGATTTTTTACTGCCCGTTTATATTACATTAAGAGACCTGCAGTACCTTTTTTCAATTAGGCAATATGATAAAACTACGCAGAAAATCAATAATCTTCTAGCTCGGATGCTGGAGTTGTCTTTAGATAAAAGATTATTGGGAGCTAGGGATAGAGCTAAGCTGCAGAAGAATGCTTTCAAAAAATGCGTACTTATGCTGCTAGCCATAGTTAATAACTTGTTGGATAATAAAGAAGAGCTGGATGGTTTTTGCAATAAATTTGAAGGCGATTTGTTTTCCATTTTTTTTAAAGAAGGTGCTAGAAGAGAAGTAAAAATTGGGATGAAGAGCGCATATATCCCCTGGGCGAATATTTTAGAGGGGATTGAAATTAAAGAGTATTCCGAAATAGTAGTGGGTTATTTGAAGAACTTTTTAGGGCTTATGGAAGGATTTCATGATTGTTTTCCATTGCAGGATAAATCTTTTCGCTCCTTTCTGAATCTCTCCAGACAAAAAATGGTTGATGCGGGAAAAGAATATAATACTTGCTCGTATTGTAAATAGAATCAAGATTAGTTATATTAATTTTATGTACTTACAAAGTTACTACAAAGCTAGAGAATAATATGCGTATTTTGATTGTTAATCTGCCTTGGCATAGAGATGGTAAGCGCGGGGTAAGGGCTGGTTCCCGTTGGCCATTTACTGCGCCAATCGAAAAAGATGGTAGTATACGGTATATACCTTTCCCTTTTTTCCTAGCTTATACAGCAACTTTATTAAAAAAAGAATTTTCTGAAACCCGTTTAATTGATGCTATCGCAGAGGGTTTTAGTAGGAAGAAAGCTATAGCAGATATTCAAGCTTTTAAGCCCAGCCTTTTGCTAATAGAGACATCTACCCCGTCTTTTGACAATGACATAAAGATTATTAAGGAGATAAAGAAAATATTGCCATCCTGCAGGATAACTTTATGTGGTCCGCATTCAGGATTCTTCGCAGATAGCATTATAAACAAATATCCGTTTATCGATTATATTATTATAGGTGAATATGAATATACTATGTTGGATTTGGCCAGGCAACTGGATAAAGGCTTGAGCTTAGATTCAGTAGCTGGACTTGTTTTTCGCAAGAGAGGTTTATGCGTAATAAACAAATCCCGTAAGGTAGTTACCGATCTTAACCTTTTGCCATGGCCTGAAAGAGAAAGCCTTTCGATGTATAAATATAACGATGGGTTTGCTAGAATGCCGGTGCCTAACGTGCAGATTTTGTCTAGCCGGGGCTGCCCATTTAGCTGTATTTTTTGTCTTTGGCCGCAAACTATTTATCAGAATCATCAATATCGCAGGCGTAATCCTGTTGATGTGGTTGATGAAATCGATTTCCTTGTAAAAAAGTATTCTTTTAAAGCGGTATATTTTGATGACGATATTTTTAATGCTGATGCTAGCCATGTTTTAGGTATTTGCAAAGAAATGAAGAGAAGAAATATAAGGGTTCCGTGGGCTGCTATGGGAAGGGCTGATTTAATGAATAAACAGCTAATAGAAGAACTGGCCTCAGCCGGTCTTTTTGCCATTAAATACGGAGTAGAATCGGCAGATAAGAGGATATTGGAATTTGCTCGAAAAAATATAGATTTAGAAAAAACTCGGCAGAATATTAAGGCGACGAAAGAATGCGGTATCAAGGTGCACCTTACTTTTTGTCTGGGATTGCCCGGAGAAACTATCGGGACAATCAAGGAGACTGCTAAATTTATCAAGGATACTCAGCCTGATTCATTGCAGGTTTCTTTTGCTACCCCATTCCCCGGAACAAAATTATATGATTATTTACAATCTCAAGGAAAGGCGTTTTCTAAGAAATGGTCTGATTATGACGGAAATGACATCTCTATAATAAGAAATGATAAATTAAATCCGGAATATTTAAAAAGAATAAAGGCCCTCCTTGAGAGGGATTAAGGAGAGGCTAGGAGCGAAATGTGCGGTATTTGCGGTAAATACTATTTTGACCCTTTGAAACAACCTGATGAATCTATTATGCGGCGCATGAGTGCAAGTCTTGAGCGCAGGGGTCCCGATGAAGAGGTTTATTGGCAGAAAGGGGCTATTGGGCTTGGTGTACGAAGGCTCAGCATCATGGACCCTCTCCGTGGCCACCAGCCTTTCTGTAGCGAGGATGGCCGAGTACGTGTTGTCTATAACGGCCAGATTTATAATCACCGTTATCTAAGAGAACAGCTTATTTCTCGGGGGCATTTGTTTTTTACTGATTGTGATGGCGAAGTGATCCCACACCTCTATGAGGAATACGGGGAGTTATTTTTAAAGCATATACATGGAATGTTTGGTTTGGCCTTGTTTGATTGCAAGCAAGAGAAATTGATTTTGGCACGCGACCGTATGGGGATTAAGCCTTTATATTATTCTCTTTTGCCTGATGGAGTCGTATTTGCATCTTCTGTGCGCGCAATTTTGTGCGATCCGGATGTTTCCCGTAGTTTTGACTTATCAGCGCTGCACAGCTATTTTTCTTGTAATTATTTCCCAGGTGAGCAGACTCCTTTTACTGAAGTAAGGAAGTTGCTACCTGGAACATACATTGTTTACGAAAACGCAAAGTTTAAAATATGCGCTTACTGGGATTTGTCCCAGAAGGGCCGATTGGATAGTTTAACTTTAAATTCTACGCAGAATGAGTTTAACTCGCTTTTTATGCGGGCAGTTGAGTCGCACCTAAAGGCGGATGTCCCTGTGGGGATTTTTTTAAGCGGAGGTATCGATTCAAGTTGTATCGCCTATGCCGCAGCAACCCTTGGAGCAGATGTAGCGGCTTTTAGCATTGGTTTTCGGGAAGCTAGCTTTGACGAGAGGCCTTATGCGTCTTTGGTTGCGCGTCAGTTGGGGATTCGCCACCACGATTGTTTATTAGCAGGAGACCTGGGTTCTCTTCTTGGACGGATGGGGGAAGCGTTGGATATGCCAATGGGAGAACCATCTTTTTTCCCAACTTATGAACTTTCCGCATTTGCCAGGAAATATTGCAAGGTTGCACTCTCGGGAGAAGGCGCGGATGAGTTATTGTTGGGTTACGAAACTTATTTAGCGGATATTTTGATGGGCCCTATGTTTTGTCTCCCCGCACCTTTAAGGAAATTGATTTTTGAACGCCTTGCAAAGATTCCACCGGTGACTGATTCTTGGTTAAGCTTGCGGCAGCGATTTGAGGTATTGCTGCAAGGCATCAGCGTGAGCAAGCAACTCTCTCATTTCGCTTTAAGAGGTGTGTTTTCCTTTAAAGAGAGGGTTCGGCTTTTACGCCCTATTTGCGGCACAACGCAGAGTCTACTTAGTCATGAGCCGGAGCGTATTTTTGAACAATACCTGAAGGATTCTGGAAAAAAGCGTTACTTAGAGCAGGTAAATTATTTTGACCTAAAGGTGTGGCTAGCGGATTCGGTTTTGCAGCGCGTGGATATGGCTAGTATGCATCATGGGCTTGAGGTAAGGGTTCCTTTTCTCGATGATAGCGTAGTAGATTTTACTTATCACTTGCCGCGGCAAAAGAAGATGCAGTTTTTGCGGGGAAAGCGCTTATTAAGGGATGTTTTCCGAGGGAAAATACCGGACGAAGTATTTCGTAGGCCTAAGCACGGCTTTAGTATCCCGGTAAGCGCGTGGCTAAAGGGTGAATTGAAGGTTTTTTTTATCGAGACGCTAAAGGCTTCGCAGGGGACTGCTTCGGAAATTATCGATCTTGAGTTCGTATGGGCCTTGCACAAAGAACACTGCGCCGGAAAAAATGATCACGGGAGAAAACTTTGGAATATCATGGTTTTTCTTCTTTGGCAGGCAGGATTAACACGCTAAAAATATAGATAAATCTTGTTTTTTCTATGTTAAAATGAAAAATGTCTTTATCAAACATCCAGACTAAAAAGCGGATCACTGTATTATCAAAGGCCAAAGAAAGACAGTTTTATTCCAGAGAGCAAAAAAGAAAGAATGAAGAGCCAATTAGACTATAGTTTTTTATCACAAAAAGAAAAGGATTTTCCGGCTATGGTGGTTATGGAAATAACCAATATCTGTAATCTGGAATGTATCCATTGTCCGTATACATTCGTCTCAAAGCAAGAAGATTATAAAGGCCGGCATATGAGCTGGGAGCTTTATGAAAAGATTACAGAAGAGGTCTCTAGGTATAAGGGAGTTTTATTTAGATTCATCTCTGATGGTGAGCCGATGATGCATCCTTGTTTTTTTGAAATGATAAGGCTGGCGAAAGCCAAAGGCATATTCCCCATAAATTTTATTACTAATGGGACATTGTTGGATGAAGATTCAGCGCAGAAAGTACTTGAAGCTGGAACTGACATTGTGGAGATAAGCTTGGATGCCTTCACCAAGCAGACCTATGAGAAGATAAGAAGGAAATCAAATTTTGACTTGGTGACTTCAAACGTGCACAGGTTTATTGAAATGAGAAATAGGAAGCAATACCAAACAAAGATTTTCGTTAGTATTATTGATCAGAAAGAGGTCGATGGGGAGCTTGAGCAGTTTGTCGATTATTGGAGCGTTAGGGTAGATAAAGTTTTGACGCGGACCTATACAACTATCGGAGGGTTGGTCGATGAAAAAAAGCTTAAGATTAACTGTGATGGCGACAGGTGGCCATGTCCACAGTTATGGAGGAGGATTTTTATAAATGTGGACGGTTTTGCTGAATTTTGCGTGGAAGATTGGGGTGACCAGACCATAGTCGGAGATGCAAACAAAAATAGCATAAAGGAGATTTGGGCCTCTTCTGAATATCAAAAAATTCGCCAAGCGCACCTTTTAAGGAAATTTAACGATGTAGCATATTGTAGTAGATGTAAAGACTGGAAAGCCAGGACTTGGAGCTATGATTATTTCCATGCTGTTCAGGATGTTTTAAATGATAAAATCAAGTAAAGCTCGTCGGGCTACCGGATTCGAGAAATGCGTTGACTCTCGGGATAATGGATGTAAAATAAGCATAGATATTGAGCATAGTATTCCTTTGTAGCTCTTAAAATATTCCAAATTTACAATCAGCTTAATGAATGGTCAAGAAAATCATAATTTTAATAGCCATTGTTTTTTTATTCCTATTTATTCTGGAAATTTGTTCCGGATTCATCTGGCCATACAATATGTCACTAAGGAAAATTATGCAAAGTTCTAACAATCAAAAGATACTGTATGATTTAAAACCTAATGCGAAGATCAAGTTTAACGGTGTTTTTATAAAAATCCCCTCTAGCACCATAGAAATATCTTCGCAAGGCATAAGAGATTATGAATATCCTATTCAGAAAGAGAGAGGTAAATACAGAATAATTATCCTCGGAGATTCTATCGCCTTCGGATGGGGCATCGAATTGCAGCAGACTCTTTCCAAAGAACTTGAGCGATCATTGAACAAAGCAGGAAAACGATACGAAGTATTAAATTTCTCTGTCCCTACCTATAATACTGTTCAGGAGGTAGAAACGTTAACGACCAAATGTTTAGCGTATAATCCAGACCTGGTAATTTTTGTAGTAACTGAGAATGATAAAGAACCCTTATGCAACTATTATTACCCATTTTCATTCCTAAGATATTCTCCAGATTTTATTTATAAGAGCCATTTCATCACTGCGATGATGGGGATGTTTGTTAATTACTCTCGGCATATTAATTCTTCTGAGTCAGCAATTAAGAAAGGGCTGATAGAGATCGATCAAGCAATTAAGAAACTTGATGAATCAACTAAGGCAAACAATATAAAGGTTTTGTTTTATAGAGGTAATAGGCCATGGTTGAGGATGATCCTTGCAAAGTATGGCTTAGACGCTAATATTATTGACTCTAAAATAAATTTCCAGGCACAGCCAGAACTCGTGATTGAGAAAAATGACGGACATCCAAGTGCAGTAGGCCATCGAATGATGGCTCAAGAGATAGATGAATATTTAAACAAACTCGGATATTTTCAGGCAGATAGAATATACAATTAATCAATATTGTATAAGAAAGGAGAAAAAAATGAAGGGCAAAACAATTATTTTTTTAAGTGTCGTAACTATAGTGCTAGCCGTTAGTTTCACTCCTGTTTTTGCGGAGATCGTTATTTTGAAATCCGGAAAAAGGATTGAGTGCAAGGTTGTCAAGAGCATTGGCAATGTTATAGATGTTGATACGGGGACAGCCGTGTTTCCTATCCCCATTAATGAAATAGACCATATTATCAAAGACGAAGCTTCTTCAAAAGGCACAACTTACATAGATTTAATGGATAAGGCCACTAATGATTTATTGGATGGTAGATACGATGATACCTATGAAACCCTAAAGAAAGCGAAGAGATTATTTCCTGATAATCCCGATATAGATGTTGCTCTAAGCGTTTCCTTGTTTTATTTAAATCGTACAAATGAGGCAATTCCTTATCTTAGAACCGCATTGGCTTCTAATAAAATTGGTAATATTAGCGATGAGTTTCTTATTTCTCTTGCGTTCCTTTGCGATAGTGTTGGTTCTAAGAAAGAGGCAGAAGCGGAGATGGTTAAATATATAAATAAATGTAAAAACAGAAAAGATCTTATTGGAATGTTTAAGGGAGATATTTTACTGAGAAAAATTTCAGGTAGATGAATGTAGCAAAATTATATACGGATTTTATCGAACACTCTAAACCAACAATCGGCAAAGAGGAACTGGAAGCTATAGAAAATGTAATAAAAAGCAATTATCTCTCTGAAGGCCAATGTGTTAAGAGATTCGAAGAAGAGACGGCTGATTATATCGGAAGTATGGGTGCGGTTGCTACATGTACAGGTACGCTTGCGTTGCATTTAGCATTGTTAAGCTTAGGAGTTAGTAAAAATGATGAAGTGGTGCTTCCTAGTTATGTATGCAGGTCTGCGCTGAATGGTGTTTTATATAGCGGAGCAAGGCCTGTTCTCTGCGATGTAAATATAGAAGATTTCAATATTTCATTTAATGAAGCTCTAAAAGTAATTTCAAAGAAGACCAAAGCGATAATTATTCCTCACATGTTCGGCTGTCCGGCCGAAATAGACAAATTCAAAAATCTAGGTATTTATATTATCGAAGACTGCGCTCATTCAATAGGAGCCGAATATCAAGGCAGGAAGGTTGGCAATTGGGGGGATTTGTCTATTTTTTCATTTGAAGGGACTAAATACATTGTTACAGGTGAAGGAGGCATGGTTTTAGCTAATAGCGCGCCCTTACTAAAAAGGCTTAGAAAATTAAAAGAACCGGATTCCCTTGATTATGGTGTTAAGTATACATATAGGATGACAGATTTACAGGCAGCAATTGGTAGAATACAACTTTCTAAAATCGATAGGTTCATAAAGGCAAGAAGAAAGATAGCAAATATTTATAATGATAATTTCGCAAATTTGGATGTAGTTCTACCTTTGGAAAAACCTGATTCATTGCACGTATTTCATAGGTATATGATAAAGATAAAGAATGATATCGATACTTTTATGGAAAAATGCTGCAAGAAAATGGTAAAGATTAAGCAACCAGTTAAACCTTATCCTTTGCATAGATATCTTAATTTATCCGGTAAAAGATTTCCAAATACAGAATATATTATGAAAAGAGCGGTATCAGTGCCAATCTACCCGTTACTTACCGAAAAAGATTTGAAATATATAACGGAAACTGTAAAAAAAGAGTTATAAGAAGACAGAGATTTATCTTTATAAACATTTATGTATAGAGTTTCTTTGTTTAAATATATTTTGACTATAATTTTCCAGGTTATCTTAGTTGGCAAAATGATGAATAATTGTTTTGCTGATCAGGAAATCGAGCCATTTAAAATAAAGCCCTGGAGTGTGGGGCAATTTGTTGTTTATCAAATCACAAGTTTTGAAGGGGAAGACGCTGATAACCGGTATCAAATTTCTCTAATTGGTGAGGAAGTAATAAATGGTAAGCGGTATTTTTGGGAAAAGATAGATATTTGGGAAAGCCTCGTTACTTACGGGTATAATTCGATTAATAAAGAACTGGTGAAGAATATTTCATTTAAAGCATTAGTTCCCGCTGCGGATTATAATTCCTTTATGATGAACGCATCTGATTTTATTTCTAACGGAATTTTTCCAGGGAAGGCTATAAAATTATCTGTACAGATTAATGATGGTCCATGGAAGGATATTCAGGCAAAAGATTTTTTTAATCACCAAGATGTAATAGAGGATACTCCTTATAGTGTCACCCCGTACGCTAAAGGAAGGATAGACTTTTCCAAGCTAAAACTAGATACTGTTCTTCGGAGCGTTACTGTTCCTGCCGGGGAGATCTACTGTTATCATTTTTATGTGAATACGGAAATTGATGAAGAATATTGGGATGAAGGATTTGATTTATGGAGATCGCAAGATATTCCAATTCTGGGTTTGGTAAGAATGCAGTTTTCTAAAACACTGTTTTGGGAAAAGTGGAAACTTAAAAACCAGAATATTAAAAAAGTCTTAGGCCGGATGCGGCCAGATGATTGTATTATGTCCCTTATTGATTATGGCCCAAAATAATTTCAGGCCCATGAATTACAAAAAAATTGACCTTCTGGCGCTTCTTGTTACTATTTTGCTGGTAGGTTTGTATGCTTCGCCGCTTCTTTTGCACATAAGCAACTCCTTCACGCTTTTCCCTAAGAATTTACCATCGTTTTATGCAAATTATGTTCCAGGTCTTTATTTAAAAACAGCCATTCTTAAGTTTCATTCTTTTCCATTTTGGATCCCAATTTTTGAGGGGGGAAGGCCGGCCTTGAATTATCCGGTGGATATATCATTAACTCCCTTTGCCGTCTTTTCAGTTATATTTGGTGAAATTCAAGGCATGAACCTAACCTGGTTTTTTCTTTTTGTATTTGGCGCAGGTTCAATGTTTTATCTTACGCGCATTGTTCTGAAATATGATGTTTTTGGTTCCATATTCTCTGCGTTAGTATTTTCGATGTCCGGTATGTTTGTTTATTTGTTTGAAAATGGGATATTCTTTTCGGCGGGTGTTTTGCTACTGCCGCTATTGTTAGCCTTCTTTATTAAAGCAAAAGAAGAATTTAAATTCGTCATTCTTTCTAGTCTAATTTTGTCCTTATTATTAATTTCTGTTATTTTATTTTTTCCGGTCATCATTCTTTTCCTGTTTTTATTTGCCCTTGTTAATAGCGTTGAGTTTAAGAGCCGAAAAATAATTATAGATAGTTCCTTTCTTAGAATATTTTGTACCGTATGTTTTTTTACCGCGCTGATATCTGCAGTTAAGATATTACCGTTCTTGCAGTTATTGTCTTTAAACAATAGAATTAGCGGCCTCAGCTATTTAAATGCTGTCTCAGATGCTAATACTCTAAGTCTGTTTTTTAGGAGGCTTTTAGTTCCTGAAAGCTTGGGGCCAGGGACAATGTACTTGGGTTTATTACCTGTAACGCTTTTTTTATTTGCCTGCTTAGTTTATTTGCGTCAACTGAGAGGCTATATAATAATTTTAACAGCATTTATTATTCTCTCTTTTGGTCCGAATAGCTTTGTTGATTTACATAGGTTGTTGTGGAATTTACCAATCTTTAATTCCCTCAAAGAGATTTCTAAGTACTATTCTATAATCATTGTTTTCTTAGTAGCATTAATAAGCGGAAGAATATTTGCAAAGTTTACCAATCTAAAGCTTAAACCGCTCTCGGTTATGTTACCGGCGGTTATTATCATATTCACTTATCTAAATTTATTCAATTCGAATATAGGTTATTTTAGTTCATTTAATACTAGGCTGAATTATAGCCCGGTAGCAGGAGAGACTTTTCAAGTAAAAGGATTTAATATCCATCATGGGGATGAATCAATTTCAGAAGCTTTATTTTATTTCTTGGCAAAGAAAAATGTTGGTTTCATGAATTTCGAGTTTTATTTGAAACTAAAATCTAGCGTTGCGCCAAGATATTACTTATTGCCAAAATATGCTTTCTTGATGCCGTATTCTTCTTTATTTGTTTTGCCCAATCCTTATTATAAAGGGGAGGTTTTCTTCTTGAGTAACAATAATGATGCTAGACTAATAAATATTTCTCCAAACCTGATCTCGGTTAAGATTAATACCTTAAATCCAGATAGATTGGTAATTAACCAGAACTTTGATCGAGATTGGAATTCAAATAAAGGCAAGATAGAGGGTTATAATGGTTTACTTTCTGTAAGGCTTAACAAGGGAGAGACTGGCTTGCTGCGTCTCACGTATTTTCCTAAGCTTTTATTTTTGGGCTTGTTGATAAGTCTGGTATCTCTTGTCGCGAGTTTTTTTGTACTGTTTAAAAAGGAGGCCTAAACAATGCACATTAGATTTGTCCATACGGAGTTTGATGCTTTAGGAATTGAGCATCTTTCTGCCGTGTTAAAACAAGCCGGGCATTCAACGGATTTGTTCTTTAGCTTTCAGCGAGGGTATAAATGGATCAGTAAAATATTGAAGAATAGCCCCGATCTTATAGCATTTTCTGTTACGAGCAATAATATAGAATGGGCATATGCAGTAGCAGAGCAAATTAAAAGGCATTCTTGTGTACCGATAGTGTTCGGAGGTATTCAGGCCACCCTTATCCCAGAGGCGGTTATTTCAAAAGACTTTGTTGATTTCGTAATCGTCGGTGAAGGTGAATATGCTTTACTGAATTTAGTAGAGGCTATAAGAAAAGGTGATTCTTTCAGTAGTATAAATAGTCTTTATTTTAAAATCAAAGGGAAATTGTTTAAGAACCCATTGAGCGGGCCAATCAATAATTTAAACGAACTTCCGTTTCCTGATAAAGAGCTATGTCAGGGAAAAGGTATGTTTTCCGACAGGTATTCGATAATTACAGGCAGGGGTTGCGTGGGCGCTTGTACATATTGTTGCGTGCCTTTTTTAAGGAAAATGTATCAGGGGAAAGGTGAATTCTTAAGGAGGCGTTCACCGGAGAATGTAATAAAAGAGCTTATTATGGCTAAAAGTAAATACAATATAAAGAGGGTGTTCTTTGAAGACGACCTGTTTACCTATGATAAAAAATGGTTAAGAACTTTTGCTGATTCTTATAAGCGGGAAATAACGTTACCTTGCATTCTTTGCGCGCATCCTAATTTTCTCGATGAGGAAGTTGTTAACTTATTAAAAAAGATTGATTGTAAAATAGTTGAAATCGGAGTGCAGAGTTTAAATGAGGAGATACGCTTAAATATCCTTAAAAGAAATTATACAAATGAGAATTTAAGCAAAGCCTTAAGGCTCCTTAGGGATAATAATATTTGTTCTATCGCGGATAATATTGTAGGTCTTCCTGGTGAGGAAAAGGAAGATATCCTAAAAATGGTTAGATTTTATAATGAAATCAGGCCGGGTAAAGTTGATATCTTTTATCTTAAATATTATCCCGGGCTAGAGATAACAAAGAAAAGCAATTTGGATCCAGCTATGGTTGAAGCGATAAGCAGAGGGGAGATTTCCCAACTACCTATTGTTGAAAGCGATCAGAATTTATATAACTCTAAACTGATAAATAGGCTTCTTTTAGTAGTAAGCCTAATGTATGTATTGCCCAAAAAGGTTATTAATTTTATACTCGATAAAAATCTGTATAATTTTATGCCGCATTTTAAGAGTTGCTATCATATTAATGAGGTCGCATTTTACTGCTCCTTGATTTTTAGGCGTAGATTCCATGGCGCATTTATTTCCCTAAGGGGAAATCTTCGCAATAATGCCAAATTTTTTATTAAACAGTTTCTAGGTTAAGGCGCATAAAACTTAATGGAAAAAAATAAGGATATTTTTAGGGCGACAAGAAGTATTTGTCCTTTATGTTGTAATACAGTTAAAAGTGTAATCATAGAAGAAGACGGTAAGGTTTTTCTTCGGAAGAATTGTCCCTCCTGTGGCATCTCCAATCTGTTGCTATCCAAATCGCCGGCATACTATAGGGAACTTGATTTATTATATTTTAATATAATGAATCAAGACCGGGATTTACCGGAAACAGAAGTATACCTTACCTATCGATGCAATATGAAGTGTCCGATTTGTTATTTGGAGATAAGTAATCAAGATTTACAATGCAAAGAGCCGACCTGCGATGATATTGAAAGCTATATAAAAAATAGTAGTAAGACTTTTTTTATTCTCACCGGGGGTGAGCCGACATGTAGAGATGATTTGGCGGATATCATCAAGCTTTTTAAAAAGCATTCCAGGTCAGTAAGTATAAATACAAATGGTATCCGTTTAGCCGATAAAGGCTATTTATCTGCTTTAATAGATGCTGGCTTAGACAGAGTAAATCTACAGTTAGATTCTTTTGATCCGGAAATCGAAAAAGAATTACGCGGACACAATTATCTAGAAGCTAAAATGAAGGCTATCAATAATCTACGCGATCTAGGAGTTCCTACCGGAATTAATTGTGTCGTGGTAAAAGGAATTAATGATAAAAAACTTGGAGAGATGGCTAATTTTGTTGCCAAGAACCACTTTATTAAAGCTATTAATTTCTTAGCAATAGCTTTTATCGGTAGCGCAAGAAATAACAAATTAGATAATTATATAATGCCGGATGAATTGGTTGATTTATTGGATAAGCAGACAGAAGGTTTGATTTCCAGAGAACAGGTATTTCTTTTTCAAAAGCTTCATTTAACCATCAAATCTTTTTTCTCACAAAGGTTCTGTTTTTACTCGCAATCCTATGTGGCAGTTAGAACAAAAAGTGGCTACGAGCCTTTAGGTAATTTTCTAAATTTCAATAAGATGGAGAGTTGTCTTTTTAGCTATCGTAAAATTTATAATAAGAATAAGCTATTTTCAGCCTTTTTTTTATCTGCGGCAATAGCCAGCCTGTTTTTAAGATTAAGGTCAGTTGTTATTATGAAAGAGATTTTTCTCATGGGGATATCTTATTTCTTTAAATCGCCGGCTTATTTAAAAAGCTCAAGATTTTTCTACATAAATTTTACAACCGGCTGTGACAGGTATAAAAAAGATTACTCGATAGCAAGAAACTGCCATAGCGAAGTAGCATGTTTTGATAGGAAGAGCGGGGCAATAAGCCATATGGGTAGAGCAACAGATTTTTATTTAAATCGTGAAGTTGATTTATCGTTAGAAAGTAAGTAAAGGCTTATGGATATCAATACGGGTCGTGTGGGTAAAACATTGGCAAAAACAATAAGCTTGTGCCCAGCTTGCTTAAAGAGATTACCAGCTGAGATTATAGAAATAGAGAATAAGATTTACTTGAAAAGATATTGTATTGAACACGGTGAATACTCGCAAAATATCTCGAATCATCCAACATATTATAAAGGGTTAAGAGACTACTATTTCAACGTTATTTCCGATAATTTTAAACAAATTCGCTACCTCCTTTTTATCACTGGTAAATGCAACCTTGCCTGTCCGGTATGTTTTTACGGAGAAGGTGATTTTAATGAGATGCTTCTTTCAGATGTAGAAGCGATTGCCAGAAGGCATAAGGGGGCCGAGATGGTTATTTTCGGCAAAGAACCTACTTGCCATGAGCAATTGCCAGAAATTGTAAAACTGTTGAAAAAAACGCAGAATTCAGCGAGTCTATATACAAACGGGGTAAGAATCGGCGATCGTGATTATTTACGCAAACTAAAGCAGTCGCGCGTTAACAAAATATATTTGCAGTTCGATGGATTTAAGGAAGATATCTATAGTAATTTGAGAAATGTGGAGATGTTGGGCGTTAAATTAAAGGCTTTAGATAATTTAAGGGATGAGAAGCTCAGCACGGTAATCAATATGACCCTTGTAAAAGATAATGAAGAAGAAATTAAAAAGATTATTAATTACGCGGTTAAGAATGATTTCGTAAAAACAATTAATTTTACCAGCTTTATCCGCTCGGGTTCCGGTAGGAAGTTTCTTCCAGATTGTTCAGTAATGCCAGATGAGGTCATAGATATAATTGAAAAACAGACAGCTGGTGTTATCGCTCGCGATAATGTCTACTTGTTTCAGAAATTCCTGTATGCTTATATGTCTTTTCTGGGTAAACGTACATGCCTGTACATCCAGTATTATTGGATATATCGAACAAAAGACAAATATTTGCCTATAGATAAATTGATAGACTTAAAAGGCATGAATAAAATATTAGACAGGTACGCAGAGCTTCTTCCGAGAAATGCTGTTTTAGCTAAGTTATATTTAGTTATATTCCTACCGAAGTACATCGTAAATTTTAAATCAATGCACCTAGTGATAGACTTTCTTAAAACCGTCTGTTCGCATCTCTTAAAATTAGGCGAATATAGTAATATGAGTTCAAAATTCGTTCAATTAATATTTTCTACAGCCTGCGATCCTTACAAAGCCGATTTTCAGATAGCCAAACGATGCCATATTGGCATAATCTATAAGGATAACCAAGGGGTGATTAGAAAAAATGATGAAAACGGCACCTATCTTTTAACGAATGAAATTGAAACAGGGGTAAAAAAATAATGAAAGTAGCTTTTGTATATTCTGAGATGGAGGTTTTAGGCATCCAGTATATCTCTAGTTTTATTAAAAAGGAAGGACATGTAGTTAAGCTGTTTTTTGATCCGCAGCTATTTAATGATACAGTTACCAAAGCAAGGGCTTTGAGCAGGGTATTTGATTTCAAAGAAAAGTTAATTGAGGAGATAAAAGAGTATGCTCCGGATATTTTGGGATTTTCTGTATTAAGCACAAATTATGCCTGGGCATCTGATTTCAGCAAACGGATAAAAGATAAAATCGATATTCCGATTGCATTTGGAGGCATTCATCCCACTTCTGTCCCTGAAGAGGTCATAAAGAATAAATTCATTGATTACGTGATAGTGGGTGAAGGAGAATACGCCTTCGCTGAATTACTGGATACAAAATTGAACAAGAAATATCTAAATAGTATTAAAAATATATGTTACAAGAACAATGGAGATGTTTATTTTAACCCTTTACGCGAGGCTTTAGCGGATTTAGATAGCCTGCCTTTTCCGGATAAAAACATATTCTACGAAAAGATGCCCTATTTAGGGAAAAGTTATACGATAGTTACATCCCGCGGTTGCCCTTATAGTTGTACATACTGTTGTAACGGGGTATTGAACAAACTATACGCGGGAAAATATTTACGGCGCCGGTCTCCTGAAAATGTAATTGCAGAATTAGAGGAAGCAAAGCTCAAATATAAAACTAAACAGATATTTTTTGATGACAGCACTTTTACTTATGACAGAAAATGGCTTAAGGCATTTGCAGAGAAGTATAAAAGTAAAATAAGTTTACCTTTTTTCTGCTGGGTCTATCCTACTAATGTTGATGAGGAGTTATTGGAGATATTGAAATTTATGAATTGCCGCGCAGTGGAGATGGGGGTGGAAAGTTTGAATCCGGAAATAAGAGCCGGGTTATTCCACCGTTTCTATACTAATTCCACTGTAGAAAGAGCAATAAATTTATTTAATAAGAATAATATATTTTGCGTCGTAGACAATATAAAAGGTTTCTCCGGAAACATTGAGGAAGAAGCAAGGGAGCTTGCCGATTTTTATAACAGGAATAGACCGAATAAGATATATATGTTTGAGCACCGCTCTTTTCCTAAAACAGAAATCAGGGAGTTGATTAAATCAAGCAAAGAAAGTCCTAAAAAAGAGTTGTTGCCTTTTACTATTAATACTGAAGTGACCACTTGTGTAGCTAAACAACTGGAGCTACTTTTAGTTTTAATTTATTTTCTTCCTCCTAGCGCAGTGCGCTTTATATTAAAAAACAGGCTTTATCGGTTTTTCCCGCCATTACGATCGTATAATCTTCTGGAAATGTTCCCTTATTTCTTAAATTTACTAAAAATAAAAAAACTCCGTTTATGGTATCCGATTAGGGGTACCAGAAGAAGGTATGTCCATTATATTTTTTCTAACCCCTTATATTTTATAAAAGGACTGCGAAGATTATGGGTATAAAAGTGGCCTTTGTTACTGGCCCGGAAGAAAATTTGGGGATTAAGTATCTTTCCGCTGTATTAAGAGGCCAAGGCCATAAGATAAGGTTATTCTGCGATCCTCAATTGTTCAATGATGAAATTTTGTCTATAAAACCGCTTAGCTGGGTATTCGATTCGAAGAATAGATTAGTAGCGGATCTTTTAAATTACGAGCCCGATCTGATAGGTTTTTCGGTATGTACTGATTTTTCAAGCTGGGCTTATGATTTAGCTGTAAAGATCAAAGAAAAGACAAATATCCCCATAATATTCGGCGGGATACATCCAACCTCTGTCCCTGATGAAGTGATGAGCTTGGAAGCAGTTGATATGGCCTGTATTGGAGAGGGCGAATATCCCCTGTTGGAATTAGCTGATAGTTTGAGTAAGGGGCAAGTCGATTGTAATATTAAAAACATATGGTTTAGAAAAGACGGGCGCATTATAAAAAATCCAGTCAGGCAGTTAGTTGATATAAACAACCTTCCTTTCCCTGATCATGAATTGTACTGCAGTAGAAAAAATGCTTATTTTAGGATAGGCTATCATACAAGCGCTTCAAGGGGGTGTCCTTATAATTGTAGTTATTGCTGCCACTCAATATTAAAGAATTTATACGGCCAAGCCAATTATTATAGAATACGAAACCCGATTAACCTAATTAAAGAGCTAAGCATAGCCTTAGAACGCTATAGATTTAAAGTAGTTAGATTCCACGATGATGTGTTTCCATGCGATGTGCAGTGGTTGGAAGAATTTGCGGATTCGTATCGCAAAAATGTTTTCGTGCCATTTATCTGCTATCTTCATCCGGAATTGGTAAATGAAGACAGAATAGCTCTTCTTAAAAAAGCGGGCTGTTCAGAGATAAGGTTAGGTATTCAAACATTGAATCATAAGATTAGAAAAGAAATACTAAATAGGCATGAGTCCAATGAGGTAATTGAAAAATCGTTGGATTTAATAAGAGGGAATGGGATTAAGGCTGTTACGGAAAATATGCTCGGTTTACCTAAACAAAATGATTCAGATATAATCTCAATGATACATTTTTACAATAAGAACAGGGTGACGAGAAGCCACTATTTTTGGCTTAGATATTATCCAGGGCTTGGAATTCAAAAACATAAAGATAGTTCTGGACTGTCGTTCCATAAAGAAAAATACGGTAAAGTATTTACGCAGGGCGGAGATACTTATAAAGATACCAACCCGAAATTAATAACTACTTTGTATATCTTGCCTTTTTTGCCGCGATGGCTGGTTGAATTTATAATAAATAAAAAGATCTGGAGATTTCTTCCCGGGTTTATCCCGCTCTGGTCACTTAATTTAATCGCTAATGTTACAAGCAACTCTAGCTCTGACAGAATTTGGAGAGCACGCACAATCAGAAGGTATTTGTTTCCTGTTATTAATGTTAATAAATGAAAACCAAAATACCCAGAAACAGGCTTTATTTTAAGAAAACTTTACTTATTAAGGCGTTTGCTTTTTTATTTACTCCTAAAGCGTTGGAAGGAGAGTACGTCGAGATTTTTGAGAAAGAATTTAAAGATTTTATAGGGGCAAGGCATGCAATTGCCGTTTCAAGCGGTAAACTAGCTTTATATTTATGTTTAAAATATTTGGGCGCAGAAAAAGGAGATAAAGTGATTTTATCTGATTTTAATGTTCCTGAAGTCCCTGCGTTATTAGCTAGCTCTGGGTTTATCCCGGTATTAGTCGATATTGATCGCGACACTTTTAATATCAACCCGGATTTAATTGAGCAAAATATTGATAAAAGAACAAAGTTTATAGTTGTTACTCATATGTTTGGAGTTCCCGCGGAGATTAAAAGGATCTGCACGATTGCTAAAAAACATAACCTTAAAATAATCGAAGATGCATGTCAGGCTTTGGGTTCTGAATACCAAGGACATAAGGTCGGGATTTTCGGAGACGCCGGATATTTTAGTTTAGGCTTGCTAAAACCCTTGAGTGCCCTAAATGGGGGGATAATCGTTACAAATAATAATGAATTAGCAAATAATATAAGGAAAGAAATAGCCCAATATAGCAACATAGAAAGGATTAAACTGTTTAAGGACCTGATAAAGACGGGCTTAATAATTTTTCTGACTAATAAAGAAGTTTTTAATTATTTAACGTATCCATTACTTTCATTGTTAAATAGATTTAATAAGCAGATAAAGTTTAACATACTTCAGGGCAAGGAGATTTCTTGTATTAGCAGCAAGGCATTAGGGAGAATGAAGGTTAAATTCAGCAATCTGCAAGCTATGGTAGGCGTTGGCAATTTAAGCATTCTTCCGGAAATTATCAAAAATATTCTTGAGAAGTCAGAGTTGTTAAGCAAGCTTCTAATTGAATCCGGAATAATTGTCCAGCGTAGCGGGGAAGGTTCTTTAAGCGCATATTTTAAGTACGTTATTAAGGTGCATGACAGGGAAGCAGTGTTAAATTCATTATTTCGTTTAGGAATAGATACTACTTACGGTTATATGAAAGCTTGTTCAAGTATTTGTAGTTTATTTAAATATTCTACATCCTGCACAGAGAGCATGCTTCTTACAAATGAAAATATATATTTACCAGTTAATTCTTTAAATTCAAATGACGATGTGCATCATTTAGCAAAAACACTAAAGGAAATAACCAAAAAGTTACAAAAAAATTAGAAATCATTATGGGCATGAATTTTAAAACAAGTATTTCGGTTGTTGTTCCGGTATATAACGAAGCAGAAGTCATTGAGAAGACAATACAAAGCTTTATAATGAAACTTTCAGATTTGACAAATGACTTTGAAATCGTGCTTATTAATGACGCAAGTACTGATGGAACAGCCGCTATCTTAAAGCGATTAGTTTCTTTAAATAAGAATTTAAAGGTGTTTAATAATTCAAAGAATATCGGCAGCGGCGCGAGCTTATGGAGGGGATTACAATTATCTTCCAAGGAATTGGTAATGAGTAATTTTGCGGATAGTCCATTTGACTTAGCTGATTTAAGGGATACCTTACCGTTATTTGAAAACAATGGTACTGATTTTATCATAATAGTTCGAAAAGACAGGAGCGCAAACAGCCCATTCAGAAAGATGACTTCTTACGCAAATTATTTGTTAATTAAAATTTTATTTAATTCAAGAATACACGATTTTCAATTCGTACAAATATTTAGGAGAGAAATCTTAAAAGGTTTACAGATAATTTCTACCGGGACCTTTGTACCACCAGAAATCATGTTTAGGCTTGTTTTCAAAAACTATAAATTTAGGGAAGTAAAGTGCATTTTTTATAAAAGACTTGATGGAAAATCAAAATGCGGTAATTTGGTTGAAATTTTTAGGACAGTGAAGGAAATTTTTTATTTTCGAATTTTAACTTTATTGGGATTTGTTATATAATATTGAAGTGCATTAATATAGCAAAGTTTTACAGCAGCCAGATTTTATCAACTTAAAAGTAGATAATGAAGAGAATCAATCCATTAATTTTATTTGTTTTATTGTTCATTTTAGTAAGAATGATTGTGCTATTAACAGAACCCGCTTGGCTGGGTCTTTGTGAAGCCTTTAGAGCAACAGCCGCTCATGATTTAATAACAGAAAGAAATTTTCAATTATTTGATTATACCTTTCGTCATAATGAAGGTGGGAGCTTATTTGTGGCATTAATTGCTGCTTTGTTTTATAAAATATTCGGAGCGAGTATATTTTCAACTCAACTTGTTCCGTTTAGTTTTTCTCTCACTTCATTTATTATTGGGTACTATTTACTAAAGAAATATGCGAATGTTTTATCAGCGAATATTTTCGCAGTTATTTTTATTTTCGCTTCCCAAACATATATTAGACTCTCTTTATTAATCTACGGCAATCATGTCGATTCGATCCTATTCACTTTTGTCATGCTTTATTGCTTAGGTAGAATTTTATTAGCAAAAAGTTATAATATTAAGCAGGAAGCCGTATATCTTTCTTTATTGGGCTTGGTTTGTGGATTTTCTATCTGGTTTGCTTACATTAACACAATAGGATTGTTATCATGCCTAGTATGCTTTTTTATTTTTGAGCGTTCTTTATTCAAACGTCAATCATTTAGATTTTTTCTGGTTTTTTTTGTCTTAGGTATCTCCCCGCTGATTATTTACAATTTAAATTATGCCCATGGGGGAATAATTTATGTGTTGCATAAGCCGGTATATTTGCACCTATTTAATAAGAGCATTCCAGAGTTTATTTCTAAAACCTATTCATTCTTTGTTTTCGATCTTCCGCTTTCGCAGTTTTTTTCAAAAGGGTGGTTATTTTCCAGGAATATTCTAGCGTATTCCTCGTATTTAATTTACATTTCTGTTTTTACCATGTTTATTTTTGTTTCATTGAAATCAAATCGAGGAAGAAAGTTAGATTGTTCGGTTAGAAAACATTTTTTTAATCTATTCATTTTTGTTTATTTAATAAGTTTTTTGGCTACCTATTTGTTAGGCGACTTTAAGTCCGACCCAGCTAATATTGAACAAGGAAAGGGGTATAGATATGTTGCGGCTTTGTGGCCTTTGATTTTAATATTATTTTCTCAGGCCTGTAGTTATTTGTCCAGAAAAAAGCATATTTATATTTTCTTTGTGGGTGTGTTAACTCTTATTAATTTATTAGGTACTGCGCAATTGATAGACATTAGAAATTTCTTTAAAACCACAAAGCCATTGCCAATTTCTTACGAAAGTTTTGGTTTTAGTATTGCTAATAAATTCGGGAATGACATTAATAAATGTTCTGTTTATGGGCAAAAAGTTCCGGAAAAATTTCGTAATTTTTACTTTTGGGGCCTTGGAGCAGAGCTAGCTGTTTATTTCGCCGAGAATCCCAGCAACTTTGCTCAAAAATTTCAACTAATTCCTGAACAATACAGGACATCATTTTACTTAAGCCTCGGCCACGCAATCGCTATAGAAGCGCCCGAAGACATTTTAAGGATTACAAAATTAATAAATTTACTTGATTATAAATATAGAAAATATGCTTATACCGGAGTTGGCGCAAGTACATTTTTATATAGGCCTGGGTTAATCTATAATTTTGCCAAACATATCCAAGATGAGTATCTATGCTCTTTTTTTGAAGGGGTTGGCGGGGGCGTGTTTTATTCTACGGGGTATGATTTAACAAAAAGCAATAATATATTAGCTCATGATCCAAAAATTGAAGAAAAGTTTAAGCAATGTTGTTTCCAGGGCATAGGTTTTATTTTTGCCGAAGAAAGCATACTTTATCCAGGCACTCTTTACGAAACTTTAGAAAACTCCGTAAATAAAGTGAATAAAGAATATCAGGTCTATTTTTTAAATGGGCTTAAAGAAAAACGCCTGCTTTTAAGAGAAACGTTCCAATAAAGAGAATAGTGAGAGTTCGATAAATCATGCGTATAGCGATAATGCAACCCGGTTATTTACCATGGTTGGGTTTTTTTGAATTGATGCATAACTGCGACGTTTTTGTTTTATTCGATGATGTGCAGTATACGAAAAAAGACTGGCGCAGTAGAAATAGAATTAGGACAAAAAACGGCTGGATCTGGCTTTCTGTTCCGGTTTTGACAAAAGGAAAGCAATTCCAACTAATCAATGAAGCCAGGATAGATTATTCATCTGATTGGAGGGAGAAGCATTTAAAGGCAGTGGAGATAAATTATTATAAATCCAAGTACTTTAAAGAATATTTTACTGGTCTAAAAAAAATATTAAGTTTTGATTGGGAGTATCTTGTTGAACTAGATCTGGAACTAATCAGGTGGCTGGCATTGGAGTTGGGTATCCGAAGGGAAATTATTAAATCATCAAGCCTTAAGACTAGCGGTCGCAGGGAAGATAAAATAATTGCAGTTTGTAAGGCGCTCAAGGCAAACGAGCTTTATGATAGTCAGGCTGCCGCGAGTTTTCTGGATGCGCAAGTGTTTCGTGCGCAGGGCATTAGTCTGTTTTTCCAGAATTACGCTCACCCTGTTTATACCCAGCTGCATAGCCCGTTTGTCCCTTTTATGTCCAGCCTGGATCTACTTTTTAACCAAGGAGCGCAGAGCTCCGAGATTATTTTAAGCGGCACAAACCTTGGCCTTGAAAAAGTCTTATGAACACAAAAATTTTTACTCTAGTAACCCTGCTTTTTATTTTAACAGGATCGATTTTTTTAAGACTATACAAAATTGGTGATAAGCCGGTATGGTTTGATGAAACAGTAAGTATTTCGCATGCCGAGAAACCGCTGGATTTTTATTTAACCTCGCCCCGGGTAAATTATAAACCGGTTTATTTTTTTCTACTTAACCGCTGGCTTTATTTATTCGGGGAAGATGCATTTAATTTGAGGCTTTTTTCATTAATCTGTGGTGTCTTAAATATTTTATTTATTTTTAAGCTCGCTAGCTTGCTATTTAACGAAGAAACCGGGTTACTCAGCGCTTTTTTACTTGGGATTTCAGTTTTTCATATATACCAGTGTCAGCAGATTCGGCAGTTTTCTTTTATTGCTTTGCTAGCTACGGCTGCAGTCTATTATTTAACTAAATTTTATAAAACCGGCAGGATAGTTTATTTGGGTCTTCTTCTAGCCATCAATATTCTGCTGATCAATACTTATCCTACAGGGTTTTTAGTGGTCATGGCAGAAGGTATTTTTGCGGCTCTTTATCTGCGCGGAATTTTGTTACGTAAATGGATATTTTCATTTATTCCGCTAGCCTTATTTGCTGGTCTGTGGTTTCTTAACAGCGATAAGTCGCACATGAAAGAGATGGCTTTTTGGATAAGTAAACCCGGATTGAAGTCGATTGTAGAGACGTTTAATACTTTAAGCTGGGGAGGGCCTAGATATGGATTGGATGATTTTAAGGTAACTTTTGCAGCCCCTTGGTTAATGTGGATATTTTCTCTGGGTTATTTTGTTCTTATTTTATTCGGCTTTTATAGCGCTAAAGCAACTCGTAAAGCAGATGATAAGCGTGCAAAGGTATTGCTTTCTCTTTGGTTAGTCATCCCGGTGCTATTCACCTATTTATACTCCCAGATGAATGATTTCTCAATTTATGCAATAAAACACTTTATAATTATCTTGCCGGCATTCTGTATTAGCGTTGCTGTTGGTTTTCTTTGTTTTAGTCATAAGGTTAAGATTGTAATTATTTCTTCAATATGTTTATTGAGTTTTATTCCTTTGTCGATAGTATATAATAATTCCTTCTCGGCTGATTGGAAGAATAGTACTGAATATGTCAGTAGTTTAATAGCAGAGGGGGATGCAGTGGTTGTTTCTTCACTATCTGAAGTTGTAACGTTCATGTTTTATTTTGATAAGAAAAAGCACACGCTCCAAGATTTTGATATTTATGGTAAAATTAGTCGAGAGAATTATAAGAACAATGTATTTTTAGCTGGGAGAAACAATCAAATTATTGGCATAAAGCTTGGAGATAAGAATGTTGATTTTGAGAGTGACCTCCAGGAAAAGATTATGAACAATAGCGCGATTAAGAAGAAGAGGGTTTGGACTATGATCTCCCGTTCGACCTATCCCCCAATCACACTTGGGGTAATAGGTTTTATGGAAAGAAATTTCCGTAAACGCGGCTGTCGTAGTTTCAGGGGGGTAGAAGTCCGCTGTTTCGATCCATTAGTTATCAAAAATCAATGAGAATAAAAGAAAAAGTTTTTCTGGGTTGTGCTTATCTTAAGACAATTCTCTTTGGTATAAAGAAGCCGCTTTTAGTCAGTTGGGAGCTTACTAAAAGGTGTAATTTGCGTTGTAAATATTGCGGCTCTTGGCTTAAGCAAGATGATGAGATCGGGCCTTCTCAGGCTCTTGAGCTTATCCGGTCTTTATACGCAATGGGTACTAGGGTGATAAGGTTTACCGGAGGAGAGCCTTTATTAAGGGAAGACCTGCCAAGGCTGGTTAATCACTGCAGTGATTTGGGTATTTCTGTAGGTATTGCCTCTAACGGAATCTTATTTCCAGGGATGGCTAATGAGTTTAAACGTTTGGCGGCGGTGAGTTTTAGCCTAGATGGACCGGAAGATATTCATGATTTTATACGGGGCAAAGGCTCCCATAAGCAGGTAATGCAGGCTATTGATGCGGCAAAAGAAAAGAATATTTACACCACTATTTCGGTTACTTTAAATAGTAGAAATTTATTCAGTTTAGATTATATCTTGGGTTTGGCGAGAGAACTTCGCGTGCAAACATTTTTCCAGCCAGCCCTTAAAACAATGCTTTATAGTGAGGAGATTAATCCATTTAAGCCGGATATCACCCAGTTTAGGCAGGCGATGGAAGTGTTAATAAGAGAAAAAAGAAAGAACAAATTTATTGGGAATTCGTTGGCGTCCTTAAAGCACATGCGTTGCTGGCCGGATAAAACAGCTATAAACTGTGTTGCCGGGAAAATAATCTGTAGGATAGGCTCTAATGGGCAAATGTATCCTTGTCCGAGGGCTAAAGTAGAAAAAGGCGAGTTGAACGTATTGAAGAAAAGCGCAAAAGAATGTTTTGAGGGGCTTACTCAGCCTTTTTGCGGTGAATGTTGGTGCAGCCTGTTTGTCGACCTTAATTTATTATCTCGATTAAGTCCGGATACAATTATCGATGCATTGTTCATGTAATCATTTTTGCGGAAAAAATGAGAATTAAAAATAAGCAACGCTTAATAGCAATTTTCTTGAAAGCCAGATTTTTAAATAAGCGTCTCCCTTTGGCTGTGCGCTGGCAGTTGACTAATCGTTGTGTGTTAAAATGCAAATATTGCAATCTCTGGAGCACGCCGCAAAAAGAATTTACCATCGATAAAATAATTTCTATCTTAGACGAGATGGCGGTTATGGGAACGCAGACCATTTCTTTTAGCGGTGGTGAACCGATGTTGCGGGAGGATATCGCAGAGATACTGGAAGAAACGGTAAAAAGAGGCATTTCTACGGAGATGAATTCTACAGGCGCGGGTATACCGGGGAATACTTTTAAGCTAAAGCACTTAGATTTCTTAAAGCTTAGCCTTGATGGGCCAGAAGAGATACATGATGCCGTCCGGGGGAAGAATTCTTATAAAATGGTAATTGAAGCAGCGAAGGCAGCCAGTAATGCTAAAGTAAGATTTATTTTTACCACTACATTGACCAAGTATAACATAAAAGAGACTGGGTTTCTTCTGGAGGAAGCGCAGAGATTCAATACCCTGGTGGCTTTTCAACCGTTAAAGAGCCTGTATCGGGGCGTAGAGGATATCAGCTTTATGGCTCCTGGTGAGCAGGACTTTAAGCAGGCTATCCGGGAGTTGATAATCCAGAAGAAGAACGGTAATCCTCATTTAAGGAATTCTTTGGTTGGCCTTAACCATATTTATCAATGGCCGTATTACCCTAAATTGAAATGTTGGGCGGGAAAGATATTCTGTATTTTAAATACCGACGGTACACTGTTGCCTTGTGATCGGATTGCTTATAATTCCGGGTTGCCGGATTGCCGAGAATTAGGTTTTGAGAGAGCATTTTCTATGCTTCCGGAAACACACTGTAGCGGTTGTGGTTTTTGCGGGGTGCTTGAGCTGAATTTTATCATGTCTCTTAAATTTGGCACAATTAAAAGTATTTACAATATATTAAGATGAAGATAGCGCTTATCCATTGTCCATTTGGGCATCGGGTTTTTTCTGAAAATTTGAAGGTTGTGGACGAGGAGTTTTGTCTTGCGCCTCCGGTAGTCCTAGCCTACGTTGCGGCGATATTGGAGAAATCCGGCCACCAGGTTATGATTATTGATGCAAATGCCTTAAAACTTACCAAAGAAAAGGCGCTGCAGAAGCTTTCGGGGTTTCTGCCCGATATCATTGGCTTTAGGGCGGACACTTATTGGTTTCACCGGGTAACGGAATGGGCAGGGTATTTTAAAGAACATCTTAAGGCCAAGGTTGTTATCGGCGGGATTAACATCGCTTTATATCCCGAGGAATCTTTATCCTACGCTTGTTTTGATTACGGCATATCCGGGGAAGCTAACAAGTCTTTTCCGGAATTGTTACATTGCCTGAAGAATAATCTTAGCCCCGAACATATACCTGGATTGGTTTATAGGTTGGGAGGGAAAATCTTAGCTAATCCGGTTTCGGAGAATCCAATAGATTTTGACGATTATCCTTTTCCGGCCAGGCACCTACTGCCTAATCATCTTTATGGGTCATTTACTTCCCAGAGAAAGAACTTTACTATTATTTTGACCAGCACCGGATGCCCTTATAAATGCACTTTTTGCGCAATCCACAGGCTTCCTTTTAGGCAAAGAACTTTTCTTAGCATCGTTGACGAGATAGAACAGTGCTATAGGGATTTTGGTGTTCGGGAAATAGATTTCTTTGATGCCACGTTTTTTATTAATAAATCCCGGGATAGGCAAATATGCGATGAAATGCTTAAGAGGAAGATAAAAGTCGAATGGTCCTGTAGGAGCCGAGTTGATCTGGTGGATAAAGAATGTCTGGAAAAGGCTTATTCAGCAGGTTGCAGAAAGATTTATTACGGTATAGAATCTGTTTCTTCGGATGTGCTTGGAAATATCTCTAAAGGAATAAAAGTTAAGCAAATAAAAGAGGCAATCGCCCTAACGCATGATTCCGGTATCAGCCCCTTAGGTTTCTTTATGGTCGGAAATCCGGGAGATACTAAAGAAAGCATCTTGGCTACCATTGACTTTGCCAAAAGCCTCAAGCTTGATTATATCCAGGTTTGTCGGACTATCGCCAAGCCTAATACCGAGTTAAATGATACTCTGATTAGAATGACCGGTAGGGATTATTGGAGAGAGTATATTTCCGGAAAGTTTGTAGAGGCCCGTTTCCCTACACCCTGGACTGGTCTTTCCGATAAAGAATTGGAGTATTATGTAAGAAAGTTTTACGATGATTTTTATTTCCGGCCAAGCTATATTTTGAAAAGGCTTCGTAAAAGTAAGTCTATCAACGAACTATCCAGGTATATAATGACAGCAGTTAAATGGTTTTTTTGTAATATTCCGGATGCGGGGAGATATGGATCAGTTTAATCAAAGGATTACCCTAGTTATTCCTACATATAACGAAGCAACCAATATTGAAGACTTGTGTGGTCTTCTGGTTGAGGTGTTATCCAATAATGAAATTAACTTCGAAATCATAATAGTTGATGATAATAGTCCTGATCAAACCTGGAAGATTGCTCAGGCAATCGCTAAAAAAGAAAAAAGAATAAAAGTAATCCGTAGAATTAATAAAAGAGGTTTGGCTTCGGCTGTTGTTGCGGGATGGGAAAGGGCTAGCGGGAATATCTTGGGAGTTATGGACGGAGACCTGCAGCAACCACCCGAGGTTATCCCTCTTTTAATAAACAAGTTAAATGAAGATGTTTCAATTGATGTTGTGGTTGGAAGCCGTAAAACAAAAGGGGCAGGGGTGCTCAGGCGTGGTCTTTGGAGAAGGTTTGTCTCATGGTTAGGAACCCTTATCAGCACTTTTCTTCTTCCGGGTTTACTTGCAAAAGTAAGCGATCCTATGTCAGGTTTTTTTATTTTACGTAAAGAAGTTATAGCAGGTAAGATGTTAACTCCCTTGGGGTATAAAATACTTCTAGAGGTATTAGCAAAAGGAACTTATGCAAAAGTAGCCGAAGTCCCGTATATATTTCAAGAACGTAAAAGGGGCGGAAGCAAGGCCGGATTCAAAGAGTACTTGCTTTCCTTCGTCTATTTTCTAAGATTAAGCATGCAAACAAAGGAAGGCCTTAAGATAGTTAAATAGGGGGTATTTAAGGATAACTGCAATGAGCAAGAAAAAGACTAAAGAAGACTTATATCAACATACCTGGTTAAAAAACTTGCATTATGACGTTTGGTTAGAGTGGACTATTAATAATGCGTGTAATTTGCATTGTGCTTATTGTTGGTTTAATCTTGGGGAAGATGGCTATCTGGCTAAGGAAAGCATTCCTGAGGGAATTAGCAGTTTTTTCTATGCTAAAGGAAGTAATAAAATAAATTTGGCTCTTCTAAGAAAAGCTCTTAATAGGGCGGATAAAGTATTTAGAATCAGTCTTACAGGGGGGGAACCCTTTTTGCTTTCTAATATAATCGATGTTTGTTTTGAAATCACCAAAAAGCATTTCTTTTCCACAAACTCAAATTTAATCTCTGACAAGATTAAAGATTTTTCCGAAAGAATAGATCCAAAGAGAGTGGTTTTTATTAACGCCTCTTGCCATATTAAAGAATTAGAGAGGCTTAATTTATTAAAAATATATATAAATAATTTCTACTTATGTAAGAAAAAAGGGTTTAATATCGGCGCTTCTGAGCCGGCATACCCTCCAATTTTAGATGAGGTAAGCAAGTATAGGGAATTTTTTAAGAAGATAGGGATAGGATTCAGATTTGTTAAGTTTTGCGGAAAATACAATGGTAAAATGTATCCGGATGCTTATACTAAAGAAGAATTAGAGATTTTTGGCATAGAGAATGATCCAGATATAAAAATGTTTCATTCAAAGGGGAAGCTTTGCAATGCAGGATACAATGTTTGCGTTGTTGCTCCTGATGGTTCCGCAATACCTTGTGCTCGAATAAGCGAAAATTTGGGGAATATATTTGATAAAATTAATTTTAAGAAGGAATTAATGAAATGTCCGCATGAACTCTGCGGTTGCCCGCTTAAGTGCTACGATCCATATCTTTTTGATAAGGCGCTTGTTGGATGTGGGACTAAACCAGCGCTTGAGAAGTCTTAAAGCGCAAGAATAAATTAACGCAGAGATTGGCGCAGAGGTTTTGGCTAAATTATGACATTAGCATGCGTAGTTGCATAAATCTCTAGGGATCTAGAATAAAAATAGTTTAAACCCTGATTAAAAACTTTAGTCAGGGTATTTTTTGTCTCTTAATGGGCTATAGTTTATGGGGGTCCACGAACCTACTGGCTTAATCGATGCTCCGACCGGATTCAAGTATACCTCATTCTGTAGCATATTGTTAGATCCAGGAGCGATAATTGAGTCCGAAGGATTTACTTTGGCAAGGCCAGGTTCATTTTGGATTATCGGAGAAGGTGGTGCTTCGATTTCTCTAAGAGGAGGAACACCGGCAGCATTCGGGACTAATCTCGGTTCGTTATTATTGCTTGGAGTCTTTTGAATAGTGGTCTCAAATGGAAGTATTACTAAGGTAGGTGTTTGTATCTCAAGCTTATATTCATAGCTTCTCGCAGGCTCCGGTGATGGGGGTTGTATAGTATATTCTATATCTTTATCCGATCCTAAAATTGATGGGATTATCGGGTTATTGTTTCTTGTCTCTCCGCCGGTATATTTGATATCCGAAATTTCCGGAAGACGCCCGCTCTCGCCAAGAGTAGCTGTATCTTTTCTTATCAAGGCAGGAGAGGGGTTGGGAGTAACACTATATTCATCTTTTGCAATCGGGGGTAGTTGCATAAGCATTATTGCGCGTACAGTAGGATCCATTTCTTCAAATGGCCTGCGTACATCTCTATAGGAATTATCCGGGGTATAATCTTGTCTATTGGGATGCATTTGGTCAGCGTTGGCTATCAATGGTTCTCTTGTGTCATCAGCAATAATCTGGTTGGGCATGGAATTAACCTTGGAGGAGTAAACTTCGGCGGAATTATTCAGAGAGCTTATTTCATTACTAAAATCGTTGAACGTAGAAGAAAAATTATTCTCTTTTGGGAATACGCTTATTCCTTCGCCGTAAAAACGTATCTCCCTACCGTAGGGTCCGGTTTTATAATCGGAGAAACCGGGTTCTTTGTTGTTTGTATCCAGCTCCCAGCGTGGCATATCCGGATTATTCGGTGTTTGCCATGCGGGACTGTAGTAATTAGCATCTATCCCTAAATCAAGCTTTTTACCCAAGGTATCAGATATATTGGTTGCTACTGCAAAATTATTTGTAACAGATGCTAATGCAGGAGCGTTGTCATCAAAGCTATTGCCGATCTGGTTACTGTAAGACAATGGCACTTCAACAGTACTTGTTAAAAATGAGCCATCCGGCTGTTCTGTAAATTCAGTTCGAGGAAGCGTATAATTATTCGTGATATTATTTGCGGGCATATATGTTGAAGTTAAAGGTAGTGTAGGTGCATTTATTGAAGCCGCATTGACAAAATAAGGCAAGGCATCGTTTTGCTGCGCGGTATTATTATAACCCTGTTCAGTTAGCTGATTTATAGAAGGATAATTCGCATAATCATTTAGCGATGTATTCCCTTGCTGGATAATATTACTGTAAGTTTGTGAATTTATCGGACCAAGAGTAGGATTATTTATATAACTGTTATAAGAAGGTTGCATATAAGCCGGTGTTAAATTTTGGGACAGATAATCCATATTTAATGTAGAAGGTGCGCTCTGAGCAGCCTGCGTATAAACTGGCGTTGAATTTTGAGACGGATTGGTTGTGAAACTTTCGGAAGCCGGAGCTGAAGTTAACACTGCTTCTTCTTCGGCGTAGACAGTATAAGAAATTAATGAAGACAAGATAATTACAGTTAATCCCAAGAGCAATACGCGGTTTTTTCTTTCCATTTTTCACCTTTTTGTTCAGCCAGCTGGATGTTATTAAGTTTGACATATTAAAGAGATTAATACAAGAGACTATGGGTGGTTTTGAGAAAGCGGTTTCTTAAAAGCAATTAGGGTAGCATGTGCTAGAAAACATATACATCAATATTGCTCTTAGGCAAAAGTTATGGTTATTAACTGTATGTCCACCAATGATTTAGAGTATTAGTTGTTAGAAAAGTTATTTTAAGCCATTTATAACGCCTAATTTCTGGATATTTCCCAGAATTCCTATATAATGTATTGGAAAGCTATGGGCTATATAGATTCCGTAGCAACATTTTCTGTATATTGATACATAATAGTTAGTTTGTTTTAAACTAAAGGAAACCTCTATGATTAGCTGGAAATTATTTGCTTTTGCTTCGGCATTTTTTGCCGGCGTTACCGCTATATTTGCAAAAATAGGGGTCAAAAATATCTCCTCTAATTTTGCTACGCTTATTCGCACCTTCATCATTGTTTTATTCTTAAGTTTATTAGTTTTCCTGCGGCATGAATGGAAGAATCCTATGGTTTTAGATAGGAGGAGCCTCATCTTTCTAGTTTGTTCTGCTTTTACTACGGGGCTTTCCTGGCTATGTTATTATCGGGCGCTACAACTTGGCCCGGCGTCCCTAGTTTCATCAATTGATAAACTAAGCCTTGCTTTAACAATAGCACTAGCGGTTTTATTTTTAGGTGAGCGGTTAACTATTTATCAGTGGATGGGCGGATTGCTTATTGTGGTAGGGACAGTAGTGGTTATGTTTTAGTTTTTATTGTTTATTTTATTGATATTTAATTTTTGTGTTATATAATAATTGTAATATTTAATGTAGTTTATCAAGCTAATTGAAGGAGAAGGTTATATTATGAAAATATCCGCCCCTTGCACGAAGGGTGAATTAAAGACAGGAAGATTTGTAATACCGTACAGAATATACGAAAATGATGGGCCTCATATTATATGCATAAATGGCGTGCAGCAGTCAATGGCGATGTGGCAGACTGCAGTTGCGCGTTTTTCCCATGATTACAGAATGGTACTTTTTGATTTCCCCAATCAAGGAAAGGCCAAGATTCTCTCCGGCTCTACGCAGCTATCTCTCGATGAACAGGTTGGAATATTGGCTGCAGTAATGGAGGAGACTGGCATTAAGAATGATGGGACGATGTGCGCGGCTTCTTGGGGTGGGGTTATATCAGTGGGTTTTGCCTCAAAATACCCGGATAGAATCAAGAGATTAATCTTGGCTAGCCTAGGAACAAAGCCTAATAAGAAGATGATAGAGACCATTAAGAATGGCGCAACTGTTGATATGAATGATAGAGACAAGATGGCGCATACATTAATAAAGAGTTTTGGAGAGACGCTTCCTCCGCGCATTAAGCAGAATATTGTTAGTCAGTTTCGTTCTATGAAAGAAGAAAGCGTGCAGGCTTTTTATGAGCACGGCTTATTTGTAATATCTCAAAAAAGCCTAGGAGATGTAGTGGACCTTAAGGCGATCAAGGCAAGAACAATCCTGCTTAATGGCGAGAATGATACAATTATTGATCTCGACGATGTTAAATTTCTCTCTACCCAAATTCCCAATTGCGAGTTAAGGATTTTAAAAGATGTAGGCCACTTTTTGCATATGGAACGCGAAGATGTTTTGGATATCTACGAAGAGATACTGCGTTCATAAGAAATAATTTTTTGCCTAAAGAACTTACCCGATTTATCCAAGTATGGTGGTTAACTTTATTAGTTTGGCTTAGATTGCCTAATGAGACTCTTTAACCGTTCCTTTAGCTTATCGCAGCTTTGGCGGTTACGTTGGTGTATTGGCAAGGCATTCTTGCGTTTTATGAATCCGACGGTTTTCTTCAATATCGTTCGGGTTTGTTATTCAAAGCAGTTGCGGCTTGTTCACGTTAAAGGTTTGCCGTATTATGTAATGTTGGAACCAACCTCACACTGTAACTTGCATTGCCCAATGTGTGCACGGACAATTCTTGGCGTGGAAAGCCGAAAACCCACGCAGATGGACATAAGCACTTTCAACGCCATTTTTCGAAAGTTAGCTCCATATCAAATGTTGATCGCATTCTGGAATTTCGGCGAGCCGCTCTTAAATGAAGATCTTTTTGAAATGATTCGAGTTGCGGATCGCAAGCGAATAATAAGCGCCATTACTACTAATGGGGTATTGCTGGATGAGCGTAAGGCTTCGTTACTTGTTGGCAGCGGTCTTGATTATATAGCGATTTCTCTTGATGCGGGGAGACCCGAAACATATCGAAAGTACCGGCCCGAAGGAAAGTTTGAGACAGTGGTTTCGGGTATCGAGTTTCTGTCTAGGGAACGCCGCCGACAACAAAGAGGTAATCCGTTTATTGAAGTTACCTGTCTTGTTATGAGAGATAATGAAATGGAGCTCGATATCCTAAAGGCAATCGCTATGCGTAGCGGCGCTGATAAGGTTTCTTTTAAGAAGGTATCATTCGTTAAGGATACGATGGCTTTTGACCCTAGTTCATTTCTGCCGTCGGATCCGCGCTTTTTGAGTTCCGTTCATAAGAAGCCGTCAAACAAGGCTAGGTATAAATCGTTCTGTCGTATCCCTTGGGAGCATATGGTTATTAATGCCGATGGAACCGTTGTCCCGTGCTGCCAGGATTTCGGAAATCTTGAGCCTATGGGGAATCTTGCGACCGATTCGCTTGAGAACATATGGAATGGAGAAAATTTTCAGAAAATTCGCGAGAAGATACTGCGGACACCCCATGAGATTGAACTGTGTTCACGTTGGTGCAGTGAAAGAGATTTTGACCATGGGACATTCATTTAAGTCAGTTTGGGCCTTGATTTTTTGAATTTCACTAACTAATAAAATGTAAAGATAATTAATCCACCCTATGAATATAGCTTATTTTTTAATTAAAGACATATTTCGCAAGAAACTGAGGGTATTTCTTACTATCTGTGGTGTTAGTATAGGTGTGTGCGTATGTATTATTATGCTTGGTATAGGAGAGAGTTTAAAACAATCATTTAAGGACGTCTATGGTAGAAATCAGATAGATTTAGTTATTCAGGAAAAAGAGCAGTTAAGTATTTTGCTAGGTAGAGTTAGTGCTAACCTTACACAAACAGCCAAGGCAACCCCGGGGGTAGAGGATACTGCCGCGGTATTACTATATCTTAATAAAATGAAGGGTACTGCTGTACCGGTTTTTGGATGGGAAAACGACAGTTTCTTGTTTGATGGGATAGAATTTATCCGAGGGAGAAAGCCTGCTGTCGGGAAAAACGAAGCAATCGTTGGCGATGCCTTGGCAAAGAGTTTACAGAAAGATAATGAAAGTCAGATAAAAATTAAAGGCGAATCCTTTATTATTGTGGGAGTATTTAAAAGTAGTAGTCCCTTTGAGCAGTTTGCAGTTGTGATGCCGATAGGCGATCTTCAAAAGGCAATTCATGAAGAGGGAAGAGTTAGTTTTATCAATCTAAAGTTAAAACCACTTTATCGAACGTCCTTTGCAATTGAGGGTGTCGCGAAGGAGATCGAGCTAAGCTCTCCTTTAATTGCAGCTGTAAGATCAGATGCTTTTATAGCGGAAAAATCAAAATTTATTGTCGTAGGAGAAAAATTCTCTCTTTTAGTAAGTCTGATTACTGTGATTGCGGTTGCTTTAGGTTTGGCTAATACAATGGTTACTTCTAGTTTTGAGAAAAGAAAATTTCTCGCGATCCTCCTTGCCCTGGGCTGGCAGAAGATTGAAATCGCTACACTTTTTATGTGCGAATCTTTTATCGTAGCTTTTGTAGGAGGTATAATCGGAATTATTCTAGGTATTAAAGGGACAGCTTTTATTTTTAGCATGACGAGTATTAGTGCCTTTGTCCCGGATTTAAGCCTTATCTTTATACTCAAGATTATAGGATTGATTTTAGGTAGCGCTATTTTCGCTGCGATAATACCAACATGGATAACGCTGAATTCCAATCCTGTGGAGATTATAAGAGGTGAATAATATTTTCCGCACTGTTAATTTACGTAAATTTTACGAGCAAACAAAGTCTTTTGCCTTACAGGATTTAAGTTTAACAGTTAAGAAGGGTGAATTTGTAGGGATAAAAGGCCCAAGTGGTAGCGGTAAGAGTACGCTTCTATATATTTTAGCTGGTTTATTAAAGCCGACTTCCGGAGAGATTTATTTTAAAGAACAGCCGTTTGAAGGCATAAAGAATAAGGCGCTTTACCGTAGGCATAATATTGGCTTTGTCTTTCAGGACTTTTATCTTTATCCAAACTTTACGGTATTAGAAAATATGCTTTTTCCCTGCATGCAGCGATTGTTTGTTCCCGGTTCTATAATTAAGAATGCAGAAAGGCACCTGGAGTCTTTACATATGCAGGATAAGCGAAATGCGCGAGTGGAAAGTTTATCTGCCGGTGAGCGTCAGAGGGCCTGCATTGCGCGAGCTCTGCTGTATGAACCCGAATGTATCTTCGCTGATGAACCCACTGGAAATCTAGATAGTCAAAACGCTAAAAACACCCTTGGATTACTAAAAAAATTAAATGATGATTATAAAACCACTATCCTTTTAGTTACCCACGATGAAATGATTTCTCATTATGCGCACCGCATCGTGCATATTATTGATGGAAGCCTAAAGAAAGAATAGTGTACTTAAATGAACATCTTAGGAATTTCATGTTTTTACCATGATAGCGCAGCTTGTCTTGTGCGCGATGGTAAGATTATCGGTGCAGCCCAGGAAGAAAGATTTACCCGCAAGAAACACGACTTTGATTTCCCTACCCAGGCAATAAATTGGTGTCTTAGCGCAGGAAAAATCAGCGTTAAAGATATTGATTTCGTAGTTTTCTACGACAAGCCTTTTATTAAATTTGAGCGCATACTTGAGACAGCACTTACCTACGCCCCATCCGGGATAAGTCAGTTTATCCAAGCTATACCTTTATGGCTTAAGCAGAAATTGTGGATCCCCGAGATTATCGAAGATCAACTTGATTATCAAGGAAAGATTCTTTTTTGCGGGCATCACGAATCACATGCTGCCAGTGCATTTTATCCCTCCCCTTTTAAAGAAGCAGCCTTTCTTACTATCGATGGTGTAGGCGAATGGGAGACAGCCAGCTTTGGTGTAGGAGAAGGTAGCAGTCTAGATATAAGTCATTACCTACAATTCCCGCATTCCCTGGGATTATTATATTCCGCGTTTACTTATTATACCGGGTTTAAAGTTAATTCGGGAGAGTATAAACTAATGGGGCTTGCTCCTTATGGCCAGGCGTGCTATGTAGATTTAATACTTAAGAACTTGATTGATATTAAAGAAGATGGGTCTTTTAAGTTAAATATGAGATATTTTGGGTTTTGTAATGGTTTACGCATGACCAATTGGAGATTTGAGCGTTTATTTGGAGGGGCTGCGCGTAGACCTGAGTCTACGATTACGCAGAAAGAGATGGACCTAGCTGCTTCTATCCAAAAAGTGACCGAAGAGATAATGTTGAAGATGGCTCGTCATGTACATAAGTCTACTGGTCAAAAGAGTCTTTGTCTCGCCGGAGGGGTTGCGCTTAATTGCGTAAGCAATGGACGAATTTTACGCGATGGTCCTTTTGAGAATATATGGATTCAGCCTGCAAGTGGCGATGCCGGAGGGGCATTAGGGGCTGCTTTATTTGTTTGGTATAAATATCTAAATAATCAGCGCTTTGCTGATGGAGTTAGGGATTCCCAATTTGCCTCTCTTTTAGGGCCTGAGTATAGCGATGAAGCGATTGTTGAATTTCTAGAAGAGCAGGGCATCCCTTATAAGAAACTTGATCACCTTGAGCTCTCTAGTGCTGTTGCTGATCTTATTGAGCAAGGAAATGTTATTGGTTGGTTTCAGGGAAAAATGGAGTTTGGGCCGCGTGCTTTGGGTTCAAGGAGCATAATCGGCGACGCTAGGAACAAAGAGATGCAAACCAAAATGAACCTTAAGATTAAATACCGCGAGTCTTTTCGTCCATTTGCGCCCACGGTGCTTAGCGAAGAAGTTGCTAACTGGTTTGAGCTTGATAGAGAAAGCCCATATATGCTTTTGGTTGCTCCGGTAAAAGATAATAAAAAGCTTGATGCAGATTCAGCACTTAAAGGCGCGAGCGGATTTGATAAACTTAGGGTCAATCGCTCATTAATTCCTGCAGTTACGCATGTTGATTATTCAGCAAGAATCCAAACGGTTAAGAGAGAAGATAACCCGCTATATTATGATACAATAAATGAATTTTTTAAGAAAACAGGCTGTCCGGTGATTATCAATACATCGTTTAATGTGCGAGGGGAGCCGCTTGTTTGTACGCCTAGCGATGCATTTCGTTGCTTTATGCGCACAGAGATTGACTATTTAGTATTAGGAAGTTTTCTATTGGATAAACGTCTGCAGGTAAAGCAAGAAAAAGACGAAAGCTGGAAGAAAGATTTTGTTTTGGATTAAAGTCAATGAATAATACAAAGACAGATAAGATTTTTTTAAAGAAGTTTGGTTTAACCATGGCAGTATGTTTTGCTTTGATTGCTTTGGTGGTTTTTATTAGGCATAGACATTCGCCGCTTACTATTTGCACAATCTCATTTTCCTTTCTTCTAGTTTCCTTAATCGTCCCAGGCCTATTAAGATATGTTTACATTATTTGGATGAAATTAGCTTTTGTTTTAGGTTGGGTTAATACCAGGATACTGCTATGCATTATCTTTTATCTAATTTTTTCACCCATAGGCTTAATTATGCGCATATTTAGAATTGATCTTTTAGATAGAAGATTTAATCCGACTACAGAGTCGTATTGGAAGAAGAAATTAAGCAAGGAATTTTCACAGACAGATTACCAAAGAAGATTTTAACTAAGGAGGGTTGATGCCGAAATTAGCAATTCTTAGAGAGTTTTGGGATTTTCTTAAAGTCAGAAAAAAGTGGTGGCTTGCACCGATTATTATCATGCTTTTGTTGCTGGGTATGCTCATATTTTTTACTCAGTCTTCAGCGGTAGCGCCGTTTATATACACTTTATTCTAGTCGTATAAACAAAGCACAAGCCTTCACCCCTTGAATAACAAAACTATAGAATTATTAGAAGAGGCAATCAGTAGGCGCAGGGATCTTAGGTGTCACACTAATGCCTTGCGTCTGGTTAATGGTTATGGCGATGGTTTGGCCGGTCTGATTATCGAGCAGTATGACCGGCACTTTGTTTTACAGATATCCGACAAGCGTTGGTTTACTGAAAAAGATATTCTCACCAGCTTCATAAGAGACCGCCTCCAGGGTATTTATTTAGTTGTCAAAGACCGGACCGCTTCCGTATCTGCTACTCCTGATGCTATAAAAGTAAGTGTTTGGATAAACCACAGCACCTCTAAGACAATTGTTCAGGAAAATGGCTTAAGGTTTGAAGTTGATTTAAATGACGGGCTTAACTCCGGCTTATTCCTGGATATGCGCCATAACCGTAAGATTGTTGCGCAGATGGCAATGAACAGAAGGGTGCTTAATTGTTTTTCATATACTTGCTCTTTTGGGGTCTATTGTAGAGCTGCTGGGGCAAAAGGATTGGTGAATGTGGATATTAGCCGTAAGAGCCTTGAGCGTGGAAAGCTAAGCTATGAGCTTAATCAATTAATTCCAGCATATAATGAATTTATTCGTAATGACACATTAAGCTATCTTGCGCGCGCGATAAAGAAGAAAAATTGTTTCGACCTAATTATTCTTGACCCACCATCATTTTCCAGACACGAAAATAAAACCTTTAGCGTGAAAAAAGATCTAAAAGCATTGGTTAAATCGGCGACAGAGATTCTTAGCCCAGGCGGAGCCTTATTCTTATCGACAAACTTTAGTGAACTCTCTTGCGATGATTTAGAGGGCGAAGTTAGGGATGCCTCAGGAATTCGCAGAATAAAAGATATTCAGCATTTGGGTCAGGATGAAGATTTTATTGTCAACGGCTTTAGTCTAGAAAGCTATTTAGCCGCTGTTTTGGTGGAGATGTGTTAGGCTCGCCTACCCGTAAAAAGCGCCCTAAAAATTAATAATCATGAACCAGAAAAAAGCGGTGGCAAGAATTAGGCACTAAATTGTTAAATGACCAACGATAACCTTGATGTTTTTTATTAAATCGTGGCGATGTTGTATATCTAGACCAAGGAATCGAATGGATCGATAAAGATAAAAAAATCGTTAAATGTCTCAGCTGGGGCGAACAGGTTAAAATCAATGGATAAACAGATTATTGTAGTTGAAGCTTCTGCTGGATCAGGCAAAACTTATGCCCTTGCCCGGCGCTACCTAAAACTTCTGCTTAATGCCTCAGTCAAGCAGGAAGATGAGGGGCTTCGTTCAATTCTGGCGATTACCTTTATGAACAAGGCAGCGGTTGAGATGAAGGAGCGAATATTAGAGCTCTTGAAGCGAATAGCCCTGGATACATTTAGAAGCGAATCTCAAAAGAAAGATTTGCTTGATTATGTCGGCCTTGATGAAAAGGCCTGCCGAGAAGCATCCTTCCAAGCAATGCAAGAAATAATCCGGCGTTATGATTACTTTCAGGTGCAGACTATCGATAGTTTTGTCAACTCCCTGCTTTTAGGCTGCGCTTTTCGCTTAGGACTTTCTGCTAATTTTAATATTCGCGAAGACTATAATAAATATATTGCCTTAAGCCTTGATCAGCTTTTGGATTTAGCCGCTCAAAGAAAAGAAACTAAGGATCTGTTTATTGATTTTGTATGGCATTACTTAAGAATCGAGAGCCAGAGCGGCTGGCTAGCTAAGAACGATATCCTTTCAGTAACAAAATCTCTTTTCTCTGAATTTAACCGCTATGGCGTTCCTTTCTATAGCCATCCAATAAACGATAAAGAGATTGTCGCTCAAAAGAAGGTGGTCTACCAGAAAATATCAAAAATATTAAAAGAAATCGATCTTGATGGTATAAACAAGGGATTTGTTAAGGGGATTAAAGGCTTTGTCGAGGAAAATGATGAACATTTCCAGCTAGATGGATTGAAGTCAGCGTATTGGGAAAGAGAAGAAATTGCTTACAACAAGGGGGCGTTAGTTTCTAAAGAGCTTAATGCAGAGTGGGATAAGTTGCGTGTAGAAATTAGAGCGCTTTGCGAAATGGAGGCGTACTCACTTTTTAATCCGTATATAGAAATTTTTAATAAAGTTCTCGAATTTTTTCTACTTCAAAGCCAAAAAGAAGATATTCTTTTCTTAGAAGAGCTTAATGCACGCGCCAGCCAGCTCTTCGGTAAAGATACTATTTCTGTACCGGAAATTTTTATCCGTATTGGCAGCCGCTTCCAGCATTTTTTAATTGATGAATTTCAGGACACCAGCGTTCTGCAGTGGAATAATATTTTTCTTCTAGCTGAGGAGGCGCTTTCAACCGGAGGCTCGCTTTTTTATGTCGGCGATAAAAAACAGGCGATTTATCGCTTTCGCGGAGGAGAGGCGAAGCTCTTTAACGGCGTAAAGAAAGAATTAGAACAGTTTGGAAAAAAAGAAGAGGTGCTTAGCAGTAACTATCGCTCATCCAAAGAAATCATTGAATTTAATAACCGGATTTTTTCTCCTGAAAATCTTCAGAATTTTATTGCTAGCTACAACGCGCACCAAGAAGAAAAGTCAAAGAATGACGCATCTTTTAGGTTTTTCCCTTTTTTTGAGCAGGAGCTGCTGCAGGTTTTTTCACATTCTGTACAAAATCCCCAGCCGGATAAGCCTGTCGGGTATGTCAGCGTAGATCGCTTCGATATTCTGTCCAGCAAATTAGAAGAAAGAGATTATGATTCCGAAGCCCAAGAGGATGAAGAAAGCCCGGATATTGTTAAAGAAAAACTATTAAAGCTGATTAAGGAGCTGCATGACCGCTCATTTGAATATAAGGATATCGCCGTGCTTTCCCGCAGCGCTGTTAACGTCGAGAAAATTTCTGGCTGGCTGATAGAAAAGGGGGTACCGGTAGAGTCAGAAAGAACTTTGAATATCAGAGAGAATGGGCTGATTAAAGAAATAACCTCTTTTCTAAAATTCCTTGACTCCCCCATTGATAACCTTAGCTTTGCCTCGTTTATTCTCGGTGAAATATTCTGTGCAGCTTCAGGCATATCTAAAGCAAAAATCGAAGATTTTATTTTTAGAAATAGAAAAAATAAGAAAGACCAGCATGCTTTTGCCCCGTATCTTTACCGCGCCTTTAAAAAAGAGTTTCCACAAACCTGGGAGAAATATATTGAGATATTTTTCAAGAACGTCGGTTTTATGCCTTTATACGAGATGTTAGTAACAATTTATGCAAACTTTGGAGCGCTAGTGAGATTCCCTGATAACCAAAGCTTCTTTATGTCTTTTCTTGAGCTGATTAAGAAAAAAGAGGATGAGCATAGCGGCATAAAAGCGTTTCTGGAATACTTTAACGATGCAATTAATAAGGATCTTTATGTAAAATTTCCCTCTAGCAATGCGGTGAAGGTGATGACGGTGCATAAGGCCAAGGGACTGGAGTTTCCGGTGGTGATTATCCCATTTCTTAAAATTGGCCCGAAGGGAGAATCCAGTACTGATAACCGCTCAACATCTTATACGCCTAATCTTGATCGCCAGGAGAATGTCCTTCGGCTGCTGCGCTTAAAAAAAGAATACCGAAGATTTTCTCCGGAAATCCAGGCTCGCTACAACGAAGAATATTTCCGCAGCTTTATTGATGAGCTAAATAATATTTACGTTTCTTTTACCCGCGCCAGGCAGGAACTTTATGTTTTCATCGCCAATAAGCCCGGCAAAACAAGCACAGTAGATTTATTAATCCCCAGCGATTTTACAGAGCTCGGCAGCAAGGGTGAGCCGCTGAGAAAAGAAGCCGAGAAAGAGAGCCAGTATACTTTGGGCCCCAGCCACTATAGCGACTGGATAGAGATGCTCAAGAATGAATTTAAGGATTCCGGACAGCTAAAATCCCATAAGCAGATTAAAAGGGGCGAGGTGATGCATTATGTATTCTCGCTTCTGGGTAATCTATACGGCAAAGACCTGGATGTTGAATTAAGCCGCTGTATGGATTTGACACAAGTGCGTTTTCCGGAATTTGACGATTTTGAGGGTGTTAAAGAAAAAATTAAAACGCTAATAAGTGACGACCGTTTTAAGGAGCTGTTTTTTTGTTCAGCGGGCAAGATATTTACGGAAAAAGAAGTGGTCAACCGTTTCGGAGAGACTAAGCGCATTGACTGGCTGATTGTAAAAGACGCTACAGCGGTTATCGTGGACTTTAAGAGCGGATCGGAAGTTGATGATCAGGGAAAGCAGGTAAAAGAATATATAGATTTAATTTCGGCAATCTATCCTAAGAAAAAAGTAAGCGGCTGTCTTTTGTATGTTGACGATCTAAAGATTAAAGAGGTTAGCTAATGGAGCAGATTAATTCAATAGCTTTAAGCGATAATTTTATCCGCAGGCTGGTGGATACTCTTCAGGCGGATTTTATCCAGAAAAATATCCCCTTAGAAAAGGTGGCAATAGTCTTTAGCGGAAAAAGGCCGGATTTCTTTTTAAAAAAGGCTCTAGCCAGCAAGATTAGCGGTGCTTATTTTCCTCCTGCAATTTTTTCGATGGATGAGTTTATAAAAGAGGTGGCCTGGCGCAAAGGGCCGACTAAAAAGATCAGCAGCATGGATGCGGCCTTCTGTATTTATGAACTGGCTAAAACAGCGCACCCGGGTTTGCTTACCGGCAGAGAGGGGTTTGCCAAGTTTTTGCCCTGGGCAGAAGAGATTGGTTCTTTTATTGAGCAGCTGGATAAAGAAGAGATTAATGACGATAAGCTGCGGTCAGTACAAGAAAATGCGAAAATAGGTTTTGATACTTTACCAGCAGTAAACTTGCTCTTAGCCGATATTATTAAGCTGCGTAAAGAGTTTCACGCAGCTGTTGAAAAAAAATGTGCGTTGACTAGCGGCATGCTTTATATGCGCGCTGCGCAGTGCGCTAAAGATGTTAATTTTGATGATTTTGAGGTAATTATCTTTTGCGGTTTTTTCTATCTGCATAAGACTGAACAAAAACTAATCAAGGAGTTTCTTGACCGCGGCAAGGCCAAGCTTATTTTTCAGGGAGATGAAAGCGAGTGGGATGTCTTAAAGGAACTGGCAACAGTATTTTCAAAGCCTATAAAATCTGAGGCGCCTGAGAAAATTAAAAAGCCGGAGATTAAATTTTACCGTGGTTTTGATCTGCATTCCCAGATTGGCATATTAATGGAGAAGCTAAAGCAAATAAAAAATCCGGAAGAAACTTTGATTTTGCTTGCCAATCCCGATTCTTTAGTGCCGCTACTTTCGGAGATTTCTTCACTAGGCGTGGAATTCAATGTTTCAATCGGCTATCCGCTTAAAAGAAGCTCAATCTATTCGCTTTTCCAGAATATCTTTGCTGCCCAGCTATCGCGCAAGCCAGGGGGCGGTGGTTGGGCCTCCGATAGCCCAAGCCATAAAGGCAGTGCGTATTATAGCCGGGATTACTTAGAAACTTTAAGCCACCCGTTTTTAAAGAACATGCGGATTATCAGCGCTGATGTGAGCAGGGTTTTGGTGCATAAGGCAGAAGAGGTTTTAACCGGCGATATTAAAAGTGAGCTTGGCGGAGAGCTATTTATAAATTTAGATAAAATCACCGGACTGCACGTTTTGCTTGAAGAAGCGCAGAGCACCTTAAAGAACTTGGATATAGAAGTAAGCCTTGAGGATATCGCTAATACCTTTAAGGAGCTTAACGAGTTGGCTTTTGGCATCTGGGATGGTATTAATAATTTTTATGAATTTTCGTTTGCAGCTGAAAAAGTTATTATGGCGTTGCTTGAAAAAAGCCCATTAGAAAAATACGCGCCAAACTTAATGGCTGCACAAAAAATTTTAGAGCTAATGGCAGAGCTGCGCAGCGCAACATTCTGCCATGAAAAATTCTCTAAAGAAGAGATGTTTCAGATTTTTACGCAAAAGCTAGATCGCGAGATGATTTCATTTTCTGGCTCTCCGTTAAGAGGCATGCAGGTCTTAGGCCTCTTAGAGGCCCGCTCGCTAACCTTTAAGAACGTTATCGTGATGGATGTCAATGAATCTATTCTGCCGAAACTGCGAATTTATGAGCCGCTTATTCCGCGCGATGTAATGGTTGCTTTAGGCGTTGAGCGCTTAGATAAGGAAGAAGAAATTCAGCGCTACCAGTTTACCCGGCTAATTAGCGCAGCAGAAAACGTGCATCTGATATATCGCGAAGATCGGGAGACTATTCGCAGCCGGTTCTTAGAAGACCTTATCTGGAAAGAAGAACAGAAACAGGGAAAAGTCGGGGTAGTTGAAATCCCGCTCTACAATTTTAATATTAAAGCGCTTCCCAAGAAGGCTTTTGCTAAAAAGACGAGTGGAATGGTTGAATCCCTTAGGCAGCGTAGATTTTCTGCATCTAGCGTGGATGCGTACGTTTCCTGCCCGCTTAAGTTTTATTTTCGCTACTGCCTTGGCCTTGAGGAAAAAGAGGATTTATTTGGAGAACCGGAGAGCAAGGATGTGGGCACTTTTGTGCATAAGTTACTTGAGAATTCTTTTGCCGGATTTATTAATAAAAAACCCGTTTTTGATGCAAAGTTTGAAAAATTGTTTTTTGCCGAATTCGATAAACTTTTTAAACAGGAATTTAGCCGCAAGATGAAAGCGGACTCTTTTATTTTGGAAAAGATTATTCAGCACCGGATGCAGAATTTCTTGAAAAACGAAAAACAGAGGGATGATATAGCTGCGGTTATTATGCTGGAAAATGATATCCCATGGAAAATAGAAACTCCAGCTGGCTTATTTAATTTTATTGCCAAAGTTGATCGAGTGGATAAGCTCTCCAGTGGCTCATTTTTAGTGCTTGATTATAAAACTGGCAGCGCGAAGCTGCCTAATGTAAATCTCGGTGAGCTTGAACTGGGCCGAGAAGAAATTAAAAATTCAATTAAGTCATTCCAGCTGCCTATTTACACTTGGGCATGCAAAGAGCATTTAAAGTCGCAGGATGTAAGCGCAGCGATTTATTTTCTACGGAACTGCGAAATAAAAGAGTACCTGCATAAATCTACTCCAGAGAAAAAAGCAGAAAATTTGGATGCCTGCCTTAAAGCAATTTCTTTCATACTTGATGAGATAGTAAATCCCGATGTGGGTTTTGTAGCAGATGAAGATGTGGAGCGCAGCTGTATTTACTGCCCGTATACTGCTTTATGCCGATAGTTTATTTCCAGTTAAAAGGTATTTTATCCCGAGATACCCCTGTTGAGACAATAAATTATAGTTTGATTTTACTAAGAGATGCGATTTTTCTATTTTATTAGAGAGAGCAAACTTGATGTCGCAGATAAGGTAATGAAGATTTGTTTGAGTGGCCTCGAAGTAATTTTGGAAGAGATTATAGATCCTAAGGTCGATTTTTACCCCGATAAAAGCGATGAGCGCGCCTGCCAAAGGTGTCTTTTTTCTTCCATGTGCAAGTAAAACGCCTATTGCCAAACCCCCATTTTTAGGTTAAAATACAGGTTCCTTTGGAGTAATATGGGCGATTAGCTCAGTTGGTTAGAGCATCTGCTTTCCACGCAGAGGGTCAGGGGTTCAAGTCCTCTATCGCCCACCACTCTACTCGGTACTTTGTACCTCGTTCGTGGTAAACCAAGATGTTCGAGTAACTCCGAATGAGCGAAGCGAATCGAGGAGCCATTTTTATGTCTGAGACTAAAAAAATAGCTTTAATTATTGGTGGTAGCCGTGGTATAGGCAAGGCGATTGCCTTGCGCCTGGCTAAATCCGGGTTTGATCTATGGATAACCTATAAGAGTAATCATATCGCTGCCGAAGAGACTAAAAAAGAGATCGAATCGCTAAAATCTTTCTGTCAGCTTTTTGCCTTTGACATCTCTGATCATCAGGCGACCAACGAAGCCTTAGGTAAGATTACCGACGAGACCCCGCCGGATGTGGTAGTTTTTAATGCCGGCATTGCCCGTGACAATCTTATGGTTTGGATGACCAAGGAGGAGTGGGATAGCGTTATCTCTACTAATCTTGATGGGTTTTATAATGTAATGCATGTTTTGCTCTTTCCAATGTTACGCCAGAAAAAAGGACGCATAGTAATTATTTCTTCAACCTCAGGCCAGATTGGACAGGCAGGCCAGGTGAATTATTCAGCTGCTAAGGCAGGGCTAATCGGCGCAGCAAAGGCCTTGGCCCGTGAAGTAGGCAGGAAGAATATCTTTGTGAATGTGGTTAGCCCAGGCGTGATTGAGACCGAAATGACTAGTGATTTGCCAAAAGATAAAATCCTTCCATTAATTCCCCTGCAGCGCTTTGGCCAAGTAGATGATGTTGCATCCGTGGTGAATTTCCTATGTACAGAAGAAGATATGTATATTCATGGCCAGGTAATTGGTGTTAATGGCGGCTTGGCAATTTAAAAACCCTTGATTAAAAAATACGATCATATAGTTGTGGGAAGTGGCGCAAGCGGGTTAACCTTAGCTTTGCTTTTGGGGTTAAATGGCCGCAAGGTTCTTCTTCTTGAGAAAGCCAGCCACATTGGCGGAAGCCTTTGCCGTTTTTACAAAGAAGGAGTTCCTTTTGATACAGGATTTCATTTTACAGGAGGGTTTTCTTCCGGAGGCATTTTAACTGACATGCTTCATGTTTTGGGGTTTACCGATAGCGTTAAGCCTATATTTTTCTCTGCTCCGGGGGCAGTTGTTTTTGTCTTTGAACAAAATGGGGCAGTTTACGATATGCCGTCAGGCATGGAGAATTTTCGCGTAGCCACGCATAAATATTTTCCGAATGAATCAGCAGCAATTGAGGAGTATTTCAACCGGGTTAAAAAGGTTTGTCAGTCAACAGTAACTCTTGACTTGCGAAAGATCGCACTTTCTGCTGAACCAATTGATGAAGATTTCGTCAGTCTTGAAGATACGCTCAACGCTTCGACCGCCAATCCTATACTTAAAGGGCTTCTATCGGTAGTCTGTTTGTGCTATGGGACTAATCCTAAAGAGGTATCGTTTGCTAATCACGCCCGTGTATCTGCGGGATTGTATAATTCGGTAGCGCGTATTGAAAATGGAGGCCAAGCATTTATCCAGGCTTTTCGCGATTTTTCTGTAAAATCGAATATAACGATTCTTTGCAATACTACCATTTCTGAATGCGCTAATGTAAGAGATGACCGCGTTGGCGAGTTTATTTTGGATAACGGGGATAAGGTTTTTGCCGATGATTGCACCTTTACTATTCATCCGCATGAAATTATAAAGATTCTTCCTCGTCAACACATGACAAAGGCTTTTATAGAGAGGGTATCATCACTTGAGACATCTAATGGATTTTTTTCTGTATTTGGTATAGTTGAAAATGCCGATCCTGCGACCTTTGGCCCTAGCATAACTTCGCTTTTGCCTACTTGTGATATAAACGCCCTTCTTGATCCTCTCTATACTGGTTCCGGGGCCTTAGTAATTGTTCGTAGCATTGAGAAAAACAAAGATAAAACGTATTGCGTAATTAATGCCTTTGAGCCGGAGTTTTATTCGCGGCTCAAGCAATGGGCAGATTCTAAAGTGGGTAATAGGCCTCCTGCGTATCTTGAGTATAAAGAGCGCAAAGTTAATGAAATCAGGGAGCGTATTTGTAAGGCATTTCCGCAATATCGTAGCAACCTTAAGATTCTGGGAGCAGCCTCGGCGTTAACCTTTAGGGACTATCTGTTTTCGCCCGAAGGTAATGCCTATGGAATAAAACAAAAAATTGGACAGTTCAATCTTTTCGGCAAACAGTCTCTCTTGAATATCTATGTTGCCGGACAAAGCGCGATTTTACCGGGGCTGGTGGGAGCGATGCTTTCTTCTTTTATTGTTGCCAGAAATATAATTGGAAAAGAAGAATTTAGCAGTTTTATCGAGAAAGAATTATGCAATTAAAAAGAGTGGTTATAACCGGGCTTGGCGCGATTACTCCTTTGGGTAATAGCGTTGGTGAATTAATCTGTGCAATTGAATCAGGCAAGAGCGCAGTTGAATATATCCCGGAGTGGGAAGATACTATCGGGTTGCGTTGCAAGGTTGGGGCATATGTGCGTATGGAGAATGAAAAGTTAATCCCCCGACAAAGCCGTCGTTCTATGGGGCGCTTAAGCATATTTGCGGTGCAGGCAGCAGAGCAGGCAATCAAAGATGCCAACATAAGACCTGAGCAATTAACCGGCGGTAGGCTTGGTTGCGTTATTGGTTCAACTATGGGTAGCGCTGAAAGTCTTGCGGAGGCCTTCGAAATTATGTCTGCGGATAAAGATTTAAGCAAGTTGCCCTCGACTAAATTCTTTCAGTGTGTATCGCATACCGCGGCGATGAATGTAGCCCAGTATTTAGGTATAACCGGTTATGTCTTAGCAACATCGGCTGCCTGTGCTTCAGCATTGCAGGCAATTGGTGCGGGTTTTGATGCGATTCGTTTAGGTAAGCAGGATATAATGTTATGCGGCGGAGCAGAAGGGTTACATCCAACGGTAGTAGGTTCTTTTGACGTGCTTTATGCCACATCATCAAATTATAACAAAGAGCCTAAAAAAACACCCCGGCCTTTTGATGCTAAGCGCGATGGTTTAGTCTGCGGCGAAGGAAGCGGGATATTGGTTTTAGAGGATTTAGAGTTAGCGAGAAAACGCGGGGCTAAAATTTACGCTGAGATTATTGGTTATAATAGTTGCGGTAACGGTAGCCATGTTAGCGAGTCTAATCACCAGGCGATAGTTTTTTGCATAGAAGAGGCCCTAAAAAGCGCGGGTGTTAATCCTAAAGATGTGGATTATATTAATGCTCATGCTACTGCAACCATCCAAGGAGATAAGGAAGAGGCTTTTGCTATCAGGCAGATTTTCCAAGATGGCGTTCCCGTAAGCAGCCTAAAAGGGTATTTAGGCCATACCCTAGGTGCTTCAGGGGCAATTGAATTAATCGCTTCTTTGATAATGATGCAGAAAAGTAGGATTTATCCTACTTTGAATTTAGAAGAACCAGATAAGGATTGCCAGGGGATAGATCATGTGATGAAGCTGCAAGATAAAAAAATAAATATTCTTTTAAAAAATTGTTTTGCTTTCGGCGGGATTAATGCGGCCTTAGTCTGCAAAAAGGAGGTAGTTTAAATGACCGAGCAGGATATTATTAAGATGGTTAATGAGGTTTTTGCGGATTCCTTCGAGATCGAAAAGGGTAAGCTTAAGCCGGAAGCAAATATTTTTAATGATTTAGGTTTAGATAGTTTGGATATCGTTGATCTAGTTGTTGCTTTACAGAAGAAATTTGGCATTACCATACGCAGCGATGAGCGGGTGCGCAATATTCGCACCTTAGGCGATATTTATCAATTCATTTTGATAATTAAGAAAGAAATCGGAAAATAATGCGGATTTTGAAGATCGCATTACTGAATATTATTTTTTACACGCTCTTTATTACATTTACATCTATAGCTATTCCATTTTTGGGATCATTAGTAGTTATATTTGTTTTGTTATTCCCGAAGAGATTAGCATTGCGCAGATTGCGCCGGGCGATTAGCTGGTATGGCGCGGTAATTATCCGCATTCTGCCCTTTCCTTTTGTGCGCTTACGCGTTAAGGATTATTCAAATAATGACGTAGCTGGTCCGTATTTATTTGTTTGTAATCACCGGGCAGCTTCAGACCCATTTTTATTGGGGGTTCTTCCTTATGAATGTATTCAGGTTGCTAATATTTGGACTTTTCGGCTTCCGGTATTGGGTTTTGTCGCTAAGCTCGCTGGTTATTTAAGCGTAAGAGAGATACCTTTTGAGGATTTCTTTAAAAAGACATGTGGCTTGCTTGCCGAAGGTGTTTGTATAGCTACTTTTCCTGAGGGGACGCGTTCACGGGATAAATCTGTAGGGCAATTTCACGGCGCAATCTTTCGAGTGGCCTTAGAGACAAAGAGACCGATTGTGCCGATATGTATTACCGGAAACGAATCTATCCCCCCTGTAGGTTCATCTATCCTGCGTCCGGGGTTAATCAAGATACACCTGCTTCCTGCGATAATCTGGGAAGAATATAGGGACTTTAGCCCTTTTAAACTTAAAAACTATGTGCGCGATATCATAGCTAAAGAAGTAGTATTAATGGACGAGGGGAAATGAAAGATTTACATATTTATAGGAAAATAGAGTTTGCTACGCCTAAGAAGATAAGGGAAGCCCAAGAGAAGCTTTTTAAAGAGCATCTAGCCTATTGCTATAAAAACTCCTCTTATTACCACTCTCTTTTTAAGAAAAGAAAGCTTAACTTTAAGGCTATAACTTTAGATAATATATCTTTGCTTCCGTTTACAGAAAAGAAGGATATAGAAAAATATAACGATGATTTTCTAGCAGTTGGCCCTAAGGATGTTGTAGATATAGTTTTATCAAGCGGCTCTACGGGTAAACCCACAAAGATTTCGTATACCGAATTCGACTTAAAACGGCTTGCTTATAATGAGGAGCAGTCATTCTTAGGTTGTGGGCTTACTTCTAAAGATACGGTACTTTTAACCTGCACTATGGACCGTTGTTTTGTCGCAGGGCTTGCTTATTTTCTCGGCGTTCGCGCGCTTGGTGGGTCAACTATACGTAACGGTTTAAATAGCCTAGAGAGCCATTTAGAAGTTATCAAGCGTATGCGTCCTACAGCAATTATCGGTGTTCCGAGTTTCTTAAGAAAATTAGGGTTGCATTTGGATGCGCAAGGATTTCTTGCGAAGAAATCAGGCATTTTGAAATTAGTTTGTATCGGTGAACCTCTGCGGGATAAAAATTTAAAGTTTTTAAAGGTGGGGGAGGATTTAGAGAAAATTTGGAAGGCCAAGGTTTATTCTACGTATTCTTCTTCTGAAATCGTCTCTACATTTTGTGAATGCGCTGCTCAGGCCGGCGGACATCTGCATCCGGATCTGGCTATCGTAGAAATAGTTGATGATTCAGGCAGGGTACTTCCTTTTGGGGAAACAGGAGAGGTGGTAGTGACTCCGTTAAGAGTTCAAGGAATGCCACTCTTACGTTTTAAGACCGGGGATGTAAGTTTTCTTATAGAAAAAACTTGCGCCTGCGGTAGAAAGTCTCTAAGACTTGGCCCGATTCTAGGGAGGAAAAAGCAGATGATGAAAGTGTGCGGGACAACTCTTTACCCGCAGGCAATTTACTCCTGCCTAGAGGAGATTGCAGCTATCAGCGAATATTATATTACGGTTACAAGCGAAGAAGAGCTTTCCGATAATATTGAAATATATGTGGCGGTAAACAATCCATCTTGCACCGAAAAAGAGATACAGGAAAGAATCCAGGCTCATCTTAGGTTGAGGCCGAAGATATTTATTATCGAAGAGGAGCTGGTTAAGGAACAGGTATACAGTCAGAATTCGCGTAAGCCGGTGCGTTTCATAGACAGGAGATAGAGTTGTCTAAATGTAAAACAGTTGTTCCGAGGTTCGAATTCAGCAAAGAAGAGATAGCAGAAGCGGTAAAGCTTAACCGCCTTCTTTCTATGGAGATTGAATTTTCTCTGCGCTGCAACTTTCATTGTCAATATTGCTATGTTCCGGATAAGGCGGCTTTTGATAATGAGCTCACCTTTGATGAGCTGCGTGACGGGATACTCCAGGCTAAAGAATTGGGGGCTAAGAAGATTATTATTTTAGGCGGAGAGCCAATGGTCTATCCGCATATTTTAAGGATGCTCAGATTTATCCGCGAAGAGAATTTGTATGTTGAGATGTTTACGAACGGTTTTGGGATTACCGTAGATTTAGCTAAGCAGTTATTTGATTTGGGGGTAAACGTAGTTTTGAAGATGAATAGCCGAAAAGAGAATGTTCAGGATGCCCTTGCCGGTAAAAAAGGGGCGTACAAAGTTATTCAGGAGGCATTTAATAATTTAAAGCATGCGGGTTATCCTGGTAAGGACCGCTGTTTAGGGGTAGGTACGGTTATCTGTCAGCAAAATTTCGATGAAATAATTGATATGTGGGAGTGGTTACGTCAGCAGAAGATCGAGCCTTATTTTGAGATTATGACTCCTCAGGGTAAAGCGCGCGAAAATGAATGGTTAGGGGTGGAGTTATTAAAGCTTAAAGAAATGTTTTTCAAGATCGCTGAGATTGACCGCAAAAAATATGGTATTCAATGGGACCCACAGCCACCCCTAATGGGGATTGAGTGTTTAAGGCACCAATTCTCTTGCCTGCTTAATGCGCAAGGCTTTATTTTGCCTTGCGTGGGGGTAAATATTCCATTGGGGAATATTCGCGAACGCAAGCTAAAAGATATTATCCAGGAGAGCGGAGTTATTGAAGACCTGAGGGATTACCGGGCAAAAATAAAAGGGCCATGCCGGGAGTGCAAGAAGGCAGAGACTTGTTATGGGTGCAGGGGCGCAGCATATCAGTTAACCGGAGATTACCTCGCTTCTGATCCTCTTTGTTGGAATAATATCGAGCGTCAGAATGATATTGTACATCTTCCGGTTTCCGTGGATAAACTTATACCGCAAAAGTCTCCAATGCGGGTTATAGATACATTAATCAGCGTAGCTGAGCGTACCGCCGATGTCAAAGTCACACTTTCTAATGATATGTTATTTGTGCGCGATGATGGTTCGCTTGATGAGGCAACTTTTCTAGAGTTAATTGCTCAGGGCTCTGCCGCCTTATCCGGATTTCGCAAGGTAGGCATAACCGATCAAGCTGTGGAGGGATTCCTGCTCGGAGTTAAGAGACTGGAGATATTTGGCAGCGCGCATATAGGGGATACTTTAACTATTTCCGTTTCTAACTATGCGCGTTTCGGAGATTTTTCAATAATTAAAGGCAAGGTTTATCGAGGTTCTGATCTACTTGCCCAGGGAGAAATAAAAGTCTGGGAGAATACCGGAGTTAAGTTATGAAGCGTTTTCTAATCTTTATTTTTACAGTTATCTGTTTAAGTTGGTATGCAGCTTATGCCGATAATTCCAATAGAGATATAAATTCTACTCTTGATAATCTTGAGAAAAAGATGTCGGGGATTGAAAGTATTCAAACGGATTTCGTCCAAGAGAAGGATCTTGCGCTTTTTAATGAGAAACTAATTTTGAAAGGCAAGGTATTTATTAAAAAGCCCATGCTTTTATCCTGGAGGGTATTTACCCCTATGCGTTATTCTATAGTTATCAGGGGTAGTACAATTAGCCAGTGGGATGAAGATACGAATAAAGTTCAGCAGGTATCTATGGCCAGCAATCCTTCATTTCAGGCAGCAATTGCCCAGATGCAAAACTGGTTTTCCGGGGCATATAAATCCATGCAGAGTGATTACGAGATTACTTTGATCAAGGATAATCCGCTCGCCCTTGTTTTTATACCGAAAGCAGGCTCACTCCCGCAGAATTTTATCAAACGCGTAGAAATTGTTTTTCAAGATGATCTGCGTTACCTTAAAGAGATAAGCATTTCAGAGAAAAACGGGGATCATACGCGCCTTAAGTTTATGAATACAGAAATTAACCAGCCGATAGATGCAAAAACATGGGAAGCTAAGTCAAGTGTTCGCTAATCAACTATCCCGCATATATAATTTAGTCCAGGTCCGTAAACCCTGGGTTATTGTACTACTGGGTTTAGTTATTTTGTCATCCATCGCCGGTCTTAAATTTATTAAGTATAATAATGATATCGCAGTAATGTTGCCGTCAGATAAAAATGTGCAGCGCAGTTTGCGGTTTTTGCGCGAAGCTAATTTCTCGGACAAGTTGGTCGTCTCCCTGAAACTAAATGAAGATAAACGCACCACAGAAGAGTTGATTTTAGCTACCGATCAATTCACTCAGAGCATAAATTCACCACTAATAAAGCAGGTCTTTGGCAATATCTCGGGAAAAAACGTTATGAGCGAGATGGTTACTTTTTTAAAGTATACCCCGCAGCTATTGGGTATTGAGCCGTTAATGAAATTAGAATATGGTACTCGCCCCGATGAAATTAAAGAGCGGCTTAAATTTATCTTTAAACAGTCCTTAAGCCCGTCTAGTTCTTTTATGATGCCTTTTTTGCGCATAGATCCGCTTAATTTATCATCCGGAATCTTACACAACATGGAAAAGCTCTCCGCAGCTTCAGGTTACCAAGTTTTGATTAATAGCGGGCATTTTTTAAGTAGGGATGGCCGGCACGCTATGGTTATAGTGAAATCATCTGTGGTTTTGACTGATGGATTTGGCTCCCGGAAGATAGTGGACTATTTAAAGAATAAGATCAAAGAACTGCCCGGCTATGTTAAGGCAGATATTATCGCCGGCCACCTGCATACAATAAGCAATGAAGATGTTATAAAAAAAGATATTCGCATTACATCGATTATTGCCGCTTTTTCGTTCCTGCTCTTATTCTTATTATTTTTCCGTGACATACGCGCAGTAATAATCTTTTTAATGCCGTTTGTAGCTGTACTTATTGCTATAAATATTTCTTTCTTAGTTTTTAAAGATCTATCCTATTTTGTTATCGGTATGGGTACTGTGATTGCCGGAATCGCCATTGATTATGGAATTTATGTATATATGGCGGTACGTAAGCTGGGCAATAGTCTCCAGACAGTTAAGCAGATAATCAGGCCAGTTTTATTCGGTGCGCTTACTACGATAAGTGTTTTTGCGGCGTTCTTTTTCTCGAGCGTTAAAGGGTATCGGGAGCTCGCTTTTCTGTCAAACTTAAGCATTATTTTATGTCTTTTGTTTGCAATATTTATTCTTCCCCATTTTCTCGCAGGTAAATCTTCGCCTAATCTTACCGAAAAAGATGATACGTTACCCAAAGCCCATCATTCTAAATCAATTGATCTGGTTTTCGTTATTCTTTGGCTTCTAGTCGTTGTGATTTCTTGCATTTTAGGTAGCAGGCTTAAGTTTAATAATGATATTAATCAATTTGATGGAACTGCTAAAGAAATTATAAAGTCAGAAGAAGAATTCCACAGAGTTTGGGGGTCCAAGGATCTTCCCGCCATTTTTGTGGTTACTGCTAAGAGTCTCGAGCGCGCTTATGAGCTTAATGATTTAGTATATGTAGACGCATTGGAAGGAATCGGAAAGGATAATTTTACATCTTTTTCTTCAGTTTGGCCGGGGATGCAGGCGCGTAAAACAAGCTTAGCTGTCTGGGATGGTTTTTGGACTAAAGAGAAGAAGGCTGGATTCAAAAAGATGTTAGTATTGTATGGTAAGCCTTATAATTTTTCAGCAGGGGCTTTTTCGCCGTTTATTGATGAGCTAGAGCAAGTAAATCATTTAGAGCTCGAACCAAATAACCTTACTTTCTTTAATCAGCTGAAAGATCAGTTTGTGTTTAATAAACCGGAGGGTTATCAGATAATCTCATTTTTCCCCGATCGTGAAGAGTATATTACAAAATTAAATGTCGTAAGCAATAAATATCCTGGAACATTTTTAATCTCCCGTAAGAATTTCTCACGGGATGTCTCTAGGGCCTTTACTTCCGAGTTAGCGTTGTTAGCATTTATTGCTGTGTTTTTAACAGTCGCGTTGACGTTCTTGTTACTTAAAAATATGCGCTTGTTTTTGCTGGCGATGGTTCCGATTGTAACAAGCCTGGCTTTGATTATAGGGGTACTCCCCCTAGCCGGATTATCCCTGAATACTCCCAGCATTATTGCGGCTATGGTTATTATCGGGGTAGTCAGCGACTACGGGATGTTTGTAGTCTATTATTGTAAATATAAATATAAGACCGGTACGTATCTGGCAGTTACCTTTGCGGCATTGACAACTCTTATTGGGGCAGGGGTATTGCTGTTTGCTAAACATCCGATTCTTTTTTCTATCGGAGTGACGTTAGTCACCGGGGTTGCGGCAGGCTATATTTCAAGCCTCTTGATTATACCGCCACTGTATAGATTATGGAGGATCGATAAAGAAAATAGTTATGCGTAAATTTATAGTCCTACTTTTGTTTATTTTCTTCATCTGCGGATGTGCTAGGCTTCCAGCTACAAGAATAAAGTATATGCCTTTAGATAGTATAGATCCGCTTAACTATACATTGGAATTTACACAAAGAATCCCTGAGAGAATGGAAGTAGTAAATAGTATCGTCTTTCAGTATAAATGGAGAAGTTTTACTGCCCTGGGGCTTACTTATCTAAATATTAAAGAGAAGACCTTTGTCGTCTCTTGCATGAGTCCGGTGGGGGTTAAATTGTTTGAACTTATCGGGGATAAAGATTCGGTGAAGGCGAATTTTGTTTTAAAGGAGCTTTTACAAAGGGGCGATTTGCCAAAAGCAGTAGGCGAGGATATTCGCAGGATTTATTTTGATAATAAGCCCTTACAAGATTCATTTATTAAAAAGGATAGATACAGGATTATTTATACTGAAAACAAAGACACCGGGGTTACTAAGTATATTTTTGCCGGAATCCCGAGCCGTCTTATTGAGAAACGTTATTATGAGGCAGGACGCAATATTTGGAGTGTATATTATTATGATTACCGTTTGGTTCAGGGTAAACTTTATCCGGCCTATTGTTTACTTAAAAATTATAAATTCGGTTATAAATTATTTACCAGGATAAAAGAGATACGCTAATGAGTAAGCTGACAAAAGAAATAAAATCTTGTATGACGGACTTGCGTAAAGTTGAAGGAGATCAATTAAGCGCAGACTTTTGTTTTCCAAAGGATTTTATTGGTTTTAACGGGCATTTTCCGGGTAAACCCATATTGCCGGGGGTTTGTAAGATTCAGGCAATTATGATTATGCTTGAGGAATTTAAGAAGAAAAATGCCAGGTTAAAAGAAATTACCATGGTTAAATTCTTTTTTCCTGTTTCAAGTGATCAGAAGATAAGTATTAATTTAGAAGAGACTATGGAATCAGAGGCAGAGTCGTCAATAAAGGCTACTGTTTATAGCGAAGAGAAGATAATCGCTAAGCTGTATTTAAAAGTAGCTTTCTTGGAATAGGTAAGGAGGCTGATTAAGTTGCGTCATAAAAAAGAAGGTTATTTTGCAAATGTTTCTCAATCTCCTGAACCGATAACTTTTGAGATTAAAAGAAGAGTAAGTTTTAGCGAAGTTGATGTAATGGGAATTGTCTGGTACGGTCGTTACTCGAGTTTCTTTGAAGAAGCCCAGGCAGAATTGGGGAGACGTTGCGGACTCTCTTATCAGGATTATTATAAGGCTAATCTTAGGGCTCCAATTGTAGAGTTTCATATTGATTATTACCAGCCGCTTTATCTGGATGAAGAATTTACCGTAAGGGCCTCTATGGTTTGGAGCGAGGGCGCAAAATTACAGATGGAGTATTTGTTGCTTAAGCTTGATGGAAGTGTTGCTACCCGAGGTTATACAGTGCAGTTGTTTATCGATAGTAAAAGTAGCCAGCCGTATATTGTTGCTCCTGAGTTATTGGAGCGTCTGCGCCTGCGTTGGCAAAAGGGAGAACTTAAGTGCCCGAAATAAAAGCAGTAATAACTAATTATGATTTAGTAACTGCTTATGGTAGAGGTATTGAGCCTCTTTGGGATGGTCTTCTCTCTAAAAAATCAGCCATAGCCAAGGTCAGTCGTTTTTCAACAAAATCTTTCTTAAGTAATAACGCGGCTATTATCTCTGAGTTAGATTATCATGAGGATGGTTCTTTAGTTATGGGGATGCTTGCGCCGCTATTAAATAAAAACGCATCTTTAATTCCCGGCGATGCATTTTTGATTTTGGCCACTACTGTTGGCGAGATTGATTTACTTGAAAAAGGTTTGTTATCTGGGAAATTGACTCTTTCTCAAGCCAGGCCAGCTGTATTTCTAGAAAAGACAAAAAAAATAGTAGGCCTAAAGAAACCCGGGATGCTTATTTCTTGTGCCTGCGCATCGTCTTCAAGCGCAATTGCTCAAGGGGCAAGCCTTATTCGTCAAGGTCAAGAGGATTGCGTTTTAGTAGTTGCTGCAGATGGTGTAAGCGAATTTGTCTTTAGCGGATTTTCTTCACTTATGGCTTTAGATAAAGATAAAGCCAGGCCTTTTGATAAAAATAGATCAGGGCTATCTTTAGGTGAGGCAGCGGGGTTTGTTTTGTTAATGAGCGAAGAGAGGGCAAGAAAAGAGAAAAGAAAGGTTTGGCTTGAAGTTGCGGGATGGGGGCTTACTTGTGATGCAAATCACATGACCGGGCCTTCGCGTGACGCAGGAGGATTAATTGCAGCAATAAGGCAAGCGTTAGATTGCGCCGGGGTTTTGCCTGAGGATATAGGTTGTATATCTGCGCACGGGACAGGGACATTGTACAATGATTCTATGGAGATCAAGGCCTTTAAAGATATCTTTAAAGAAGAAGCCGTCCCCGTTTATTCCATAAAAGGAGCTACTGGGCATACATTAGGAGCTGCTGGCCTTATTGAGACAATTGTGGTTTTGAAGGGATTTAGCGAAGGAGTTATTCCTGCGACAGTAAATTTAGAAGAACCGGATAACGAGGCTTGTGGTTGGGTAACAGATCTAAGCCAGCTCCTACAGAGAAAGGTTGCTATTTCTAATAATTGTGGCTTTGGTGGGATAAATGCAGCATTAGTTTTAAAACATTAAAAAAGGAGGGGAGTATGAAGAGGAGATTGATTGTGGTAAGTGTGTTTATTGCAGTAGTTTTTACTATTGGTTTTGTTCACTCGGCAAGGGCCGTTGAAAAAAGCGCCCAGACTACTATAAGTATTTTGTTCGACAACGGGGTCAATGATACCCATGATGCCCGCCAAGCCAAAGCGCAAACCCAGGTTTCCGATTGGATGGATGATGATTTAGTAAGAGTTTTTGACCGATATGAAAAATCAGGCTATCAGGCTAAGCTTATTGAAAAAAACAAAGATTTTACGCCTGGGCCCAATAACTATCTGCTTAACGTAAAAATAATAAATTACCACGCAGGAAGTAAGGCCGCGCGTATGTTTGTAGGCTATGGAGCAGGGGGCGTGTCGTTTAAGATTCACTATGAACTTTCTGCTGACGGAAAAAAGGCGATTCTCACCAATGATGATGGAGTATTCTCCGGCCGGGAATGGATAAATGCTGCACGCAAGCTTAATGAGAATATGGCCAAAGCTGTAATTGGAAAACTGGACGGAAAATAAACACGTAGTTTAAATATCTAGATGATTCGCGGTCATTAAAAAAGGAAGGGAGAATGAAAAAGATTTTAGGAGGTATAGTTTTATCGTTTGTTATCTTTATGCTTACTGGTTGTGCCTCAAATCGCGGATATTTGACTGTGGATCTTCCTCAGCATTCGATAGCTAATGATAATGGTAAGCAGGTATTTATTCGTAGTGTTGTAGACAACCGTATTTTTGAAAACAGGCCGCGCACCCCGGATGTGCCTTCTTTGGGTTTTAAAGGTAGTGATCAGGCGAGTAAAGAGATCAAAAGCAGGGCTATTGCTAGAAAGAGGAATGGTTATGGTCGCGCGCTCGGGGATATCTTATTAGATGAAAATCAGAGTGTTGAATTTATCGCTACGGAGATGATTAAGAACTCGCTTTATTCTTTAGGCTATACGGTTACTAACAATAAGGATGAAGCTAAGAGAGACGCTATTATTATGGACGTATCTATTGATAAGTTTTGGTCTTGGATCAATGTGGGGGTATGGACATTGAGAATAGATGCGCAGATCAAAACGACTATGAATATCACTTTCCCCGGCGATAAAAAGACTGTAACTATAGAGGCTTTAGTTAATAATCCATGTCAAATGGGGAATACCGCAAATTGGCGTAAAGCCATAAGGATGGTTATTGAGGCTTACATTTCAGAGGCTAAGGATAAATTAAAGTGCCTGGAGAAAGGTTGCTAGAAAAGTCAGAAGTTTTAGGAGTTGGTTGGATTAGGCAGAATAGCTTTGGCTTAAGCCATAAAGGTTTAAGAAATAGTTATTCTGATCAAAAGTCATTATATGAGCTTTTGAGGAAAGAGTCTATTTTGGCTTATCCAGTAGAAAATTTCTCGCGTTTTGACTCAAGCTCTAAGAATACATTACTTGGCATTGCGCTAGCCCTTTATGATGCAGGGGTTACTTATTCCAAAGAAAAGAAACAAAATATAGCTATTCTAGCTACAAATGAATCCGGGAGCATGGATGCAAATCATGCATATTTTAAAGATTATGTAGAAAACGGGCGCACCTTAGGCAGGGGGAATCTTTTTATCTATACTTTACCATCTAGTCCTCTAGCTGAAAGCGCGATTCATTTTGGATTGACCGGTCCGCTTTTGTATTTGGGATTTGATCAAAAACCATTTCCTAGATTATTAGGGTTTACAAAAGATATGATTGGCCAGGGAAAGGTAAAGTTGGCTTTAGCAGTAAAAACCGACATAAACCGCACGCTTTGTTTTGTTTTAGGAAATAAAAAATGAAGATTAAAATAATTTATCCTAAATGGCCGAAATTAAAGAATCAGCCGGAGTTTAATCTTCCCCCGCATGGACCGGTTTGTTTTGCTGCGACCATACCTCTTGGCATTGCGATATCCTTTTGCGATGAGAATGTAGAGCCACTAGATTTTCAAGAAGAGGCAGATCTTATCTGCCTATCGGTTATGCTCACCTGTCAGATTCCGCGCGCATGGGAGATTGCTGATTACTATCGTAGCCATGGCAAAAAAGTCCTCTTTGGCGGAATCGCTACTATGCTGCATTATGAAGAGACTATTCCTCATGCTGATAGTATATTTCTAGGGGAAGCAGAAGGTAGGATGGAGGAAGTAGTTAATGATTTTAAATCCGGAAATCTGAAGAAGGTTTATAATTATTTAAACAATTTTCCTGATACAAATTTAATCGGTAATGCGCGAAGGGATATACTAAAAAGAGATCTTTATAATTTTCGTGGCGTACAGATGGTTGATCTGGTGCACGCCTCACGCGGCTGCCGTTTTAATTGTTTTCCCTGCTGTACTCCGTATCTGGGGGGTTGTAAGTTTAGGCCGCGACCGATTCCTGCTGTGGTTAAGGAGTTAGAAAGTATTAAAAATAATCGACTTTTCATCGTAGACAACTCTCTTTCGCAGGACGATAATTGGGAGAAAGAATTATTCAAGGCCATAGCGCCCTTAAAGAAGAAATGGGTTTCACATCCGATTAAAGATGATGATGAGATCCTGGATTTAGCAGTTAAGGCCGGATGCTGGTATGTTTATCAGGCAGTGGTGGATACCTCTGAGCATATCCGCAAAAAAGTTAAGAGGTTGCAGGAACGCGGCATAGGAGTTGAAGGGACAATAATCTTAGGTATGGATAATCACGATGAGGATTATATTAAACGCCTGGTAGACTTCTTATTGGAGATAAAATTAGACTTGGCAGAGTTTACCATTCTTACTCCGTTTATGCATACGCCGATAAGGCAGCAGTTAGAAAAAGAAAATCGTATTCTACATAATGACTGGTTGCATTATACCGGAGGAGAGGTGGTTTTTAAGCCGGCTAAGATGAGTATAGATTCACTGCAAAAGATGTACGAATATGCCTGGGCAAATTTCTATGCCGATTTTAGCAAAGAAGTAAAAATGGCTAAGTTGTATTTAAAGGTTATTGAAAGAGAAAAAATGGACGGAACCTATCAGGGGCCGGTGCTAAGAGATAGATCTAAATGGGGAAAGCAAAAAGTATGAAGGTATTTCTAATCTCATCAAATATAGCAAGCACACCTTATTCAGTTTATCCGTTGGGTTTAAGCATGGTTGCTGCAAGTATTAAAGATGCGGGGCATTCTGTCCGGCAATTTGATTTTCTCGCCAGTAACCGTTCAATAGAGGAGCTAGCTAACCAGATTAAAGACTTTAGCCCTGAGCTTATAGGAATTTCAATCCGCAATATCGATAATGTAAACTTACTTAATGAACAGCGTTATCTTGATGCAGTGAAGAAGATTATTCAGGAGATCCGTTTAATAAGTAAAGCAAGAATAGTCCTTGGAGGATCGGGTTTTTCAATTATGCCCGAGATAATTTTAAATGAACTTGCCGCAGATTACGGTATCATGGGCGAGGGAGAATCTTTGATCTTAGATTTTATTAATAATGCTAGTAAAGGGGAGTATCCCCTAGAGCGCATATTAAAAGGAAGCCCTAAATTATCCGGGCTAGGTATACCTTCGGCCTGCTATGATAAGAGTATTATGGAGTTTTATTTAAAGAGCGGAAATGTTGCCTCTGTGCAGACTAAGCGCGGCTGTACGTATAAATGCGTATATTGTTCTTATCCGGTATTAGAGGGAACAGATATCCGTAGCCGTGATATAGATAGCGTTGTAGACGACATCCGCAATCTAATCGATAATCACGGAGCAAAGTATATATTTTTCACAGATTCGGTATTTAATGATGGTAAAGGTGCTTATCTTGAAGTGCTTAGAAAAATGCATGAGCACAAAATAAATATCCCCTGGACTGCTTTTTTCAAGCCGCAAGGTCTGACTGATGAAGCGCTTGAATTAATGAAGTTAACCGGGCTTAAAGCGGCGGAGATTGGCGCAGATGCGTCTACGGATATAACTCTAAAAGGGCTAGGCAAATCATTCTTGTTTAAAGATATTATTGAATGTAACCAGCTCTTTGCAAAGCATAATATTGCTACAGCGCATTATTTTATGTTTGGCTGTCCCGGGGAGAATAGGGAGACGGTTTTAGAAGGGATTACGAATATTAAAAACCTGCAAAAGACAGTCTCATTTATTTTTATGGGGATACGTATCCTTCCCGGAACACCTCTAGCTAAATTGTCAGAGAAAGAAGGCCTTATTAAGCCCGATCAAAACTTGCTTGAACCGGTTTATTATATTGCTCCGGGTTTGGATAAGCGATGGCTTGAAGAAACTCTTACGCAGGGTTTTGAGGGTATGCGTAATTGCGTATTTCCCCCTGATGCCCTGGATAGCAGTCTGGCATTCTTGCATAAATTAGGTTATTCCGGTTCGCTTTGGGATATGCTTATCCCCGGTAATTCTGTACGTAAGCGGGAGAGGAGAAAGGTTGCTGGATAATAATTCTACAAATGATATCTGGTGCGTAATCCCGACTTTTAATAATAAGAATACAATTAAGTCGATTGCCCTAGATTGCCGTAAGTATCTTAAGCATGTGCTTGTAGTTGATGACGGCTCTACTGATTGTAACGTAAAAGAGATATTTAAAGATACAGATATAACTGTCTTAGGACACGAGAAAAACTTCGGTAAGGGGAAAGCTATGCGCACCGCTCTTGATTATATTGTTCAGCAGGGTGGCGAGTTTATGATCACAATTGATGCTGATGGTCAGCACTATCCGCAAGAATTAATGAAATTTATTCCGGCATTACGCAGTAATCCTACCGCTATAATTATCGGTTGCCGTGATTTCAGCCATGAGAATGTTCCGGGGAAGAGTAAGTTTGGCAGAGGCTTTTCTAATTTCTGGATTACATTAGAAACCGGAATAACCGTAAATGATTCGCAGAGCGGATTCAGGGCCTATCCGGTAGAATATCTATCTAAAATGAAGTTATCCGGAGATTTCTACGATTTTGAGGCTGAAGTTTTAACTCGCGGTGCTTGGGCAGGGCTTGACATTAAAGAGGTCCCCATAAATGTTTTTTACCCTGAAGAAAAATTTCGCGTCTCAAGTTTCCGCCCCTTTATAGATACCTTGCGTATTAGCCTTATGCATATCCGGCTTATCGGGCGCAGGCTCTTGCCGATTCCGTATCCGAGAGTTATCCCGGCAATGCATAAAAACAACTATAAAGATATTCTAAAGCACCCGATGGTATTTTTAAAACACCTACTATCTGAGAATGCTACTCCTTTGGGGCTTGCAGTTGCCGCAGGGGTGGGGATGTTTCTGGGGGTACTACCTATTCTTGCCGGGCATATTTTAGTTACTATTTACGTATCAGAGAGATTGCACCTAAATGTAGTAATGGCAGTAGCAATTCAGAATCTATGCATGCCTCCGCTTATGCCGATTGCTTGTATCGAATTGGGTCATTATATGCTTTATAAAAAGTGGATTACGGATATTTCATGGCATACTGTTTTTGGGGCAATCCCGGAGCGCATTTGGGAGTGGTTTTTAGGTTCTTTAATCCTTGCTCCGATTATGGGCTTGATTATCGGAGTAGCCGTATATTTTTCTACCCGGGCAATAGCTAGGAAAAAGAGTAGGCATGGATAATATTGATGGTTCAATTCGGATATCTACCAAGAGAAGAGGTAATAAATTAGGGTTTTGGTTTTTTAAGTTTTTTTTGAATTGTTTCGGTCTAGCTGGCGCATACGGGTTGCTATATTTTGTTTGCCTGCACTATTTGATCTTTGATAGAGAGGCTGTTTCGATGTGCCTAAGTTATATAAAAAGAAGGTTCCCCAAGGCAGGTTTCTTTAAAATGCAGCTTCATGTTTACAGGCTATTTATTAGCCAGGGAAAACAGCTTATCGACCGTTTTGCCTTGATTTCCGGAAGTCACAAATTTAATATTCAGCTAAATGGTTATGATGATCTAAAAAAGATTCTATCCGCTAAAGATTCGGGTTTTGTTTTGTTGACCGCGCATGTGGGTAACTGGCAGATAGCGCTTACCACTCTTAAGAAGATGAATAAACATGTGCATCTGGTTATGCGCCCGGAAGACAATAACGCTGTTAGGGAGTCATTAGGCATAGACAGTGAAGATGAATCGATAAGCATTATCTCTCCGGAAGGATATCTCGGAGGAGTGGTAGAGTCAATGAGCGCTCTTAAGAACGGCGATATAGTTTCGCTTATGGGAGACCGTAAATATGGCTTTGAAGCAGTAGAGGTATCTTTTCTCAAAGATAAAGCGTATTTTCCTTTTGGCGCTTTTAGTATAGCAGCAAGCGTTAATTGCCCGGTTGTCGTATTATTATCTTCCAAGGTCTCTAAAGATAAATATATCGTCGACATTTCAAATGTAATATATCCGAAATACGAAGGTCCTCTTTCTAAGCGCGAACAATTAAAGAAATACGTGCAGGATTTCGCCGACATTTTGGATAAATATGTGGCTGAATATCCATATCAATGCTTCTTGTTTCATAATGTTTGGGAAAAAGATTAATATATTTTACGGGTCCCTGCCTACCGGCAGGCTGCCTCGCCACGGTTTATGGCGAGTTACCCGTAAAATAAGTTACTTACAAATAGTATAAAAGGAGGCAAGATGGGAGATAATAAGGAACAAGAATTACAAGTGATCCGTAGAAAACTAAAAGAGTTATTAGTGAGTCATCTTTCGCTTGAAGATATTAAGCCGGAAGAGATCAAGGATGATGAGATCCTTTTTGGGGAAGGATTGGGGTTGGATTCTTTGGATGCGGTTGAGATTGTAGTTTTACTCCAGAGGAATTTTGGTCTGGAAGTTAAAGACATGAACCAGGGGAGAAAGATTTTTTATTCAGTGGATACCCTGGCAAATTACATCCACGATAATAAAAAATAATTCTTTATGCCAAGTGATAGTATAGCGATAACCGGATTAGGCGCAATATCTGCCTGTGGAAATAATACAGACGAGACTCTGCATAATTTTTCTAAAGGAGCAAGGTCTGCCGGTAAGGTTTCATTATTCAAAACAGAACTAGATTATCCGGTTTTCGAGGTTAAGGGTTTTTCACAGGAAAATAAATTCATGATGCGTACAATAGTTCTTAGTTTTTGCGCAGTAAAAGAAGCGCTTCAAGAAGCAAGGCTAGAAGGGAAGCTGGGTGATTTTCGCGTAGGCATATGCTTGGGGACAACAGTAGCTAGTCAGTTAAATGATACGGATTTCTATAGCGCATATCGAGATAAAGGAAGCGCTCCGATGGATTCAGTGAACCGTTATTTAAAAAGCAACCTTGCTGGATGCATAGCAGAATTTTTAAATTTGCGGCCGAAGCTCTGTGCAACCATCGTAAATGCCTGTTCTTCCGGGACAGATGCTATTGGCGCGGGGTTATCGTGGCTACGCAATAATTATTGCGATATTGTTATCGCCGGAGGGGCTGATGAATTAAATCGTGTTCCCTATGACGGATTCTCGGCTTTAAGCGTAATGAGTAAAACTTTATGCGCTCCTTTTGACCGGGACCGGTTGGGTTTAAATTTGGGGGAAGGTTCGGGGGTAGTTATTCTGGAACGAGCTTCTTTAAGGGGTAAGAATAATTTTAAGTTAAACCTTTGCGGTTACGGCCTGGCAGCTGATGCTTATCATTTAACTGCTCCTCGGCCGGATGGTTCAGGCTTAGAAAATGCTTTGTCCCAGGCGTTAAATGAGGCAAATATTTATGTTAAGGATGTAGATTTTATTAATGCGCATGGTACAGCTACTCATGATAATGATTTAGTTGAGGGTTCTGTTTTGGCAAGGGTATTTGGTTCAAAAATAAAGTTTCTTTCGACAAAAGGTTTTACCGGGCATACTTTAGGTGGGGCGGGGGGATTAGAAGCAGTATTTACTTGTTTGGGTTTAAGAGAAGGATGGGTTCCTAATAGCGCAGGTTTTGAAAATATTGATGAAAAAATAGGTATTGCGCCGGTTAAAGAGAGAACGAGAGTATCCGGAAAATATGCTATATCTACATCACTTGCTTTTGGTGGGAATAATTCAGCGTTAGTTTTTTCGAGGAATTAATCATGTATATCGCAGGCATGGGCATTATATTTAACCGTGGCCGAGGATTAGATATTTTAGAAAAGGCCTTAGAAGATGGCTGGGTTAATTCGGGTTCAGTATACGGTGTACCGGAAGAGGTATTAAAAGATAAAATTGTATTAAAGGATGCGCGCCGCGCGGATGATTTCAGCAAAATGGCGATTCTTGCTGCCCATGATGCGTTGGCAGATAGCGGGTTGGGTGAAAAAATAAAGCCAAAGTTAGGGATAATTCTTGCTACAGCCTTCGGTCCGCATGCAACCACCTTCCGCTTCCTCGACGATATTCTTAATTTTGGCGATGCTCAGGTTTCGCCTACACTATTCTCGCACTCTGTGCACAATGCAGCCGTATCTTATATTGCTTCGACCCTGCAGAGTAGGGGTCCTACCTTGACTATTACCCAGTTTGCTGATTCATTTCAACAAGCCTTGATTTTAGCCGATTCTTGGTTAGAGGAGAAAAGGTGTGAGTATATACTTGTAGGTAGCGTTGACCAGGTAGGTAAAGTGATGGAATATATCGTTAGTCAGAAGTTAAAGTTTGCCCCGGATGGTAAGATCAGATCGTTTAATTTTTCTAAAGAACCTGAGTGTATTCCCGGAGAAGGAAGCGCGTTTTTTCTGGTTACAAATAACCAAAAAGATAAGAAATATTGTGCGATATCGGGTGTAACTTCTTTAAAAGAAAAGCCCGATTTAACAATTTTAGATAGCGATGGTTTTGCTGGCGATGAAAGTCTGTACCGAGAAGTTTTGGGCAAGGGTACTTTAGTTTCTTCTTGTGCGCCTATTTTTGGCAGCATGCTCACTTTAAGCAGCTTTAGCGCTGTTGCAGCAGCGCTTATGTTAAAGAAACAAAAGTTTTATGCATCGCCTGTGCGGGAGAATCCGCATAATCTCAATCTGTGTGTGGAGAATAAAGCTGGAAAGATAAATAGTATCTCTTGCTTAAGGTATGATTGTAATGCCAAAAGCTCAATTATAAATCTTAGAAACTAACCAAACAATCTAAGTCGGTATTATTATGCTTCGTAAGGGTTAATATGGGTGAGAAAAACACAAAAGAGATTGAAGAAAGAATTTGTCGTAGGTTAGCCAGTATTCTATCTTGCCCTGTTTCAAAGATAAAGTCGGATCTACCGCTACATACTTTAGGGGTTGATTCCTTAAGTTTTGTGGAACTTTTGGTTTTTATCGAGAAGGAATTTAATATAAAGCTTATGGAGTCGGGGATAGATAAAGAGGACTTTAAGACAGTCCGGTCGCTTGCAACTTGCATAAGTAAAATTGCATAATGAGACGATACTTAACTGGCATTGACTGGGTAATTAATACCCTGGATTACATCTGTAAGAAAAAAACCGGGGTAGGGAATATCTCTCAGATCGTTTTAGAGCTTGATGGCAAACTTAACGAAGCCATTCTTAGGGAGCGTTTAGTTAAGTGCATAAGTCAGTTGCCTATACTTTGTGGTTATCCTGCTCGTGCGTTGAACCTTTGCCCTTATTGGAAGATTGATGCTAAGACCTCACCACTTGTTTTAGATACTCATTATTTAGACAAAAGTTCCAGTACCCGCGAGATAATCTCTTATTTTGAAGATAGTCTAAATAAGCCATTTCAAAATAAGCGGGAACATTTGATATTTAACCTAGCTTTTGTTGGTGAGAAGAGTTACCTGGGGATGGTTTTTGATCATCGTTTAATGGAGGCGCGTGGGGCAGAGGCTTTTTTGAATTTATTAGGGGCAGAAGAAGTAAGTCTCGCAGCATTAAGTCATCCTGAGGAGCCTAGTCATCTGGATAACTGGTTGGATAAATTCAGAGCTGGTCGCAAGATAAACAGGATCTTCTTGCGTCTGGCTAAAACTCAAGCGCGTGTTTTACCTCAAGCCAAAGACAATGCCAAAAGCAAGGTAAGATTAGTATCTTTTGATACTCAAGAGAGCGCAAGGATCATAGATGGTTCTTTTAAAGAGGCAGGCTATTTGATGTTTATGCCTTTTCTTCTGGCAAAGTGCGTAATTAAACTACACCGCATATTTGAGCAAAAAGAAGCCTTAAGCAAAGAATATTTTATCCCCGTATCCATTGATAATAGAGCGCAAAGTTTAGTTAAGCAGGATCCTTTTTTTAATCATCTCTCGTTTTTTCTTTTTCGTATTACTCCTCTTGAAGCGGAGAATTTTCAACTAACACTTGCAGCAATTAAAAGACAGATGTACGAGCAGGTAAGCATGGGTTTACCCGAAGCAATAAAAGAAGCAAGTTATTTAATGCGTATTGCGCCTGTTTCTTTGGTTAAGCTTTTACTTGATCTTTTAGCTAGAGGAGAAAACGCATCATTTTCATTCTCCTTTGTAGGTGAAAGCGCGTATACAGCAGACTATTTTATGCAGCAAAAAGTAAATAATATTTTTCATTTACCGCGCGTTCCGTATCCTCCGGGTATAGGAATATTCTTTAACCAATTCAAGGGGAAGCTTAACACCACGCTTTCCTGTTTTCAGGGAATTCTTTCTGATCCCGAGATTGAAGAGGTAATTGAAGCTTTAAAAAATTTACCATGATTAGTAAAACGATAGTTTGCGACGTTTTAGTGGTTGGATCCGGCGTTTCCGGAGTTTGCGCAGCTGTCTCTGCTTCTCGTAAGGGAACAGAGGTGGTTTTAGTTGAGAAGAATGATTTTCCCGGTGGCACTGCAATTATCGCAATGCACCGTTATATCTGCGGTCTGCATCTTAAAGGGGTTGGCTTAGAGGTATCGCGTGCCTTAAATAAACTCGAACCAGAAAATAAAATTATTTTTATGGGGAAGTTAAAGGTGTTGCCTTTTCAGACAAAACATCTGGAAATTGTTTTGCGCAATCTTATTAAAGCGCAGAAAAAACTCAAGGTTTTTTATAATACTACACTTTTTTCGTTAAATAAAGAGAAGGGCTTAATTCTATCTGTGCGCGCGCGTCGTGCGGGAATGATTCTGAATATTCAACCTAAAGTAGTGATTGATGCTAGTGGAGAAGGGGTGGTAATTAAGTTAAGCAGGGCAGATTATCAACTCACTCCTTTAAGAGAAAGACAAATGCAGGGATTTAGCGTGCGTCTCAAAGGAATTGAGGTAAAAGATCAGCTGCTTTCTATAAAAGTCCCGTATTCTCTAAGAAAAGCCGCAAAATCAAAAGAAATTCTAAAATGTTTTAGGTTTACAACATTTGTTTTCGGGAGCGCAAAAGGTGAAGGATTTTGCAAATTTAATATCCCCTATATAAGAGGCTTTAGCATTAATAAAAATGCGGCAATCGTACATAACTATTTACGTAAGGCGCTACCGGAGTTTAAGAATTCTTATATTGCGGAAACTTCACCTTGTCTTGTTGAAAGAGAGGGGATGAGGCTAGTAGGAGAGTATATCTTGACTAGAAAAGATATCCTAGCCTCAAGGAAATTTTATGATGCTGTTGTCAGGGGGGATTGGCCGATTGAATTCTGGCATCAGAAGAATGGACAACAGGTAGAGTATCTTAAACCCGGAAGATTTTATGAAATACCCTTACGCGTTCTGCATTCAAAGAATATAAAAAACTTATTTGCTACAGGTAGGTGTATTTCAGCTACATCTGAAGCTATAGCCTCTAGCAGGGTTATGGGGACTTGTATCGCCTTGGGAGAAGCAGCCGGAACTGCTGCTAGTAAATATGCGCGTACTATTAGTTAAGCCGCACCCGGAGCTTTTAGTTTCCCGTAGACTGCAGGAAGGCTTTTTGCATTTAGAACCACTTGAACTTGAAATCGTCGCCGGTGGACTTAATTTGGATGAAGATATAAGGATTCTAGATTTAAGCCTTGAAAAGAAGGACCCATTTCTTGTTTTCGAGGAGACTTTAAAACTTTGGAATCCGGATTTAATTGGTTTTACCGGTTACAGTACAAATGTTGCTGTAGTAAAGAGACTGGCAGGAATTGCCAAGTCTAAAAACCCCGGAGTTATCAACGTGGTAGGAGGGATACACGCTACGCTGCTACCTTTAGATTATGCTTCTGCTGAAATTGATATTATTGTGCGCGGTGAAGGAGGTGTAGTTTTAAGGGAGATTGTTAGGCGTATTAAGAATAAAGAGCGGTTGTTTTTTGACGATATAGCGCTTTGCCCAAGTGATTCTGAATTCGCGCAAAAGGTAAACTTACCTCCGCCGCAGTATCCGGAAATCTCTAATATTCCATTGCCGCGCAGGGACTTGGTCGAGCGTTCACGTTATTTTTGTATCTGGACTTCAAGTGATACAGGCTCACTCGACTCCTTATTTCCTCAGGTAGCCAGTTTGCGTACCTCCATAGGATGCGCTTTTTCTTGCTCATTCTGCGTCATTCCTCATTTGATGCACGGAAAGTATCTACAAAGATCTCCGGAAGAAGTAGTTAACGAAATTGCCGGCCTAAAAGAAAAATTCATATATTTTCTTGACGACGAAATGTTTTTAAACGCAGAACGCTGCAAGCGTATTGCGGGGTTATTGCTTGAGCGCAAGATTAAAAAGGAGTATATCAGTTGGGTCAGAAGCGATACAATTGTTAAACACCCTGAGATTTTCAAGCTTTGGAAACAGGCAGGATTAAGCACTCTTTATGTGGGCCTGGAGTCTATGGATAAAACTAGGCTTGATGAATACAAGAAAAGGATTCCTGTTGAAACTAACCGTAAGGCGATTGTAATTTTAAGAGAGCTTGGGATAACTTTACACGCTGCTTTTATTGTGCATCCTGATTTTAGCGTTGATGACTTTCGGAGACTCGGAAAAGAAATTCTAGGGCTTTGTCCGGCAGAAGTAAGTGTTACTGTTTTATCTCCTTCTCCCGGAACTAGCTTTTGGCATGAAAATAAAGATAAATTCATCTGTGATCCTTACCGGTTCTATGATTGCATGCATACGATTTTACCGACACGTCTGCCACTTAAGCAATTCTATCGGCGCTTTAGTTATTTAACCAATCTAGCTCTACGCTCAAATCCCTTACGGGTAAATAAAATCAAAGTTCCTTTTCGTGATTTTATCCGGGCAATTATCCAGGGAACAAAATACATAATCTCTCTGCAATTAATTTACCGGGATTATCTACCGAAAAGAAGATGAATAATATTGTCGAAATTATATTAAGAGAATCCGGGAACCATTTGAATAATACCGCTGTCATCGATGGTAAAGGGCGGGTTACTTATAGACAATTATTTGCGGCTGTAGATCGGGTTAGTTTGGGGTTAGCAAAGATAGGTGTCAAGAAATACCAGCGGTTGGCTTTACTCTGCGAAGATAGTGTTGATTATATAGCTTTAAGTCTAGCAGCCTTGAAATGCTATGCGGTAATTGTTCCTGTACCATTTGGTTCTGCTAAGGAGGAAGTTGATGATCTTTTGAAAAGGATTAATGTCAGCATGCTTATTTTTGAAAAAGACTCTTATTATAAAAATAATGCGCGGCCGTTTAGTAAAAGTTGCGGATTAAAAAAAGAGTTATTCATCGTTCAAATAAGTTTAAAAAACAAAAGTTCAGCTGACTTTTACAAAATTAATCCTGCTTTTATCCGTTTTACCTCAGGCACTACCGGAGAGAGTAAGGGGGTGGTACTCTCTCATGAATCTATAATCGAGCGTACAACTGCTGCAGATATCGGGCTTAAGATTAATGACAGAGACCAGATTATCTGGGCCCTTGCCATGAGCTTTCATTTTGTGGTGACTATTCTTTTATTTTTACGTCGAGGCGCTACTATAATTTTAAGCAATCGTAAGTTCCCTGAATCTTTGTTGGGAAGCCTCAAGGAAAACAAGGCAACTTTTATTTACGCCTCTCCGATTCATTATAATATGATGAGTAATTTAGGAATGTTTACCAAGGGTTTATTGTCTAATGTGCGCATGGCCGTATCTACTGCAGTGAAGCTCCCCAAAGATATAGCCGATAAGTTTTGCCAAAAGTTTGGTTTTGAATTATCTGAGGCTTACGGGATTATTGAAGTGGGCCTTCCTTTTATTAACTCTTCACAGGATAAATCAAAGCGTGGCTCAGTAGGGAAAATTCTCCCCGGTTACAAGGTAAAAATAGTAGAAAGTAATTCCGAAGGTTTAGGCAAGATTTATATTAAGGGAAGGGGTTTTTTTGATGCGTATTTTACCCCTTGGAAGAGGAGAGAAGATGTTTTAACCGACGGATACTTTTATACGGGAGATTTAGGAAGATTAGATCAAGAAGGGTTTCTATTTATTGTAGGTAGAGACAAATTTGTGATTAACTTTTGCGGCATGAAGGTTTTTCCTTTGGAAGTAGAGGATGTGCTTAATCAATACCCAAAAGTTAGAGAATCTTTCGTCTATAGCTTGCCTCATGCGCAGTTTGGTCAACTGCCGGCTGCCAAAATTGTTTTGAGGAATAATAAGAAAAATGATTTTGAAATAGAAGATTTACGCAAGTTTTGTTATAAACACATTGCTGCTTATAAGGTACCTAAAGATTTTCTAGTAGTTGCCAAGCTTCCCAAAACCATAAGCGGAAAGCTTAAGCGTTAGGGTGTAATATCTACTTGCCAACCAGACTTTATATGATAAAATACATAATGTTTTGGGGTCGTAGCTTAGCCCGGCTTAAAGCGCCTCCCTGTCACGGAGGAGATCGCGAGTCCGAATCTCGTCGGCCCCGTTTTACTTCGCCCTTTAATTGATCCTCAAGTAGCCATTATGGGCTTCGTAAAACGTTCTGCGTAGCGCGTCAAAGCTATATCGAAGTCTATTAAAGCGCGAAGCAGAACGCCAGTTTAAAATCTATCCTCGTAAATACTTACGGGGATTTTTTATTGAGGCCACAACTTATGAATCCGCCGAAGGCAAAGAACATAAGTTGTCTAATCGAAATAATCCCGTGAGTAGCTGTAGTTCTTAAGGATGGTTGCGAAACGGGATTGGTATAATTAAGTTAGTTGTCTTTTTCGGTTGAATAGGGACTGTTGGCCTGCGGATTATTGAATTCTCCTGCGGTTATAACTCCTGAGGGCTTAAAGTCTTTCCCCGAGGTCTCGTAACCATCCAATTTATCTTCCGAGAAATTCTTATCGATACCAGTTTTAAGATCAGTTTCATCAGAGTATTTGTATGGAGGAATAACTATGGGTTCAACCCGTGATTGGATGTATGCGGTTGGACGCGAGATATTCCTAACAACACTCATAGGCGTTGTCTCAGTGGATAGATGTTCAGATTTAGGGAGATTAACTGAAGCAGTTGTTGTATCAAAAGGGTATTGTGATGTAGTGATCGCTGTATCCGCAGAGATTGCTATTGTGTTCGGGTTTTCAATCTTAGGGTTAGGTATATTTACTGTATTATCTATAGGTTCAATTTTGTAATCAGTTAGGTTGCCTGACGGAGAATAACCGTAGTTTCCTGACGCGTAAGTAGAGCCCCAAGAAGAAAGGCTGTTTGCGCCTGTGGCGCTAGGCATAGCCATATTAACCGTTCCTGGATAATTCTGCACGGTGGAGGGTAGGGTATTTACATTATTAAGATTTGGGTTTATATATGTTGGGTTAGTATAAATATTAGTATTAACAGGGGTAGTATTAGGCTGAGTAGGAGGGGAGTAACTTTGGTTTGAAGAATTTTGAGTTGGTGCGCTACTAGGGCTTTCAAATCTCTCTGTTACAAATGTTGCAGCAGAGGATTCTTCTGAATAAAAGAACATTAGCATGAATACCACTAGACCTAAAAGCATTATCTTATCTTCGGTCTTCATGCAAAAAATATAGCACAAAAGCCTTTTATCCGCAAGCCAATTTTGAGGCTAGCCAAAATAAAGGGGTCAGAATTATTTTCTTTATTTTAGGTGCCTGAAAAATAATTCTGACCCCTTTATTTCTGGGAGATCCTCCGGGGGATTTAGCTTTTCTGATGGCAACTTTGATGATATAATAACTTAAGTTTATTTATTATTAATTAGAGGAGGAAGCATGGCTACTATAGATGATTTTAGGAAATTAGAGTTGAAAATTGCTCAAATAAAAGAGGTTAACGAACATCCAAATGCGGATAAACTCTGGGTTTTAATTTTGGATTTGGGCGATAGGACCAAGCAGGTGGTTGCCGGTATAAAAAATTCATATACTAAAGAAAGCCTTTTAGGTAAGTATGTAGTATTGGTTGATAACCTTGAGCCGGCTTTGTTAAGAGGGATAGAGAGCCAAGGGATGATTTTAGCGGGTTCAGATGAATCAGGGATAACCATTGTCAGTCCTGAGAGGCCGTTAAAATTAGGGAGCGTAGTAAAGTGATAAAGCAATTTGTTCCGGAAGAAGCCTGCTTAAAATGCCAGGGTTGCTGCAGGTTTAAGGATGTGGATTCAGTTTGGAGCCCTTGTTTACTAGAAGAGGAGGTTCTTGATCTTATGGATAAGAGTATCCCTCCGGCATTTATTAATATGCAGCGAAAGATCCGTCCGATTCCTAATCCTAAAGGAGATGGTTTTATCTGCGCTTTTTTTGAGGCCAAGCTAAACACGTGCAAAATTTATAGTTTTCGTCCTTTTGAATGCCAACTTTACCCGTTTCTGATTAATTTACGCGATAAAAAGGTTGTACTTACTGTTGATTTAAATTGTCCCTACGTAAAAGAAAAAATTAATACAATTAATTTTAAGGAATACGCAGAATATTTAAGCGCTTATCTTAATACTCCGGCTCAACTTGAGATTTTAAAAGATAACCCTCAGATTATTCAGGCTTATGAAGATGTTATGGATGTGGTAGAGTTGCAGTTGCCCGATGCGTTTAAATAAATTATCCTCCAAAGACAAAAAACTTTTTGATAAATATTTAGGGCTTGAAAGGCACGAACTCTCGGTTTACGCCTTTGCGAATATTTATATCTGGAGGAAATTCTTTGATATCCGTTGGGGGCTTATCAAAAATAGGCTTTGTATCTTCTTTAAAGACAATATCGGCTCTTTTCTATATCTTCCTGCATTAGGTAAGTCAAATTCTCCGTATGTTATTAATGAGGTCTTTGATATCCTGGATAAAGAGAATGCCAATTCAGAGTTTCCTCATATTGAAAATATTGAGGAGAAAGATTTAGCTTTTTATAGAGATTTGGGTTTTGATTGCAAGCTAAAATCATATGACTATGTATGTAGAAGAGCGGATTTAGCAAAGCTTACCGGAGGTAAATTTAAGTCCAAACGTGCAAGCTGCAATTATTTTACTAAGAATTATAATTATTCATACCGAAAACTTAAAGCCGATGATAGGGGTGATTGCCTTAAATTATACGATTGCTGGATGAAGCAGCGAAAATCTGGGAAAGAAGATTCTATTTATCAGGGGATGCTCGAAGACAGCAGGGTTAGCCTAATTGAGGCTTTTGATAATTATTCGGGATTAGCTTTCCAGGGCCAGGTTGTTGAAATTGAAAATAAGATTAAAGGTTTTACCTTTGGGTTTAAGTTGAATCCTCAAACATTCTGTATTTTATATGAGATTACAGATCTAAGCGTAAAAGGGTTAGCACAGTTTATCTTTCGCGTCTTTGCTGAAGCATTGCAGGATTATAAGTACATAAATGTTATGGATGATTCTGGACTAGAAAATCTTAAAAAAGTAAAAATGTCGTATCATCCTAAAGAATTAATTCCGGCGTATATTGTTAGAAAAAAAAGAACTGGTGGCTAAATTTAGGGGAGAGGAAAGTTATTCTATGAATAAGAGTATAGATGAAATTGAATTTACTATTTTTGATATTGAAACAACCGGTCTTGATCCTCGGGATAGGATTGTTGAGCTTGCGGCTTTAAGGTTTAGGGGTAACGTGAGACTTGCTACATTTCAGACTCTGGTAAATCCAAATCACCCGGTTTCAGAGGCTGCATTTAATGTGAATAAGATCAGCGCAGAGATGTTTAAAGATGCACCTACTCCTGGAGAGGTAATTCCTAAATTCCTGGATTTTATTAAAGGAAGTTGTCTTTGTTCTTATAACGCCGGTTTTGACCTTGAATTCCTGAATAATGAATTAAAGAATTTAGATAGCCCACCGCTAAACGATATCCAGGTTGTAGATATACTAAAGATGTCTAAGCGAATTATGCCGGGTCTAAAGCGCTATGCGCTCTGGTTTGTGGCAGAGAAGCTGGGGATAAAAATTGTTCAGCAGCATCGTGCATTCTCCGATGTGGAGCTTACCCTGGGGGTATTTGAGAAATTAAAAGAGATGCTTAGAGCCAAAGGGATTGATGATTTCAATAAATTCCTAGGGCTTTTTAGTATTGATCCGGCTTTACTCCTGGATATTAACAATCAAAAGATCGCCCAGATTCAGGAAGCCCTGAATTTGAAGGTTATGCTAAGAATAGAATATCTCACTGCTTCTAATGCCCAGATTAGCCTGCGTAATGTTATGCCTAAAGAGATTAAACAGGAATCAGGTAGGAGTTACCTGGTTGGTTATTGTTGCTTGAAGAGAGAAGAGCGTTCGTTTCGAGTTGATAATATCTTGCATATCGAAATTATTAATGAAAGTTAAAGAGATAAAGCTGCCTTTTAATATAAATAAGCCGGTTTTGGCTTTGATAATATCTTGCATATCGAAATTATTAATGAAAGTTAAAGAGATAAAGCTGCCTTTTAATATAAATAAGCCGGTTTTGGCTTTTGGTTCGCAGACCAAGAATACAATTTGTTTTGCTGCAGGAAGAATCGCAAAGATAAGCCCGCTACACAACGATTTGTCTTTACTAAAAGATTATTTTAGTTTTGAGAAGGACGCAAAGTTTTTTATTAAGAAGCGTCCTAGGATTATCGCTTTTGATCTGCACCCCGAGTATCAGTCGACTAAGTATGCGGGTCAGCTATCAGCTATCAGCTATCAGCTCTTAGCCGTACAGCATCACCATGCGCATATAGCCTCTTGCATGGCAGAGAATGGATTGCGTAATCAATCGGTTATCGGCGTAGCTTTTGACGGGACTGGTTTAGGCTCGGATCAAAATATTTGGGGAGCAGAATTCCTGGTCTGTAATTATAAAAAGTTCCGAAGGTGCGCTCACTTAAAAGAGATCACTTTAGTCGGAGGAGAGAGAGCTATTCTAGAGCCCTGGAGATTAGTTGCTGCCTGGTTTAATTTCTCTAAAGATTACGACAAGGATCAGTTACTTAGAAGAATATATCGTGCAGAAATTAATTCGCCGAAGGCCAGTAGTATGGGTCGCTTATTCGATGCAGCTGCAAGTATCATATTAAATAGAAAGAAGGCATTTTTTGAGGCAGAATTAGCTATAGAATTAGAAAAGTTAGCTGTTGATAATAAATTTAAGCTCAAAGGATATAATTTTAGAATAAATAAGCAGCATGGGGATTATGTAATAGACCCGTATGCGATTTTGAAAAATATAGTTAGTGATTTGAAGAAAGGCAGAGGCAAAAGAGATATCGCTAGCCAGTTTCATTTTAGTATCGCACGCATGATTGTGGATGTAGCTGTAATTATAAGAAAAGAGCAAAGGGTAAATGTGGTTGTGTTATCTGGAGGAGTTTTCCAGAATAAAGTACTGCTTAGTATGTCTTTAGAGTTATTGCGCAATGAAGGTTTTAAGGTAATTACGCATAAGAATTTATCATGTAACGACTCCTGTCTGTCTTTAGGCCAGGCTGTAATTGCCAATTTTCGAGGTTAAAGATATGTGTTTAGGAATACCAATGAAAGTTAAGAAGATTAACGGTGATTTTGCAGACGTTGAGTCCGGTAGATTATTGCGTAAGGTGAATATTCAAATGCTACCCGGGATAAAACCAGGAGACTATATATTGGTGCACGCGGGTTTTGCTATTCAGAAAGTTGATCCTAAAAAGGCTGCAGAAACATTAAAATTAGTGGATGATTTACCGCTAGATGATTTTATGGGGTGAGGATAGGCGAGAATGAAATATATAGATGAATTTCGCAATGCTAAGTTAGTTAAAAAGATCTCCCAGAGGATATTCGCAGTAACCCCCAATCAAAATATAAATATTATGGAGGTCTGTGGTACGCATACACAGAATTTCTACCGCTTTGGGTTAGACAAGCTCTTACCGAGAAACATAAAGTTTATATCCGGTCCGGGCTGCCCAGTCTGCGTAAGCCCGCAAGATTATATTGATAATGCTATAAAGCTAGCCCAGAGTAAGGATACGATTATCGTAACCTTTGGGGATATGCTGCGTATACCCGGAAGTTCATCTTCTTTAGAAAAAGAAAAGGCAAAATCCGGAAATCTGCGCGTAGCTTATTCACCTTTAGATGCTTTGACCATAGCTAAGAGTAATAGGCATAAGAGAGTAATATTTTTAGCAGTAGGATTTGAGACTACTGCGCCTACTATCGCCTTAAGTATACTGGCAGCTAAAAATGAGAACATAAAAAATCTTACCTTTCTTTCTTCTTTGAAGTTAATCCCCCCAGCCCTAACTTATTTATTGCTCGATAAACGACTTAAGCTTGACGGATTTCTATTACCCGGACATGTCTCGGCAATTATCGGAACAAAAGGTTATGAATTTATTCCAAAAAGGTATAAAATAAGTTGTTGTGTTGCGGGGTTTGAGCCTCTGGATATTCTAGAAGGGATCTGCATAATTATTGAGCAGATAATAAATAACAAGTCGTATGTAGCCAATCAATACGCGCGAATTGTAAATAAGCCCGGTAATCTCAAGGCACAAAGTATAATTAAAGAAGTTTTTAAAGTAAGTGATTCAGGTTGGAGGGGGTTCGGTATTATCCCTGGTAGCGGGCTAAAGGTACGAAAAGATTTTTCGCAGTTTGACGCTTCAAGGTTTCTACCGGCTGGTAAAGCAGCGAATTCGTTAAAATTCTCCGAACGCTGTAAATGCGCAGATGTTCTAAAAGGACTAATTTTGCCTTTAAGTTGCCCTTTATTTGCCAAGCGCTGCAACCCTGATAATCCTGTTGGGCCCTGTATGGTTTCGAGCGAAGGAGCATGTAATGCGTATTACAAATTTAGGCGTTAAGTCTAGAGCTAAGAAAATTAGGCGTCTTGGTATTTTGGGATCCGGTATTCTGTTGGTTAGCCTATTTTGTGGCTGCCAACAAAAAAATAAACCTGATCAGCCTCAGGAGTACATTAAATTATCAGAATCCTATTATGATCAGGGGGTCAAAACTTACCTCGAGTTAATTTCTAAAACCAAAAATCCAGACAAATTATATTTTGAATTGGGGAAAATTTATTTTGACCACGGCCAGCTCGAGAAGGCGATTGAGGCGTTTAAGAATACTTCCGATATAGCGGGAGAGAAGTTTACAGCGGTTGCGTATTACCGTTTAGGCGATTACACCGACGCGTTAGAGGTATTTAACCGTAAGAAGCTGCCTGACGATGAGTTTAGGTATTACCATGGGCTAACTTGTGAGAAGTTAAATCTCTTTGACCAGGCCCTATCTTGTTATAAGGAGATAGGTCATGGTGGGTATTCAGCTTTAGCGCAGGGCAGGACTAATGAGATTGAAAAGAAATTGGGCTTAAGGCACATCCGAGAGATAGACTCGAAGATAAATAAAATTATACTTAATGCCCCTAATGCGCAAAACTATCCGCAGGCAGGTGCCTTAATCCTAATTGCCGATGAAGAAACAGAGGTAACTCAAGACAATACCGAGATTACGCAGGTACATTATTTGGTTAAGATACTTAATGAGCGTGGGAAAGAGAATTTTGCCGAGGCAGCGATAGAATACGACTCTACTTTTGAAAAGGTGGAACTAGATTTTGCCCGATGCATAAAACCAGATGGTTCGATTGTCGATGTAGGAAAACGCCATATCCGCGACGTATCCAAGTATCTTAATTTCCCCCTATATAGCAATGCCCGGATTTATATTATTTCATTTCCGGAAGTTGCTATTGGTTCTTGTTTGGAATATAAGTTAAGAATTAAACGCAGCCAGTTAATTAATAAAAAAGATTTTATTCTAGATTATCCCCTTCAGACTAATGAACCGATTATCTCGGCATCTTTTACCCTGACTTTACCTAAGGACAGGAAGTTAAACCTGAAAATTCTCAATGAAAAATATAATGACTTCGGCGCTAGTTTTAAGCCTGTTACGGAAGAATTGATAGATAAGGCAGTTTACCGTTGGCATTTTAAGGATATCTCTCAGATAATTCCTGAGGCAAACATGCCTCCTGATTCCGAGATTAACCCGACTATACTCCTCTCCACTTTTAATAGTTGGGATGATTTCTACAATTGGTGGTGGAATCTGGCGAAAGATAAGATAAAAGCGGATAATGCTATCTATAATAAGGTTAAATCTCTTATAAAAGGTAAGTCTTCGAACTTAGATAAGGCCAGGGAGATTTATAATTTTTGCGCTAAAGAAATACGCTATGTGGCTGTAGAATACGGTCAGGCAGGATTTGAGCCGCATAACGCAAGTGATATCTTCAGAAATAAATACGGCGACTGCAAAGATCAAGCAATACTTTTGGTTACCATGTTAAGAGAAGCCGGGCTTAAGGCCTACCCAGTTCTTATCGGGACTAAGAAATCTTACAATTTAAGCCCTGATTTTCCCACCTCGACATTTAACCACTGCATTGCAGTATTGGTTTCAGAAGATAAGGAAATTTTTCTCGATCCAACAGCGGAGACAGCGTCTTTCGGAGATTTGCCAATAGGAGATCAGAATCGCCGGGTATTGGTAATTAAGGATGACGGTTACAAAATAGAAGAGACCCCGCTTTACCCTGCGAGCCATAATTTATTGGTTCAAGGGATAAAAATAAAACTAAACAATGATGAATCTATTTTTTCTCAAAAGAATAATTTTACATATGGTTATTATGATCAGGGCCAGCGTTACTGGTTGTTGTATACTCAGCCAGAGTTAATCCAGGATGCATTAACTAGTGTAGCTCAAGGTATCTCTATCGGAGCAAAGTTGGATAAGTATCGCATCGAGAACTTAAATGACCTTAACAAACCGGTGGTTTTGGTGTATAGTTTTCGCGGTCCGGAATATCTAACTTCTGCAGGGTCATTAAGAATCATGCCTCAGCTAGCTTTTGTTGATACCTCAATGGTCTCAAAACCAAAACGTAAGTATCCGCTTGATCTTGAATTTCTTGATACTAAGGAGAGCAGCCTAGAGATGGATATTCCTAAAGGTTTTATTATTAAGAGCTTACCTGATAGTGTTAGCGCTGAGAATTCCTGGTTTACTTTTAAAGTTGAATATAGTTATAAAGATAGTAAGATAGTATTTAAACAGAGACTAGAGAAGAAAAAAGAAGAAATCATGTTAGATGAGTATAGGCAATTTAAACATTCTGTGGAGAGCCTTGCACGCTCAGTCAAGCAGAGGATAGTTTTTGAGAAGAAAGAATGATTATGCGCACTAATGAATCCTTAGGAGAAGATAAGAGAAAATATGTACGCGTGGATACAGTATTCCCCGTACAATTTCGCCTCGAGAGTAACGATGGTAAGGCTTTTATCTCAAACTGGCTACAGGGGTTTACTAATAATATAAGTAATGGCGGTATATGCCTATGTGTAAATAATCTGGATCCTGAATTAGCTAAGGTGCTCAAGACTCAGAAAATAAGAGTATCTTTAGAAATAGAATTTCCTATCTCGAGAAGGCCGATTATCGCGCATGCTAGATTAACCTGGATTAAGGATATCTCGGGTAGCCCAAACAAATATCTTGTCGGCTTAGCATACGAAACAATAAATCTTAGCCAAAATAAAAAACTCATGCGTTATGTTTGGGCTAAGAAAATATTCGCTCCCGTTGGTTTAGGGCTAATCATTTTATTGGGCGCGGCACTATTATTAAATAGTTTTATTAATATGCGTTTGGTTCAGGGAAATAAAATTCTCACAGAGCAGTTGGTTAGCGCCCTTCAGGAGTCTAATTTAGCTAAGCAAAAGATAAAACAAATCAGCGGGGAGAGAATTGCGCTAGAGAAAAAGATTAAGACATTAGAGATAAGCATTCTGTCGGTGGTAAAAGAGCGCGCAAACTTGGGGAGCGTAAGTAAGGAGAAGTTTACCGAACAGTCTTTAAAAATCGAAGAATTGAATAATCTCATTCAGCAGCTATCTGGCGAAAAAGCAGGGCTTATGAATCAGTTGACATCTTTGCAACATACAGAAAGCGTTGCTTCCGAAGAGCTTTTGAAGATTGATAAAAAGGTTAATGGTCTTGAGAAGGCAAATTTGGATAAGATGTATAAATGGGTGCAGGTGCATCAGAATCCGCGTACGGGTCTTGCCTTAAGCTTCGAAGGAGACAGGGATATGAAGGGTTGGGCATTTACGTATGATCAGTCTTTGGCTGCCCAGGCTTTTTTATTATTTGATGATTTCGAGAAGGTACATAAAGTATTTGATTTTTTCAAAAACCGCGCGGCAAAAACCAACGGTTTATTCTATAACGCCTACTATGTTAATGACGGAGAACCTTCTGAGTATGTTGTGCAAGTAGGTCCGAATCTCTGGATAGGCATTGCTATTGTCCAGTATACCTATAAGACTCAGGATAAAACTTATCTTGATTTAGCCGAATCAATAGCCCAGAGAATTATCGCTTTGCAAAAACAGGATGCGCAAGGCGGTATTCGCGGAGGGCCGGATATTGAGTGGTATTCAACAGAGCACAATCTTGACGCGTATGCATTTTTTAATATGTTATATCAACTAACCGGTAAACAAGATTATCTTGAGGCCAGGGATAAAGTTCTCGAATGGCTTCAAAAGCATAGTTATGATAGTCTTGATATCCCTATTAAGCGCGGGAAAGGCGATTCTACTATAGCAACAGATACTTATGCTTGGTCAATTGCTGCCATAGGGCCGGAAAAATTAGAGAGTATGGGGATGAGTCCGGATAGAATCATGGATTTTGCTGAAAGTAATTGCGTAGTTACGGTTTCTTATCTGCGTCCTGAGGGACAAGTTGTAAATATTAAGGGATTTGATTTTGCGGCCGAGAGACATGTAGCTAGAGGAGGAGTGATCTCTTCTGAATGGACTGCACAAATGATTATTGCTTTTAAGATGATGGCAGATTATTATTCTGAAAAAGGAATGACTGCCAGGGGTCGTAGCTATAAGCTTAAAGCCGAAGAATATTTATCTTCACTGGGTAGTATGATTATTTCTAGTCCTTCGCCTTCCGGTCAGGGAGGAAGCTGTCTTCCTTATGCAACGCAGGACTTCGTAGATACCGGACACGGCTGGCTTACCCCCAAAGGTAAGGCTACCGGTTCAATTGCCGGGACAGTCTACACCATCTTCGCCTATTATAATTACAATCCCCTAGAACTAACAAGCAAGTAGGCGGTTTGATTCCAGATATGCGAAGTAAAGTAAGTTTAATTTACCGTAAACTCTACGATAATTTTGGCCCACAAGCCTGGTGGCCGGCAGATAGCCCTTTCGAAGTTATGATTGGGGCAATTCTTACCCAGAATACTAGTTGGGTAAATGTAGAGAAGGCGCTGATAAATATTAAGCAGCGTAATTTATTAGATCCGCGTAAGCTTTATAAGTTAAGAGATAAAGAATTTGCTAGGTTGATTCGCCCGGCAGGTTACTATAATATTAAGACCAAGCGGCTCAAAGCTTTCCTTAATTTTTTTATCTCTAAATACTCCGCTAATGTTAAAAAACTCTCTTTACTTAGGACTAATTATTTGCGTAAAGAGCTACTCTCTGTAAAAGGCATTGGCCCTGAGACTGCGGATTCCATTTTGCTTTATGCTTTAAACAAGCCAGTTTTTGTAATCGACGCTTACACTTTAAGAATATTCTCTCGTCATAACCAGCTTAAAGAAGATGTAAGTTATGATGAAGCTCAAGAATTCTTTATGCGTAGCTTAAGTAGAAATGCCAAGTTATTTAACGAATATCATGCTTTAATCGTGAAATTAGGCAAGGATTATTGTCGAAAAACAAAACCAAAGTGTAGGGCCTGTCCTTTGCGCAAGTGTTTTAATTCGGGTGGTTTTTTGTAACAAATCTGATATAATATTAAGGGTGAATTGATATGGTGAACAAGTCGCGTCTGTTAAAGCTTACCCAGCAGTTAATCCAGATAAATTCGGAGAATCCTCCTGGTAATGAAGTGCGCATAGTTAATTTTGTGCGCAAGTATCTTTTGGATTTGGGGTTAAGGGTAAGAGTTTATGAATTCAAAAAGAATCGTCCCAATATTATAGGGTATTTAGAGAAAAGAGTGGGTAAGGGTTCTTTGTTAATTACTCCGCATTTAGATACTGTTCCTGCGGGTAAGCATTGGAAGGTTGACCCTTTTTTAGGAAGAATAATCAAAGATAAGATTTATGGTTTAGGCGCGACTGACTGCAAAGGAAATCTTGCTTGTGCACTTGAGGCAATAAATAGCCTGGTCGAAGATAAAAGAATCTTAGATTATAATCTTATTTTCGCCGCTACAGCAGATGAGGAAAGCGGTTCGGATTTTGGTTTAATCCCGCTGCTTAAAAAGAAGATTTTAAAGCCTGACGCGGCTTTGGTTTTAGATGCCGAAGAATTTGAAATCATCGTTAACCAGAAAGGGCTTATACATCTTAAGCTAAAGTTAGAAGGTGTTAGGGCCCATGGGGCATCTCCGGAGCTTGGGGTTAATGCAATAGATATTGCCATGAGCGTAATTAAAGATATAAGGGCGTACAAATTTCCTTATATCAAGAATAAATATCTTAAGCCTCCTACTATTAACGTAGGTTCGATAAAGGGAGGAGACAAGGTTAATGTAGTTGCTGATTGGTGTGAAGTTGAGCTGGATTTTAGGTTTTTGCCCGGGACAAAGGCTTGCGAAATATTAAAAGTCTTAAAGAATATCTTAAAGAAAAACGCACGGAAGTTTTCCCTTAACAACAAGATTCGGTTAAAAACCGGGAAAATCGAAATAGAAGGAATTCAAGAGCCTTATTCGATCTCAGAGAGGCATTTTTTAGTCAAGGGGTTAACAAATAGTTTGCGCGTTTTAGGCATTAAAGCTTGTCTTTATGGATCAGAAGGCGCTACAGTAATAACTTTTTTCCAAGATCAATCTATCCCGGCAATTGCTACGGGATTTGGCGCAAGAGGTTGCGCGCATGTTTCTAATGAGTATATAAAATTGAGCGATCTTTACAAAGGTGCGCAGGTTTTAGAAAATTTTCTAGTAAATCACAAATCTTAAGAAATTAAAAGTAAAGGAGTAAAGAGCATGGAAGGGATTAAAATCATAAAACGTCCGCGCTTAAAGAAGCCTTATTTAATTGTAGCCTGGCCAGGTATGGGTGAAGTTGCTTTTAAGGCAGTTAGCTATTTAATTGACCAATTAAAGGCAGAAGAATTCGCCTCGATTCTGCCGGAGGATTTCTTTTACCTTACCGGAAGTGTGGTGCAAAACGGTTTATTGAGCACCCCGGAACTCCCCCAGAGTAAATTCTATTATTGGAAAAACAAATCCGGCAAGAATGATCTTATTATATTTTTGAGCAATGCGCAGCCGGATCTAGCAAGAGCAGAGAGCTATTCCAAGCAGATCATCCAGGTGGCCAAGAGTTTTAAGGTGGATACGGTAGTCAGTTTTGCTTCTATGCCCCAAGCTATTGATCATACTCAGGATTCTAGCGTCTGGTTTGCTGCTACCTCAACAGAACTAAGTAATAATCTTAAAAAATCCAACCTTAATAGTTTAACTGAAGGGCAAATCAGCGGGATGAATGGTTTATTCTTAGGGATAGTCAAAAGGGAGGGGTTTAAGGGGTTTTGCCTATTAGGCGAAATACCTCTTTATACAATTCAAATCGAGAATCCTAGGGCATCTGCCGCGGTTCTAAAAGCGCTATCAAAGACTTTAGATATCAAGATTGATTTTTCAGGACTGCTTAATCAAACACATACTATGGAGGGGGAGATTAACAAGCTCCTCGATTATTTAAAACTCGGCTCTCAGGTTGCCGGTCCCATTGGGGAAGAGGATATTGAGAAGATAAAGAAATCATTAAGTCAACTTACTAGGCTGCCGCTTTCCGTAAAAGATAGGATCGAACAGCTTTTTGTTTTAGCAAAAACAGATATTTCAAAGGCAACCGAACTTAAAATAGAACTTGATAAATGGAATGTTTACAAGGAATATGAAGACAGGTTCCTGGACCTATTTAAGAAAACCGGAGAGAAGAATAATTAATGCCTGAGCATATAAAGGTAATTCTTTTTGATTTAGGGGGAGTCTTGGTTGATTTTGACTACACCATTGCCGCAAAGAGAATTATTAATTTTTGTAATAAGACGCCACAAGAAATATTCAAGCTCTTTTTTGATTCAAATATTACCGTTCTTTTCGAGGAGGGTAAGATTACCCCTATGGATTTCTTCATTAAAATCAAAGAAGGCCTTGATCTAAGGCTTTCTTACGAATGTTTTGTTCCGATATGGAATGAGATTTTTTTCTTAAGCGCTAAAAACCGCGCTGTCTATAGTATAGTGAATAATTTAAAGTCAGAATATAAGATCGCCATGATCACTAATACTAATATCCTGCACTATGAATATCTTAAGAAAAACTTTCCGGTCTTTAATGTTTTTCACAAAGTATTTACTTCTTGCGAATTAGGTGTGGCAAAACCAAATAGCTTAATTTATCAGAATGCCTTAGAAGAATTAGGGGTTTCCGCAGAGAGCGCTTTCTATACTGATGACCGCCTAGACTTAGTAAAAAGCGCACAAGCATTAGGGATCAAGGCGTTTGTTTTTAGGGATGCTAAACAGTTAGAAAAAGATCTTGCGATGGAAGGTATAATTTTTAATTAAAATGTCCACAAAAATAATTTTACTTGCGCATGGTTCTGGGGGAAGATTAACCCATACGCTTATTCGTAATACTTTGCTTAAAAAGTTAAATAATCCCATTTTAGCAAAGCTTGGTGATGGTGCAGTTATCAATTATAAGGAGAAGATTGTTTTTACAACGGATTCTTTTGTAGTCAGTCCGCTTTTCTTTCCGGGAGGAGATATCGGAAAACTGGCCGTATCCGGGACAATAAATGATCTAGTGATGATGGGGAGCGCCCCTGAGTATCTCTCCTTGGCTTTGATTATGGAAGAAGGATTTGACCAGGCGATCTTAGAGAAGATAATTGAATCAATAGCATTAAGCGCAAAGCTTGCAGGGGTGAAAATTATAACCGGGGATACAAAGGTGGTAGAAAAAGGAGCGGTAGATAGAATATTTATTAATACTTCAGGAATAGGCCGGCTGGTGTTGAAAAAAGAACTCTCCATAAGTAATATTACGGTAGGTGATAAGATTATTCTCACTGGTAATATCGCCGAGCATGGTTTAAGCGTTTTGGCTAAAAGGAGAGAGCTCGATCTGGGATTTAATATTAAGAGCGATTGCCAGCCTTTAAATGATTTGATTCTTCCTTTACTAAAACATGAAGGCGCAATCAAATTTATGCGTGATCCTACTCGCGGAGGAGTGGCTACGACTTTAAATGAGATTGCGGCTAGCGCAGGACTTGGAATTATTATCGAAGAAAAGTTTATTCCTATATCGCAAAAGGTAAGGGTAGCTTGTGAATTGTTAGGGATAGATCCGCTATACGTAGCTAACGAGGGTTCAGCACTTCTGGTTGTTAGTCCTAAGAAAGCGTATAGCATGGTTAAGATGCTGCGTAAGCAGCCTAAAGGTTTGCATGCTGGCGTTATCGGAGAAGTAATCAATCAGCCCAAAGGCCGGCTAGTTTTACGCACAATTTTTAATACGCAGCGCATTTTAGATATGTTAACTTCTGAACCACTACCGAGGATTTGTTAAAATGAAATCATCAAAATATATGCGGCGTTTCTACCGCGATTGGGCTAAGGCTAAAGACTTGCATTCTACGCATGTGGTTGCAAGAGAGACGGATTTACAGATTTTTACGAATAAGCCCTTAAGCGCAAGTTTTGTTGAGGAGCGTATCCGTGCGTATCGTTGGGATATCGAGAATTATATCTCAAAAGATCATAGATTTCTTACTACCTTAAAACCTATTCCCATTGAAATAAATGCGCCACTGATTGTTAAAGATATGGCGGAGCAATCGAAAAAGGCTAATGTCGGGCCAATGAGCACGGTTGCCGGAGCAATTGCCCAATGTATAGGTACGGATTTGATAAAAGAGGGATATAATGACGTAATTATAGAAAACGGAGGAGATATCTTCTTGAAGACCCGCAGGATTCGTAAAGTAGGTGTTTATGTCGGGCGCTCCAAATTATGGAACAATCTTGAGCTTGTAATTAAGCCTAAAGATACACCTATGGGCATTTGTACTTCTTCCGGAACCCTGGGGCATTCTTTAAGTTTTGGCTGTGCTGATAGCGTGGTAATTCTCTCAAAAAATACGGCTTTGGCTGACGCAGTAGCCACTGCTACGGCCAATCGCATTAATTCCAAGTACGATTTACAGAAGGCTTTGGAGTTTTCGCGTAGTATAAAAGGCGTCTTAGGTGTTGTGATTATTTTAAAAAATAATCTACTTACCTGGGGTAAGATTGAATTCGACAAATAGCAGTATCCTCGTCGATAAAATCAAATTACAAAAATACACAAAAATTCAGAATTTTCTTGACAATATCAACATATTGTGATAAAAAATAGTATAACTACAATATTTAGTATGATTTTTTAGGAGGCAATAGATTTAAATTGGAAAAATAGACGTAAGAGTAAGGGCTCTTAATGTAACGCGGGGGGCCCTTTTTTAATACTATGAAAACAGTCGGACTAACGTACGATTTAAAAACAGATTATAAATTTCAAGAAGGCGATCCGGCAGATGCCAATGCCGAATTCGATCATCCTTCAACTATAGATGTTATCGCTGATGCTATCGCTGCTAACGGTGTTAAGGTCCAGAGGATCGGTAATGCGGAAAATCTCCTTGAGAAGATAGGTTCCCTAAAGGTAGATATTGTTTTTAATATTTCAGAGGGCCTGTTTGGTAGAAATAGGGAGAGCCAGGTGCCGATTATATTGGAGATGAACAGAATTCCTTTTGTCGGCGCAGATGCACTTACCCTCGGGCTTACCCTCGATAAAGTAATGGCGAAGAAGATTTTTATTGCGGATAAAATACCTACCCCGAGATTCTTCGAAGTAAGCAGCGCTGCCCAGCTAGAAAATATGAACCATTATAAATTTCCCTTAATTGTAAAGCCGCGTTTCGAAGGTTCTTCTAAGGGCTTAAGTGAAAACTCTCGTGTTCAGAATAGGGAAGAATTAATTAAGCAGGTTGATTATATAGTCAGCGCTTACAAGCAGCCGGCGTTAATTGAAGAATTTATTTCGGGTCAAGAGTTTACCGTTGCTATAGTAGGAAACGATCCCCCCGAAGTACTTCCTGTGGTGCAGATAAAGATTGATGGTAAACTTAAATTGAATGATATGTTTTATACTTTTGCCAGAATTACTTCGGATAGACTTGAATACATCTGTCCGGCAAAGATTTCTACTGAATTGAAAAAGAAACTCGACGACCTAGCATTAAAAACCTATCGCGCGGTAGACTGTTGTGATTTCGGCCGCGTGGATTTCCGTGTTGATAATGAAGGCAGGCCTTATGTTTTAGAGATAAACCCTCTGCCTTCCCTATCTACCGAAGATGTATTTATGCTTTTAGCAAAGACTACAGGGATTACTTATGAGCAGATGATCGGTAAAATATTAAATAGCGCCTTAAAAAGGCACAACTTGAATTAATTCAATGAAAATCGCGCTAACCTATAATTTAAAGAAAAAAGATAAATCAAAGCCGGATGATTATTTTTCGGAATACGATTCCGAGAGTACCATTAATGCGATAATCGGCGCGCTTAAATCTAAGGGTTATAAAGTGGATGCGATAGACGTGGAATACCCGAAGCTCTTTTCGTATTTTAGAAAGAATAGCGTGGATATGGTCTTTAATATCGCAGAGGGACAGAGTGGTAAGTTCCGCGAATCTGAGGTTCCGGCAATACTGGATTATTTGAATATACCGTATACCGGCTCAGATACTTTTTCTTTGGCCCTTGCCCTGAACAAGACAATTACTAAGAAGATATTGAAGGCAGAAAATATTCCTACGCCAGCCTTTCAGCTTTTCTCAAAAAGTAATGAAGAGCTGGATCCCGCTTTAAGGTTTCCTTTAATAGTAAAGCCCAACTGCGAAGGTTCTGCCAAAGGCATTAATAATGCTAGCGTGGTTAACAATAAGGAAGATTTATTTAAAAGAATCAAAGAAACCGTAAATATGTATAAACAAGAAGCGTTAGTTGAGGAATTCATCGAAGGTAAAGAGCTCACAGTGGGTATATTGGAAAACGGTAAGACAAGGGTTCTACCGATTCTAGAGATAGATTTCTCAACTTGTAAGAATAGCGGCGAATATTTTTATTCCTGGAGGATGAAGGAGTTTCAGGGCAATAAGGACTTGGGCCTTGTACCGACCTTTTATTGTCCGGCTCGCCTGGATAAAGAGACAGAAAGTTTTGTTCAAGATGTTGCACTTAAGACCCATCGGGCAGTGGGGTGCCTGGATATTTCGCGCACAGATATCCGATTGGATAAAAATAACGTTCCTTATGTTTTAGAGATAAATCCGTTACCGGGGTTAGATCCCAATGAATCAAATTTTCCAATTATGGCGTATGCTGCTGGAATGAAGTACGAAGATCTTATTGAGGCTATAGTTTTAAGTGCCTCAGAAAGGAAAGGATTAAATTGAGCAACCTACAGGCAATTGAAAATCAAAAATTGCAGCAGGAAGCCCCAACAATTATTCGCTCCACAAAAAAACCGCGTGATTATCAACAGATAAGTATTTATAAAGATGTTAATCCGCTGGATTGGGAAGATTGGCATTGGCAGATTAAAAATAGAATTTGTACTAAGGATGTTCTTTCACAAATAATTAAATTAACTCCGGAAGAAGAGAAGGGTATAGATAAGGCTAAGGGAAGATTGGCTATGGCAATAACGCCTTACTGGGGGGCGATGCTAGACCCGGAAGACCCAAATTGCCCGATTAGGCGTCAAGCTGTGCCTGTGGCTGAAGAATCAGCAGTAACTCCGCACGAAATGACTGATCCCTGCGCCGAGGATAGGGATTCTCCTGTCCCTCATCTGGTGCATAGGTATCCTGACAGAGTTCTTTTGTTAGCTACAGATCATTGCGCAATGTATTGCAGGCATTGTACGCGTAGGCGTTTAGTAGGTGACCACGAAGAAAAAAGTGTTACTGGTTCAAATAGATTCGATGCCGCAATAGAATATATAAAGAGCAACCGTAAAATAAGAGACGTGCTTATTTCCGGAGGGGATCCCTTAACTCTTGAGGATGAAGAATTGGAGAATTTACTGGAGAGGATACGCGCAATATCGCATATAGAGCTTTTAAGAATAGGGACGCGTATTCCGGTTACCCTACCGCAGCGTATAACCGAAAAGTTAGTAAATATGATGAAGAAATATTCGCCTGTCTGGATGAGTATACATTTTAATCATCCTAAGGAGATTACTAAGCGCTGCAAAATAGCTTGCGATATGTTAACCGAAGCAGGAATTCCTTTGGGTAGCCAATCAGTGCTTTTAAAGGGGATAAATGACAGGCCGTATATTATGAAGAAGCTGGTTCATGAATTACTACAGATAAGAGTAAGGCCATATTATATTTATCAGTGTGATCCTGTCAGAGGGACGCAGCATTTTAGGACTCCGGTTGCAACGGGTATTAATATTATGGAGAAATTGCGCGGGCATACCTCTGGGTATGCTGTCCCTACTTACGTTATTGACGGTCCTGGCGGCGGAGGGAAGATCCCCGTCGGACCTAATTATATTCTCTCGCAGGCAAAAGGTAAATACGTTTTACGTAACTATAAGGGGAAGATCTACACCTACCTGGAATAATTACTCGTTTATCTAGAAACCGTAGATAATGCTCGAAAGGGGGCATTTAGACTATGGAAGCTAAGTTTAAACGTAATCTCATTCTTTTAGGGCACGCCCAGTCAGGAAAAACTACCCTCGCCGAGAGCATGCTATACTTTTGTAAAGCCACTAATCGAAAAGGGAGAGTAGAGGACGGAACTACTCTAAGCGATTATAGCTTTGATGAAATCGAGAAGAAACATTCCATAAACCTAAGCCTGCTTTTTTGCGATTATCAGGGAAACCGCATTCAGATTATCGATGAACCCGGATACTCCGATTTTATGGGAGAGGTTATCTCCGGTTTACGCGCGGTGGATAGCGCAATTATTGTAATTGATGGCTCATCTGGCATGCAGGTAGGTGCAGAGCGTGCCTGGAGGCTGATTGAAGAGGCTAACTTACCTTGTCTAATCTTTATTAATAAGATGGATAAGGAAGGCGCAGATGTAAATAAAACTCTGGCGGATTTAAAATCAAGTTTTTCCAAGAACTGCGTGATTATCGAATCTTTGGAAGACCCCCTGTTGATGGAGGCAATTGCTGAAAGCGACGACAAATTATTAGAGAAATATTTGGAAATATTAAGGCTTTCTATGGACGAAGTTAAGGGGGGGCTTGCCCAGGCAGTGCATAAACGTAAATTATTTCCAGTTATAACCGGCTCTGCGCTTTCGGATAAAGGGATAAAGGATCTTTTAGACGATATAGTACAGTATCTTCCTAATCCGCAACAAAGACTTGAAGTGATTGCGCAAAATCCGGGAAAGCCCGAAGAGATTAAGAGCCTAGCCTTAAAAGAAGATGCTCCATTTTCAGCGTTCGTATTTAAAAATATCTCTGATCCTTTTGTGGGCCAGCTTACTTTATTGCGTATTTTCTCCGGCCAGCTGGCTGCAAACACCGGTTTTTATAATGTTAACCGAAAATTAAAAGAAAAAATCGGTTCAATTTATATTTTACAGGGAAAAGAGCAGCGTCAAATCGATGGGGCTTCTTGCGGGGATATTATTTCTATCGCTAAATTAAAAGATACGGGAATTTCAGATTCTCTTTCTAGCGAAAAGGAACAGTTCTTATTTGATCCGATTATTTTTCCGGAGGCAGCAATATCAGCCTCTGTAAAACCTAAATCCCGCGAGGACGAAGAGAAGATCTCTGACGCCTTGCATAAGTTAGCAGCCGAGGACCATACCTTTGGCGTAAGGCATGACCCTCAGACAAAAGAGTTAATTATCTCAGGGCTTGGCGATATGCACCTAGTGACAATGGTTGCAAGGCTCAAGAAAAGGTTTAATGTTTCCGTAGAACTAGGTACTCCTAAAGTTTCTTATAAAGAGACAATTACCAAGAGTGTTAAAATGCAGGGTAAATTTAAGCGTCAGTCCGGAGGCCGCGGTCAATACGGGGATTGCTGGATTGAAGTGCAGCCTTTACCAAGAGGGAAAGGATTTGAGTTTGTGGATAAGATATTCGGAGGGGCTATCCCACGGAATTTTATACCATCTGTTGAGAAAGGTGTACGTCAGGCCATTTTAGAAGGCGCAGTTTCAGGTAATCCGATAGAAGATATGCGCGTGACACTGGTTGATGGGTCATACCACGAAGTCGACTCATCGGATATGGCTTTTCAGATCGCCGGGGGTATGGCCTTAAGAAAGGCAGTGATGGAGGCAGGCCCAATGCTGCTTGAGCCGATAATGGATGTAGAGATTTCTATCCCCGAAGATAGCCTAGGGGCAATCTCAGGAGATATTAATTCTCGTCGTGGGAGGGTTATGGGGATGGATATAAAGGGTAAGTCGCAGATTGTAAAGGCCCAGATTCCTCTAGCGGAGATGTTTAAATATGCGAATGATTTACGTTCCATAACCGCAGGCCGCGGGTCTTACACCATGCGTTTTTCACATTACGAAGAAGTGCCGCATAACGTTGCCGCACCAATTATTACTCATTATCAAGCTACTAAAAAACAGGAAGAGCAATAACCCCGCCCTTATTAAAAAGGGTATGAGGGTAAGAAAGGAATGGCGGGGTGAAGATAAGCGCTTGTAATCTGCCGGAATTAAATCCCGGCAAACACAATATTAAGGATTCCCGTCTTGACCAGGTAGATAGTATTACCAAGGCTAAAAAGAAGACCTATATTCAAGTTGAGGTTGTAGGTGAGGATCAAGCCAAAGAGGCGGACGCAATCTTAGTGGCTAAGGCTCAAGCTATGGATCTTATACTTGGAGACCTTGAATTCGTGGAGACTCGCCTCTCCCGGGCAACAGAGGAGGCGGAAAAGAATCTTTTCGCTAAATTAAAGGCCACGTTAGAAAAAGAAGAGTTTATTAATGCTGCTGGATTAAGCGATACAGAAAAGGCAGAGTTAATTAAGTATGGATTACTTACTGCTAAGTCAGTTACAGTAGCTAACATTTCAGATTTAGAAGATTTAAATGGCCTATTATTTAAAGCGCTAAAAGAGAGCGGATTTATGAGTTTTTTTACAACCGGTGAAAAAGAAACGCGCTCCTGGCTTATTAAAAAAGGTTCTACTGCTTGGGATGCTTCTGGGGCGATCCATTCTGATATACAGCAAGGATTTATTCGTGCGGAGATAATAAGTTTTGATGATTTTATGCAGCACAAAGGAGAGACTGGCGCAAAACAGGCGGGGAAGATGCGCCTTGAGCAAAAAGAGTATATAATGCAGGATTGTGATTTAGCAAACTTCCGTTTTAATAAATAATATTTATCAGGGGAGATATTAAATGGTCAAGATAAAGCGCGCTTTAATTAGTGTTTCGGATAAAACCGGGGTATTGGATTTAGCTAAAGAGCTAACAAAATTCGGGGTCGAAATTCTTTCTACCGGTGGCACGGCAAAATTGTTTCGCGAGAATAATATACCGGTTAAAGAGGTTTCAGAGTATACAGGTTTTCCTGAGATGCTCGACGGAAGAGTTAAGACTCTGCATCCTAAGGTACACGGCGGTTTACTTGCCTTAAGAGATAATCAGGAACATATGCAAACCGTAAAAGATCATAATATCGGCTTAATAGATATGGTAGTAGTAAATCTCTACCCGTTTGAAAAGACAACGCAAAAACCCGGGGTAAAGATTGAAGAGGTGATAGAGAATATCGATATTGGCGGGCCTTCGATGTTACGTTCTGCTGCCAAGAATCACCGTTTTGTCGCAGTTATCTGTAACCCCAACCGTTATGCGCAGGTAATTGATGAGCTTAAGAAGAACAATGGGTCACTTTCCGAAACACTTATGCGCGATTTAGGAATTGAGGTATATGCCAGGACAAGCCAATACGACGGAGCAATCTTTGAATACCTTAATAAATGGAATAAAGGATTAGCGATTGATGCCAAGGGTTTCCCTAAAGAGTTCAGTTTAGCTTTCGAGAAGATTCAAGAGTTGCGTTACGGTGAGAATCCGCATCAACAAGCTGCTTTTTATAGGGAAAAGGGAAAATTTCAGGGCTTGGTTAATTTAAAGCAACTTCAGGGTAAGGAGTTATCGTTCAATAATATCCTGGATTTAAATTCCGCATTTGAATTGGTGCGTGAATTTAATAACCCGGCAGTAGTTATTGTGAAACACAATAATCCTTGCGGGGTAGCAGAAGATAAAATTCTTGAGAAGGCGTTTGTTTCTGCTTGGAAGTGTGATCAGCTCTCTGCTTTTGGCGGGATAGTCGCTTTAAACCGTAAGGTGGATTTAAAAACCGCTAAAGTAGCACTTAAGAGCGGATTTTTAGAGTGTATTATTGCGCCTGGCTTCGATAAAGAGGCGCTAGAATTATTTAAAGAAAAGAAAAACCTGCGCATCCTTGAGTTTAACAACCTCGAGGCTATAAATGAACCGGATTTTAAACGTATTAGCGGCGGACTCCTGCTTCAAGATAAAGATTTAGTTACACTTAATCTCGACAACCTTAAAGTAGTAACTAAAAAGAAGCCGACAAAACAAGAATTGGCGAGCTTAATCTTTGGCTGGAAAGTAGCTAAGCATGTGAAGTCAAATGCTATTGTTTTAACCAAAGGCACAAAGACAGTAGGTATCGGCGCGGGGCAAATGTCCAGGGTTGATTCGGTGATGATTGCTAAGAAAAAGTCTGGTATGGCAAGCATTGGATCTTGTCTTGCCTCCGATGCATTTTTCCCTAAGGCCGATGCTATTCTCTGGGCGCATAAGGCAGGGGCAAGAGCAATAATCCAGCCCGGCGGTTCAATTGCCGACGAAGAGATAATCAAGGCTTGCGATAAATACGGGATAGCCATGGTTACTACCGGCCTAAGGCACTTCAGGCATTAAGGTATGTCCTACCCAGAAGCAATCAAATATTTAGAGGCGCTTATCAATTATGAGAAGCTCTCTAGTTATTCCTATAGTCAATCTATAAAACTCGAACGCATTAAGGGATTCCTTGATTTAATTGATAATCCGCAAAATTATCTAAAGTGTATTCATATAGCTGGTTCAAAGGGGAAGGGTTCAACCTGTGCCTTTATTGCTTATATATTAAGAGAGGCAGGTTTTAGGGTTGGTTTATATACTTCACCGCATCTTTGTGATTTTAGGGAGCGTATTCGTATACTTAAGCCCGGGGAAAATAGATCTAAAGGCCTAAATGAATTTGAAGGGATGATCCCAAGGCTTAGGTTAAGCGGATTAGTTTCTAGATATAAATCTACAATCGATAAATATAATCGTGCATCAATTTATGGTCCGCTTTCGTTTTTTGAAGTTTATACTGCCTTGGCCTTTGTTTATTTTAAAGAAGGAAAAGTTGATTTCGCTGTTTTAGAGACTGGCCTAGGTGGCCGGCTTGATGCGACTAATGTTGCTAGCGCTCTTGTTTGCGTAATTACACCTATTAGCTATGAACATACGGATAAGTTGGGGGATACATTGAAGGAGATAGCTAGGGAGAAAGCGGGTATTATAAAGAATAATTCAATTGTGATCTCTGCCCCGCAGGAGCCCGAAGCACTTAAGGTTATCCGGAAAAAATGTATCCAGACAGGTTCAAGGCTAGAGTTAGTGGATAGATATAAAAATCAAAAAATAAAATTAATTGGTAAGCACCAATTGATAAATGCCGCAGTTGCAAGGTGCGCGATTAAGTCCTTTGGCGCGTACAATATTAATGTAGATGCAAATGAAATAAAGCTCGGATTAAGCAAGACTTTATGGCCGGGTAGATGTGAAGTGGTGAGCAAGAGTCCATTAGTTATCCTTGATGGAGCACAGAATATTGCCTCTTGTGGAGTTTTGGTAAAAGCAATCAGGGATAATTTTAAATATAGCCGGTTACTGCTTGTTTTTGGCGTTTCTAATGATAAGGATGTTTTGGGGATGTGTGGCGAGCTTTATGGTTTAGCTGATTTAGTTATTTTAACCCGCTCAAGTAACCCGCGCGCAACCGAGCCCGCTATATTGTCAGAACATTTTAAAAATAAGGAAAAGTATATTACGAGTAGTATAAATCAAGCCAAGTTACTGGCAAGAGGCTTAGCGCATAAAGACGATTTAATTTTAGTCACAGGTTCCCTTTTTGTTGTGGGGGAGTTTAGGGATGATAAAAAACGATTTAACTGATACTATTGCCGCAATTTCGACACCGGTAGGTGAAGGAGGGATTGGAATTGTGCGTATAAGCGGTAAGTGCGCGCTAAAAATAGCCGAAGAAATATTTGTTTCTCCTTCTAACGCAAAGCCAGCAACTTTTAAAACTTACACAACGCATTACGGCAGGATTGTGAAAGGCTTAAGCGTTATCGACGAGGTTATTTTGACAGTTATGCTTAGTCCTAGATCATATACTAAAGAAGATATTATCGAGATTAATTGTCATGGTGGAATAATTGCCTTACGTGATGTTTTAAGCTTAGTTTTGGAAAAAGGTGCGCGTATAGCTGAGCCTGGAGAGTTTACTAAGCGCGCGTTTTTAAATGGCAGAATCGATCTTACTCAGGCTGAGGCTGTTCTGGATATAATCCGTGCGAAAACCGATGCTGCATTAAAAGTAAGCCTTGAACAGTTAAAAGGAACTCTATCGGTTAGTATCAATAAATATAGAGATAGCCTATTAATGATTCTTGCGCAGGTAGAGGCAAACATTGATTTCCCGGAAGAAGAAATATCCAAACTTGAGATGCAGGCAATTTTAAACAAGATTAAAGAACTTGATGTGGCAATTAAAGAGATGATTAATAATTCTAAGTTGGCGAGGGTCTTACGCGAAGGAATACGCGTGGTTATCTGTGGTAAGCCCAACGTAGGTAAATCCTCACTTTTGAATGCTCTCCTCAAAGAGGAGCGTTCGATAGTAACTTCTATTGCCGGGACAACCCGCGATTCTATCGAAGAAATTATTGAAATCAAGGGCATTCCTTTAAGAATTGTAGATACTGCCGGGATACTTCGGGCGCGCGATCTGGTTGAAAAAAAGGCAGTTCTACGTTCAAAGCAACAAATCGTCGCCGCAGATTTAGTGATCGTGATATTCGACGGAAGCAAGATGCTCTCTAAAGAAGATATGCAGCTAGTAGGTAAATTGAAGGGAAAAACTTGCCTTGCTATTATAAATAAAATGGATCTTAAGCAGAAGATCCAGCGCAAGAAGTTATTAAGTATATTTAAAGACGTAATAGATATCTCGGCAAAGAAATCTAAGAACATAGACTTGCTAGAGAAGGCAATAGCTGATTTAGTATACGGAGGATTCATTTTGAATCCTGAGTCAGTAATGGTAAGCAATTTAAGGCATATAAAAGTGTTGCAGAAGGTTGAGAAAGTTATTGCAGATTTACTAAAATCATTAGATAATAAGCTATCCTTGGAATATATAGCTCAGGATATTAAAGAGGCACTTGGTTTGTTGGACGAAATGTTAGGTAAAGAGTTCTCTGGGGATTTATTGGATAAGATATTCTCAGAGTTTTGTATAGGTAAATAGATAGACCTAAAGGGGTTTTAGTGGATAAGAAGAAGATCGAGAAGGCAATACGCGATATATTATCAGCTATAGGAGAGAATCCCAAGAGGAAGGATTTATTGGAGACGCCTAAGCGTGTTGCCGAGATGTACGAGGAGATATTCGCCGGGATAAAACTTGATCCGGAAGAGGAGCTAGAGGTTATTCTTGATCAAAAACATCATGAAATCATTTTACTAAAAGACATTTCTCTTTATAGTATCTGCGAGCATCATTTGCTTCCATTTATGGGAAAGGCAAGTATTGCGTATATTCCTAAAAACGGCAGGGTAACTGGCTTAAGTAAACTAGCCAGAGTAGTGGAGATATTAGCTAGGCGTCCTCAAGTGCAGGAGCGTCTTACTACTCAGATTGCCGAGATTATTATGTCGAAATTAAGACCGTTGGGGGTAATGGTGGTTATTGAAGCTGAACATATGTGTATGTCCATGCGCGGGGTAAGAAAGCCCGGCGCCCTAACGGTTACTTCAGCGGTGCGAGGCATTTTTAAAGAGAACGAGAAGACTCGTTCAGAAGCTTTAGCTTTGATTAAGTCATAAAAAGGAGGCTAGATGGAGATTACCAATCAGGGCAAGACTTCAATAGGTATGGAAGCGAATTTAGCAGCGCTTTTAAGTTATTTATTGGGTTTTATTACCGGGATTGTTTTTTATGTTTTAGAGAAGGAAAACAAATTCGTGCGTTTTAACGCTATGCAATCAATAGTGGTATTTGCATTCTTGTTTGTTTTAAATATCGTACTTAATTTATTGCCAATTATAGGTTGGATACTTTCAGCGGCAATCGGAGTTTTAGCGATTATTCTCTGGGTTGTGCTTATGATAAAGGCATATCAGGGAGAATATTTTAAGCTTCCCATCGCCGGCGATATCGCCGAGAAGAATTCTTAATCTTTAACAAGGTCAAAATGGCGCCTTTCCAGGATTTTTAGATTGGTGCCATTTTTATTTAAAGAAAACGCTTTCTTTATTTTATAATATAGCATTGAAACCTTGTCCCTGTGTAGGTTATACTTACTACGTATCAGGTAATAAGTGTTAACTTAAGTAAAATATGAGGAAACTTACCTATGCCTGAAGGAAACCGTACAGAAAAAAGGGAGTTTGTCCGTTTTTTAATCGCTATCCCTTTAAAATATGCAAAAATGGGGATAAAAGTCATTAATGATTCTTCTGTTTGCAACATAAGTGCTAGAGGTTTGGGTTTAATTGCCGCTGAAGAATTACCGGTTTCCTCCCCCATAGACGTATGCTTAAAGATACCGGATAACGGCCAAGAGATTCCGTTAGAAGCAGAAGTTGTCTGGTCAAAGCCTCTCGGTGCGTCAAAGCATATTTACGGTTTAAGTCTCAAAAATGCTCAGATAAAACCCATACCGTTAGTTTTAAGGACAATCCAATCTCGGCTGTAATGTTGCCTTGACATATTCTTTCCGCAGTAGTATTATATCTTAATTATCTAAGCCTATCCAACAAAGGAAAAATAAAGTGAAGAAAAAGATCATTCTTATAATAAGCGCTATTTTATTTCTATCCGGTTGCGCTACCTATAAAGTTCAAAAAGGCAAGGCCCCGTATGACCAGGGTTATGTTGTCGTTAGAAAAAATAAGATTCTCCCGGAATATACAGTAGGTAGCAACAATTCTGTACCTGATAAACAGATTGCTGAAGAGCGTTTTCATCGACGTAGAAAAACGGTGGAGTACTATTATAAAAAATTAGGGTATATCGAAAACAGCTTCAAGGGGATGTTTGTTGACCCTCCGACTTACTTAATTAAAACAATATTTGGCTTATTCAGCATGCCGGTTATTGCAGTTAAAGACTATAAGTATAATCATAGCCCTAAATATAAAGAAAAAGTGGATCAGTTTGATGAGATAGAATACAAAGCAGAGAAAGAGCATATTAAGGAGATAAAGGATAAATTAAATGCGTATATACAGGAAGACCTAAAAAAAGAACCTGTTGTTAACGTAGGGGTTGCAGCGCCAGTTTTGATTCCAACACCTGCTTTGGTTTCATCTCCTGTTTTAGCTACAGCGCCAACAGCAGAACCAGCTCCATCTTTGGCTCAAGCTCCACCGTCAGAATCAGCGCTAGCCCCGGAACCTGTTTTAACTCCGGTTCAAGCTGTGCCCGAAGAGACAAAAGAAACAGTGACTACCCCAGTCATTGAGGAAAAGGTTGTAAAAGAAGTAGTCCCTACTATAGAAGTTAAACCGCAGGTTTCTTACATTGCTCCCGTTGCAGTAATTACTGCCAAGCCGATGAAGGGGGCTTCTCCTTTCACCGTGCAATTCTCCGGAGCTAGATCTTATTCCTCCAAGTCTAAAATAGTTGCTTACTTATGGGATTTTGGTGATGGAGATACTTCAGCTAGGAGAAATCCTTCTAATACTTATTGGAGCACCTCTTATGGTTCAAGAATCTTTACCGCTACACTTACGGTTACAGATAATTTAGGCCAATCCGCTGCCACTAGCATAAATATTGAAGTAGTAACTAAGTAAACCGTATCTTTCCATCTTTGTAAATTGCTTTTTTCGTAAGTGATGCCATAATCCCGATTAAAATAGACATAATGTAAAATAAGTTTCGCGCTTTTTGATATTGCCCCAAAGATAAAAAAGGCATATCCTCTTAGGTTGATAAACTCGTAATTTATTAACCTAACCGGGCCGTAAGGCCCAGCAACAGGAGGATACGCCTTATGAGTA
>JAPLLW010000003.1 GCA_026387355.1 Candidatus Omnitrophota bacterium
AATCTATCAGAGAGCATCTTGCTCATCAATTCATCGGGGACAAGTAGTCCTTTTTCCATGAAATCTTTTGCCTCTTTACCTAAAAGAGTTCCATCCTTAACATTCTGTCTCAAAATATCGCCGGTTGAAATATGCGGCAGATTCAATTTCTCTGCTAAGCTTTTCGCCTGCGTTCCCTTACCTGCCCCGGGTGGTCCTAGTAAGATAATACGCATTACCTTCGCCCTTTAATATGGCTGCCTTTAATAAAACCTTCGTAATGATGCGTTAATAAATGCGACTCAATCTGCTTTAACGTATCAAGCATAACGCCGACAATAATCAATATACCCGTGCCTCCAAAAAATGAGGCAACTAGATAAGGTACTTTTAGCCATGCCATAATAAAATCCGGGAATATAGCAATGATTGCAATAAATGTTGCGCCTGCTAAGGTTATTCTGGTCATTACATGATCCAGAAATTCGGCAGTAGGCGCCCCTGGCCTTATCCCCGGAATAAAGCCACCGTATTTCTTCATATTCTCCGAAAGATCTTGAGGATTAAATACAATTGCAGTATAGAAATAACAAAAGAACATAATTAATAGCGCATAGACCGCGGTATAAAGCAACTGCCCGCGCATCAAACTTTGCGCCAAACTTTGAAACGCCGGATTCGGGATAAAAGATGCCAGCGTCGCAGGAAATAATATTATAGACTGCGCAAAGATAATTGCGATAACACCAGATGTATCCACCTTTAAAGGTATATAGGTAGATTGGCCACCGTAAATCTTTCTTCCTACAATTCTACGCGCGTACTGAACCGGGATCTTCCTCTGTCCTTGTGTAATCATAATAACGGAAAAAACAACGCCAACTAACAAAACTGCCATAATTAGCAAGGTAAACGGCTGAATCTGCCTGCGGCTAATAGCAAAAGGAGAAATCAAAACATATAATTGGTGTAGCGCTGTAGGAATCCTGGAAATAATACCCGCGCTAATTATCAAAGAGATCCCGTTACCAATACCCCTCTCTTGAATCTGCTCACCTAACCACATAATAAAAATGGTACCGGTAGTTAGGGTGAGCACGGTGATAATCCTAAAACCCCAACCAGGGCTTAACACAATCTTCAATCCTTCAAAGCGTGCTGGATTTTCAAGCCAAAGCGCTATAAAATATGACTGAACAATAGCCAGGCCCACTGTGCCATAACGGGTGAACTGATTTATCTTTTCGTAACCAGCTTTTCCTTCTTTTGCTATCTTCTCTAAAGCCGGAATTACAGCAGTAAGCAACTGTAAAATAATCGAAGAGGATATATACGGCATGATACCTAAGGCAAATATGGTCAACTTTTCCATAGCGCCTCCGGAAAACATATTGATTATGCCAAAGATCGTACCACCCTGCGTTCTAGCAATTCGGTTAAAAAACTCAGCTAGGGCTACTCCATCTATACCGGGGGTGGGAACATAACAACCAACTCTATATACTGCAATTAAAGCGCCAGTAATAATCAGGCGCCTTTTTAAATCAGGGATTTTGAATGAATTAACTAGCGCGCTAAACATAGATAACTTCTACTTTTCCGCCTGCTTTTTTGATCTCTTCAGTAGCTTTTTTGGAGAATGCATGAGCATGCACGGTAAGTGCGCTTTTCAATACGCCAACTCCCAGAATCTTAACCAATTTATTCTGATCCTTGATTAATCCTTTGGCTGCTAGTAACTCTGGATTAATAGTAGTTTCTTTTAACTTAAGAAGGTCTCTTAAATTCACGATTTGGAACTCCTTCTTGAAAATATTCGTAAAACCGCGTTTGGGCATTTTACGGATCAAAGGCGATTGCCCACCTTCAAAACCAATGCCTTCCTGCGCGGGAAGTCTGGCCCTTGCTTCCACGGGTAGAAGTCTTTCCATGTCCAGAGCTAGAGCCTCTACCTAAATATTTTCTCTTTTTATGCGCGCCAGCCGGACATTTAAGATTAAATAAACCGATCTTTTGAATAATAACCGGATCAGCCGCCTTTTTCTTAGTAACAACTTTGGCTTTAGCCTTAACAATAGTCTTCTCTTTAACTGGAGAAATAGCCTTCTTACTCTTCATCTTTATTCTTTTAGGCTCTTTAGGCCTTCCACTGTAGCCTTAATAACATTAATAGGATTATTGGATTTAAGACACTTAGTTAAAATATCTTTTATACCTGCGGCCTCGCAAATAGCACGCACAGGGCCCGCAGCGATTACGCCCGTTCCTTCTGAAGCGGGCTTAAGCATTACCTTAGCTGCGCCATAATGACCGACAACTTCATGCGGAATGGTTGAACCCTCAAGATGAACCTTAAATAGACTTTTTTTGGCCTTGGTCAAAGACTTACGAATCGCATCAGCTACTTCATTCGCCTTGTCCAGAGCAAAACCAACCCTTCCCTTTGTATCACCTACGACAACCAGGGCGCTAAAATGCAACTTCTTACCGCCCTTGGTAACTTTTGTTACGCGATTAATTGTAATTACCTTCTCGATTAATTCTGGCTGCTGTTCAATATTTAATTCACGCATAAATTTAGAACTCCATTCCACCTTTTCTCAAAGATTCGGCAAAGGTCTTTACCCTGCCGTGGTATAAGTAACCTGCCCTATCAAATATAATCTTACTAATTCCCTTCTCTTTAGCTGTCTTTGAGAATAACTCCCCAAACAATGCCGCCGCTTTGATATTCCCAGAGTTGCCTGCCTTAGCTTTAAATTCTTTATTTGCTGTAGAAAAAGAAAACAAAACCTTATTCTCGGCATCGTCAACAACCTGAGCAGAGAGATTGTTCAAGCTGCGCTTTACAATTAAACGCGGCTTCTCTTTTGTCCCCCACATCTTCATTCTTATGCGACGATGTCGCTTTAACCTTAAAAGTTCTTTCTTATTCATTTATTTTCCGCCGCCGGTTGCCTGAGCTTTACCAACCTTCTTTTTAACAAATTCACCTAAGAAACGAATCCCCTTACCCTTATAAGGTTCCGGAGGATAAATAGAACGGATCTCCGTAGATACCTTACCTACCAACTCTTTATCTATCCCTTTTATGATTATCTGCGTCGGTTTAGGAGTCTCCATTACTATACCTTTAGGGATAGTAATGTTTACAGGGTGCGAAAAACCCAAACTCATATTCAATTTCTCCCCTTGCACAGCTGCTTTAAAACCTACTCCGATAATTTCAAGCTCCTTAACATAGCCATCAGTAACCCCTTTAATCATATTTACAATAAGCGCTCGATATAAACCATGCAGTGATTTATCCATCTTAGTATCAGCTACGCGCTTAACCAGAATCTGACCATCCTTAATATCTAAATTAATGCGAGGAGAGATAATTCTACTAAGCTTGCCTTTTGGCCCCTCAACAAAAATAGTATTATCCTTTACCTCAATCTTTACTTCTTTGGGAACAATTATAATTTTCTTACCTATTCTTGACATATTTTTCCTTACCAGATATAACCGATAACTTCTCCGCCTAAGCCTTTTTCACGAGCGTCCTTATCTACCATAAGCCCTGCGGATGTAGAAATAATGGCGATACCCCTGCCCCTTAAGACTACTGGGACCTTTTTATTTTTTACATAGGCGCGCAGACCCGGCCTGCTTATACGCTTGATATTTCTTATCGCAGATTTTTCTGCAATGTATTTCAAATAAACGCGAGCCTTGCCCTGCTTATTATCTTCAATTATCTTAAAGTTTTCAATATAGCCTTCTTTCTTCAAGATATCTAAGATACCCTTTATTGTATTTGAAGCCGGAACATCCACGCTCTCCCTTTTAATCATTGCAGCGTTACGGATAATCGTGAAGACATCGGCTATTAAATCTGATCTAGACATTTATCACTCCTTATTATCTTGCTACCAGCTTGCTTTTTTTATGCCGGGTATTAAACCCTGCCAAGCAAGCTCTCTAAAACAAAGTCTGCATAACTGAAACCTGCGCAAATATCCACCTGATCTACCGCATATTGCACAACGGTTATGCTGACGCGTTGAAAATTTTGGCTTGCGCTTCCATCTTGCGATTTGAGAATTCTTGGCCATAACTTTATTTAATCCTTTTCGGTTTTGAAAGGCATGCCGAACAACTTTAACATCGCGCGTGCCTCTTCTTTTGACTTAGCGTTCTTAATTACAAAGGTTATATCCATACCCTGCACTCGGGTTAACTTATCATATTCAATTTCAGGGAAGATTCCTTGCTCAGCCAACCCCAGTGTATAATTTCCGGCTTTGTCAAATGCGTCAGGCGAAACACCCCTAAAATCACGTATACGGGGTAGTGCAACATTTACCAGGCGATCAAGAAACTCATACATCATTGCCCTACGCAAAGTAACTTTACATCCTATGGGCGAATTTTCACGTATCTTGAAATTTGCAATTGCTTTTTTTGCCCTGCGCATAATAGGCTTCTGCCCAGTTATCTGCGCTAATTCATCCATCGCTTTCTCTAGAATCTTAACATCTTGCGCGCCCTCGCCGACACCCATATTCACGACAATCTTATCAATCTTAGGAACTGCCATTATATTCTTTACTTTTAGATCAATCATAAGTTGCGGCGCAATTTCTTTTCTATATTTTTCTAACAATCTGGGAACCATTTTATATTACCTCTTTACAAACTCTACAGATTCTTGATTTTGTACTGTCTTTTTGAATAACAAAACCAACCCTGGCTATCTTATTGCAATGTTTACAAACAAGCATAATATTGGCCAAAGCTATTGGCATTTCAATAGAAACAATCCCACCTTGAGTATCTTGACGAGTCTGACGCTTATGCTTTTTAGCTAAATTTAATCCCTCAACAAGCGCTCTCTTAGTAGCAGTGATAACCTGGACAACTTTGCCCTTTTTACCCCTATCTTTACCTTTTATTGCCTGGACTATATCGCCTTTTCTAATTTTATTCATATTCTAAATAACCTCTGGAGCCAAAGAAATAATTTTAGTAAAATTCCTATCTCTTAACTCGCGCGCAACCGGGCCAAATACACGCGTACCGCGGGGATTATCCTGAGGATCAATAAAAACAACCGCATTGCGGTCAAATCTTAAAACTGAACCATCAGCCCGTCTAATCGGTTGTTTAGTCCTTACAATTACAGCTCTGGCCTTCTCGCCTTTTTTTATCGCTGCGTTGGGCGAAGACTCTTTTATATTACAATTAATAATATCTCCGATCTGAGCATGGAAACAGTTCTTCTTCCCCAAAACACCGATCATCGCCGCCCTTTTTGCTCCGGTGTTATCCGCTACATCTAATATAGTACGCAACTGAATCATTTATTGAATCTCCTCTTTAACCTCTATCTTTGCCCCTTGAACCTTCTTAAGTACCTCAGTAACCCTAAAGTGTTTATCCTTGGAAAGCGGACGCGTCTCTTCTATGCGTACGGTATCTCCTAGCTTAGCTACCTGCGATTCATTATGCGCCTTGAATTTATTAAAAGTCTTGGCAATTCTTGAATATTTTGCATCTTTTTTAGTCTGCATAACGCGCACGACTACAGTTTTTTGCATCTTATCACTTACCACCTCACCAATAAATTCTTTTCTTTTACCCATTTTTTCTTTCTTTCTTTGAATTTAAAACGGTTGCAAGACGCGCTAAATCCCTCTTTAATAATGAAAACATATGCGGCTTTTCTACTCTTCCGGAATAGCGCTCAAGGTTTAATTTAAAAAGCTCGTCCTTTAAAACCTTCTCCTTGTCTAATAATTCAGACACAGATAAACCCACCAGTTCATTTGTCTTTAATCTCTTTGCCATATTATTTATGCGCCCTAGTAATAAATTTCGTTCTAAAAGGGAGCTTAAAAGCGATTAGCCTAAAACACTGACGGGCATACTCTTCCGGTACTCCCCCTAATTCAAAAAGAACCTTGCCTCTTTTGACTACTGCTACCCAATGATCAAGGTCGCCCTTGCCTTTACCCATGCGTACTTCTGCGGGCTTTTTGGTAATAGATTTATGCGGGAAAGCCCTCATCCAAAGCTTTCCGCCTTTATGCAGCTGCCGCGCAATATTTACGCGTACTGCCTCAATCTGATTGTTCTTAAGCCAACCATTTTCTAAAGTCTTTAACCCAAACTCACCAAAAGCTAAAGTTGCCCCGCAAGTAGCTACGCCGCGGCTCTTACCTTTTTGTAATTTACGATATTTTACCCTCTTAGGCATTAAAGGCATCTTAGCTTAACTCCTTCTTAGGCTTAGACGCTCTTTCCAAGGCTTCTTCCTTTTGCACTAATTTCTTACCCAAAATATCGCCTTTATAAATCCATACCTTTACCCCGATAAGACCGTAAGTAGTAAGACTTTCGGCAAATCCGTAATCAATATCTGCGCGGAAAGTCTGCAGGGGAACTTTTCCCTGCTTATAAGTCTCGGTGCGAGACATCTCTGCGCCGTTAAGACGACCTGCACAACATACGCGGATACCTTTTACTCCGGCATTCATAGATTGCTCCATTGCACGTTTTACTGCCCGGCGGAAAGCCACCCTCTTCTCCATCTGAAAAGCAATATTCTCAGCCACTAGCTGCGCCTCAAAAGCAGGGTTTTTTATCTCTTCGATATCAATTGCGATCTCCTGCTTAACCATGCTATTTAAATCTTCTCTTAGGCGCTCGATATCAGCGCCATGGCGACCGATAATAAGTCCGGGACGAGCGCTAAAAATCCTGACTTTTAATTTATCCGCAAGGCGCTCGATTATAATTCGTGCAACCGCTGCCTGCTTAAATCTTTTCTTAATAAACTTACGAATATTATAATCCTGCAAAATAAACTTAGGGTATTCCTTATGCCCGGCAATCCAACGGGAATGCCAGGTCCTGATAAAACCCATTCTCAAAATAAAAGGATGAACCTTTTGACCCATTTAATTATTCTCCTGATTTCAGATCTAACTCAATTCTAATATGAGCGGTTCTTTTCAATATAGGTTGCGCCCTACCAAAGGCAGCCGCCTTAAATCTCTTCCAACTAGGACCCACATTACAAATGGCCTTTGAAACATACAACTGATCAATATTGAAACCCTTAACCTTTGCGTTAGCAATGGCTGACTTTAATATTTTAATTAGATATTCTTTAGGCCGTTTATTAATATTAAGTAATAGACTCTGCGCTGCAAGCGCATCTTTTCCGCGAATAAGATCCATAACCTGCCTAACCTTAGTGGGTGAAATCCTTAAGAATTTTCCTTCAGCTTTAGCAATCATATTAAGTCTTCTCTAGTGCTTTCTTAGCTTTAACGCCGCCATGCTTTCTAAATATACGCGTAGGAGCAAATTCGCCTAGCTTATGTCCCACCATATTTTCAGTAACGAATACAGGTGCGTGCTTCTTACCATCATGTACCGCAAAAGTTAACCCTACAAATTCCGGAATGACGGTTGAACTTCTCGACCAGGTTTTAATCGCCTGACGAGTACCAGACTTACGCAACTGGTCAACTTTCCTTAATAATCTTTCTTCAACAAATGGCCCTTTTTTTAATGAACGTGGCATTATGGTTTCCTTCTTTTAACAATAAACTTATTAGAATATCTATTTGGCTTCCTAGTCCTATAGCCTTTGGTAGGTTTACCCCAAGGAGTTACAGGATGAGGATTACCCTGACCTGACTTTCCTTCGCCGCCTCCATGCGGATGGTCTACGGGATTCATAGCTAACCCTCTTACTGTCGGCCTTATCCCTAGCCAGCGCTTTCTTCCTGCCTTACCAAAATAAATTGCTTCATGCTCAACGTTACCAACCTGACCGATGGTAGCGTGACAATCAAGATTGATTAATCTTACTTCCCCGGAAGGAAGTTTTATGTGCGCAGAATCGCCTTCTTTAGCCATAATTTGAGCGCTTGAACCGGCTGAACGGACAATTTGTCCACCCTGACCCTTCATTAATTCAACATTATGGATTAGCGTGCCTGACGGGATATGTCTTAAAAGTAAACAATTCCCTACCTGGATCTCCACTTCTCTCTGATCAGTAGCTACAACTTCCTGACCTACACTTAAACCTACAGGCGCTAAGATATACCTTTTTTCTTTGTTCGGATATTCGACTAACGCTATCCTTGCAGAACGATTAGGATCATATTCAATTGCGATGACTTTAGCCGGAGAATCAATTATATCTCTCTTAAAATCGATTAAGCGCAGCATCCTTTTGTGTCCACCGCCGCGATGCCTGACGGTAATCCTACCATAAACATTTCTACCACCTGACTTCTTTAAAGGACGCAACAATGACTTTTCCGGAGTATTCTTGGTCACTTCCTTAAAATCCGGCCCAGTCATATGTCTGCGCGAAGGCGTAGTTGGCTTAAAGTATTTTAGTCCCATAGTATTAAACTACCTGTATTTTCTGACCTGCTTTTAAAGTTACTACTGCTTTCTTAGATTCAGGGGTTCTACCTAACTGGTGGCGCACCCTCTTTAACTTTCCTACCGAAATAAAGGTATTCACGTTCTTTACCTTAACCTTATAAAGCTGCTCGACCGCACGTTTTACCTGAATCTTATTAGCCCTCATATCAACTAAGAACAGATACTTGGCATCCGGCTCATATTGAGTTGATTTCTCCGTACGCATTAAAGATCTAATTATATCCTGAGAATAGTTCATTATTTAAGCCTGTTCGTAAGTTTATTCAATCCGTCTTTAGTAATCAATATTTTTTTGTGAGCCATCACTTCGTAAGTCTGCGTGTTTAATGCAAGGTTGAAAGTAAGGAAGTCGATATTTCTTAAAGCCCTCTTTAAATCAGCGCTTATTTCATCGGTAAGTAAAAGCACGCTGCATGTTTTTTTATTCTTAGGTGTGCTTAACTTAAGATTGGTAAATATCTTTAGTGCCTCCTTGGTCTTGGGAGCGCTAAGCTTAAGCGTATCCAAAACAATTATATTATTCTCAAGCACCTTAGCATTAAGAGAAGATTTTAAAGCCACTGCTTTCATTTTATCCGGTAGGGTATAAGAAAAATCCCTCGGGTGCGGACCAAATACAACGCCGCCATGACGCCATAAGGGAGATCGGGTAGAACCTACGCGGGCGCGTCCCGTACCTTTTTGCTTCCATGGTTTCCTGCCACCGCCGGATACCTCACCTCTAGTTTTAGTTGCAGCCAGGCCTTTTCGATGATTAGCGCGATAAGCATTAATCACCTGATATATTACAGCGGAGTTAACCACCCCGTCAAAAACATGGGTATTTAACTTTACACTGTCAACTTCTTTGCCTTCTGCATTATATATAGGTAAGGTAATGGCTTCCATTCTTTATTTCTTTGCCTTCTTTGGTGCTTCTACGGTTTTAGCCGGTGTTTTAACTTTACCGATTTTCTTAATAGCCTTCTTGATAATACAATAGCTATTCTTTTTACCCGGAACAGGCCCCTTGATTAATATAATATTGTTCTCTAAATCTATCTTAATAACTTTTAAGTTTTGAGTGGTAGCACCTGTTGCCCCCATATGACCGGGCATATGATGACCTCTGAATACCCTCCCCGGGGTCGTGCTTGAACCAATTGAACCTACGCGCCGACGAGACGTTGAACCATGGGTCATCGGCCCACCATGCCAATGCCAACGCTTCATCCCGCCCTGAAACCCCTTGCCTATAGATATACCGCTAACATCTACATAATCTCCGGGAGCAAATATATCAACTTTAAGCTCTTCGCCGACTTTATAATCACGACCAGTCTCTTTTGGTAATTCCCTGATAAATTTACGACCAGCAATATTTAATTTTTTAAAATAACCGGCGAGAGGTTTCTTTAAATTCTTTTCTTTGGCCAGATCAAACCCCAGCTGGACATTTTTATCATTAATTGCCAACACAGGACAGGGCCCTGCCTCGATTGCAGTGACGCCGACCAAAGATCCGTCTTCAGCAAAAATTTGTGTCATACCTATTTTTTTGCCTAATATGCCTATCATTTTATCTCAACATCTACCCCTGCGGGCAGATTCAACTTTCTTAATGAATCTATCGTCTTGGCTGTTGGTTCGAATATATCGATAAGTCTTTTATGCGTGGACAAATCAAATTGCTCACGGGATTTCTTATCAATAACCGGGGAACGTAAGACCGTGTAAATCTCCCTTTTTGTAGGAAGTGGAACTGGACCGGCGATTTTGGCGCCGGTCCGCTTCACAGTCTCAACAATCTCTTGGACCGCCTGGTCCAGGAGACGATGATCATAAGCCTTCAACTTTATACGTATCTTTTGCGCTGTGGACATATTTTTTAAGCAATAACCTCAGTAACTACTCCAGCACCTACAGTGTGGCCTCCTTCGCGAATAGCAAAGCGTGACTCTTTTTCCAAGGCAACTGGTGTAATTAATTCAACATCTAGATTAATATTATCACCGGGCATAACCATCTCAACACCTGTAGGAAGGACCACATTTCCGGTAACATCTGTAGTACGAAAATAAAACTGCGGCCTGTAACCTTTAAAGAAAGGTGTGTGTCTTCCGCCTTCTTCTTTGGTTAAAATATAAACCTGGGCCTTAAACTTAGTATGGGGGGTAATTGACTTAGGGGCAGCAATAACCATACCGCGTTCGATATCATTCTTTTCAACACCTCTTAAGAGCAGACCGACATTATCTCCGGCATGGCCTTCATCGAGAAGCTTGCGGAACATTTCTATCCCGGTAACTACCGACTTCTTTACCTCCGGCCTTAATCCTATAATCTCAACTTCTTCTCCTAACTTTACTTTACCACGTTCAATTCTTCCGGTAGCAACTGTTCCTCTACCTTCAATACTAAAAACATCCTCTACTGCCATAAGTAACGGCTTATCCATATCTCTGACAGGTAAAGGAATAAACTCATCGCAAGCCTTGATTAAATCCAATATTGGTTTGCAATCTGCTGATGTTGGGTCAGATGCACCAGCGTTAGCCTTATTAGCGCTACCGCGGATAATCGGAGTCTTATCTCCGGGATACCCGTATTTGGTAAGTAATTCTCTGACTTCCATTTCAACCAGATCCAACAATTCGTTATCTGTAACTAAATCAACTTTATTCAAAAATACAACCATGGAAGGAACATTAACCTGCCTGGCTAAAAGAATATGCTCTCTAGTCTGAGGCATAGGGCCGTCAACTGCAGAAACGACTAAGATTGCGCCATCCATCTGCGCAGCTCCGGTGATCATATTTTTAATATAATCAGCATGTCCAGGGCAGTCTATATGCGCATAGTGACGCGCATCTGATTCATACTCAACGTGGGCAACAGCAATAGTAACTGTCTTTGTCTCATCTCTTACTGTTCCACCCTTAGCAATATCAGAATATTCTTTTGCGGTTGCCTTACCTAACTTGGCCGAGACATTAACGATAGCGGCAGTTAATGTGGTTTTGCCGTGGTCGATATGACCGATAGTCCCGATGTTTACGTGTGGCTTATTCCTTACAAACTTATCTTTAGCCATTTTCTTCTCCTCCTGTTTTTACCTAAAGCTTTTTCTTGTGTTTCCCGTTGCCGCAAATCCAGTTACAATCTTTTCAGATATATGTGCAGGCACTTCGCTGTAAAACGAAGGCTCCATTGTATACGAAGCACGACCCTGTGTCAAGGATCTTATTATAGTTGCGTAATTAAAAACTTCTGAAAGCGGAATGTTCGCTCTGATCGTTCGCAGATTTAACCGCTGTGCTAAGGAAATAATTCTTGCCCGACGAGAACTTAGGTCTCCGATGACCTGACCCATAAATTCTTCAGGGACAACTACTTCCATATCCATAATCGGTTCTAATAAAATAGGGCCGGCTTTCTTTAATCCATCATTAAATGCAATTGACCCTGCCATCTGGAAGGCTAGTTCTGATGAATCAACCTCATGAAAAGATCCATCAACCAAGAATACCTTTACATCGGTAACCGGATACCCCGCTAAAACACCGCTTTTTGCTGAACCAAAAACGCCCTGCTTAACTGCAGGGATAAATTCGCGCGGGATGGAACCACTCTTTATTTTATCTTCAAATGTAATCCCTGTACCGGGAGTCTCTTGCGGCTCCATTTCAAGAACGCAATGACCGTACTGACCGCGGCCTCCGGACTGAGAGATAAACTTTCCTACTGACCTAATTTTCTTAGTAAGTGTTTCACGATAAGCTACCTGGGGCTGACCAACTTGAGCTTCAACATTAAATTCACGAAGTATTCTATCGATAATTATTTCTAGGTGCAACTGACCCATACCAGCGATAAGGGTCTGCCCGGTCTCCTGATTATAAGTAACGCGAAAAGAAGGATCCTCATCCTCTAGTTTATGCAATGCCAGGCCTAATTTCTCCTGCGCATCTTTAGAAGTCGGTTCAATTGCCTGCTGAATAACCGGCTCAGGAAAACGCATTGCCTCAATTAAAATCTGAGTCTCCTCCGTGCAAAGTGTCTCCCCCGTCTTAGTCACCTTTAATCCTACGGCAGCAGCTATCTCTCCACAAGAAATACTTTCAACAACCTCTTGACGATTAGCGTGCATCTTAACAATCTTTGTAACTCTCTCCCTCTCTCTTTTAGAGGCATTATAAATATAAGTACCAGCGGTTAATGTACCGGAATAAACGCGAATATAATTAAGCTTGCCCACGTAAGGATCTGTTGCTACCTTAAAACATAGAGCACAAAAAGGCGCCTTTTCAGAGACTTTAATCTCTTCAAATTCTCCTGTCTCAGGGTTTGTTCCTTTAATCGGAGGTAAATCAATAGGCGAAGGTAGATAATCTTTAACTGCGTCCAAAACCAATTGTACACCTTTATTTTTAAAAGCCGTGCCGCAAAGAACCGGGACAAATTTATTTGCAATAACTCCTTTTCTTATAGCCGCCTTTAATTCCAAGACAGGGACTTCCCTGGCATGCAGATATTCTTCCATAATCTTATCGTCGACCTCTGCCAACCTTTCGATCATAACCGTACGCTGCTTTTCCACTTCAGGCATCATTTCTGCAGGGATCTCTCTAATTTCAACATCTTTACCTAAATCATCCATATAGTAAACTAACTTCTTTTCAATCAGATCTATAATTCCCTTAAATTCAGCGTCTTTCCCAAAGGGGAGCTGAATTGCAGCGGCATTTGTACCTAGCCTCTTGTGCATCTGATCAATAGTCTCGAAGAAATTAGAGCCTACTCTATCCATCTTATTTACAAATGCAATCCGGGGGACTTCGTAGCGATCTGCCTGACGCCAAACAGTCTCTGATTGAGGCTCGACCCCGCCTACCCCGCAGAATACTACTACTGCACCATCCAATACCTTCAAGGATCTTTCTACTTCAATGGTAAAATCTACATGGCCAGGAGTATCAATTAAATTAATATGGATATCTTTCCAGATACAAGTAGTCGCAGCTGCAGTAATAGTAATTCCCCTCTCTTGCTCCTGAACCATCCAATCCATGGTAGCAGTACCCTCATGAACTTCGCCCAGTTTATAATTCTTACCAGTGTAAAAGAGAACGCGCTCGCTGGTGGTAGTCTTACCAGCATCGATGTGGGCGATAATCCCGATATTCCTAATTTTATCTAAAGGTACTCTTCTTTCCATATGCTTACCACTTAAAATGCGCAAAGGCCTTATTAGCCTCAGCCATCTTGTGCGTATCGTCTCTCTTCTTTATTGCCGAACCTTCCCCTTTATAAGCTGAAATAATTTCATCGGCTAACCTTTGATCCATGGGCTTACCTTTTTTGTTCTGGGCAAAATCCCTTATCCAACGCAAGGCTATTGAAGTCCCTCGCTCCTGACGCACTTCTATCGGAATCTGATAAGTTGCACCACCCACACGACGAGGTTTTACCTCCAGGCGTGGCCTAACATTATCTAGCGCCTTGTAGAAGACTTTCAGAATATCCTGCTCGCCAGTATTCTTCTTCACAATTTCAAAAGCGCCATAAACAATCTTCTCGGAGATAGACTTCTTTCCTTCAAGCATAACCATATTCACAAATTTAGCTACAATCTTGCTTGCGTACTTGGGATCTGCTAATATAACTTTTTCTTGAGCTTTTCTGCGTCTCATTTAGGCCTCTTTGCTCCGTATTTTGAACGTGATCTTCTTCTTGCATTAACCCCTACGGCATCCAATGTGCCCCTAACAATATGATACCTTACCCCTGGTAAATCTTTAACACGGCCGCCCCTGACTAAAACAATAGAATGCTCTTGAAGATTATGCCCTTCTCCGGGTATGTAGGCGGTAACTTCGATCCCCGTAGTCAGCCTAACTCTTGCAATTTTACGCAAAGCAGAGTTGGGCTTCTTTGGAGTCATGGTACGCACCTGAAGGCAAACTCCTCTTCTCTGTGGGCAACCTTTTAAAGCCGGTGACTTACTCTTTTTTACCTTTGATACCCTTCCTAATCTGATTAACTGCGAAATAGTTGGCATATTTTTATCCCTTTTTCTCTTCGGCTGTCTTTATAACTTCAATATCACGGTGATCGCGGAAACCTGTCCCTGCCGGGATAAGGTGGCCGACGATAACATTTTCTTTTAACCCAAATAATTCATCTCGCTTTCCACTAGTTGCCGCTTCGGTAAGTACGCGGGTTGTCTCTTGAAAGCTAGCAGCTGAAATAAAACTTTCGGTAGTAAGCGATGCTTTGGTAATACCTAATAATAGCGGTGTTGCAACTGCCGGCTTTGAGCCTTTTTTAATCACCCGGCTATTTTCCTTCTGGAAATTCCATTTATCTACTTGCTGCGTAGCAAGAAATTCCGTATCTCCCGGATCTTCAATGCGCACCTTCTTTAACATCTGGCGAATAATCACTTCGATATGCTTATCATTAATACGCACGCCCTGCAGACGATAAACCTCCTGGACTTCATTAACTAAATACTCCTGCAATACCTTATCTCCGCTGACACGCAAGATATCCTGCAAGACTACTGGACCGTCGGTCAGCTGCTGACCGGCATCAACTTTATCTCCCTTATAAACATTAGGGTGCTTGCCATGAGGAATAACATATTCCCTCTGCATGCCGGTTGTTGATTTTACAATAATTACTCGCTGTCCTTTTTTAGTCTCGCCGAATTCAACAAACCCATCGATTTCACTGATTACTGCGGGTTCCTTCGGCCTTCTGGCTTCAAACAGCTCCGCAACTCTAGGAAGACCACCGGTAATGTCCCTGGTTTTAACAACCATACGTGGAATCTTTGCTAAAAGATCGCCACCATCAATCTTCTGTCCATCCTTAACCATAATATGGGCTCCGATAGGAATCGGATAAATCCCTAACACTTCTTTTGAAGAATCTAAAATAATAATTTGCGGATGATATTCCGGCTTATGCTCAACCACAACGCGCTCAGTTAATTTCGTAACCGGATTAAGCTCTTCTTTAACTGTAACATCCTCCTTTAAATCCTCGTATTTAACAGTACCAGATACTTCAGTCAAAACAGGTATCGTGTATGGATCCCAATGAATAAAAGAAACATCTTTTGCAACCTCTCCACCGTCGGGAACACTGATAAATGAGCCTTGTAGAATAGTGAAACGCTCTAATTCCCTCCCCTGCTTATCATTAATACTAAGAAATCCGTTTCTATTTAAAACAACCAGCTCGCTTCCTTTAGCTGCAACCCTCAAATTATGATATTTAATTGTACCTTTATTTTTAGACTTAACAAAAGACTGCTCTACCTTTCTAGACGCAGTCCCTCCGATATGAAAGGTTCTCATGGTTAGCTGAGTTCCAGGCTCTCCGATACTCTGCGCAGCCACAACCCCTACAGCCTCACCTAACTCAATAATTCTACCGGTAGATAAATTTCTTCCGTAGCACTTGGTACAAACTCCCCTGCCTGATTCGCAAGTTAGGACACTACGGATACGAATCCTTTCTATGCCTATTTTATCAATCATCTCTGCTTTCTCTTCAGAGATCTCGCTGCCGCTTTCGACGATAACTTCGTCGGTAATAATATCCACGATATTATCCAGAGCAACGCGTCCAATAATGCGATCCTTAAGAGAAACAACTTCTTCATCGCCTTCTATAATTGCGGCAACAGTAATACCGTTTAATGTCCCACAATCCTCCTCCGATACAATTACCTCTTGGGCTACATCTACAAGCCTTCTAGTCAAATATCCCGCATCTGCGGTTTTAAGCGCGGTATCTGCTAAACCTTTACGCGCACCGTGAGTAGAGATAAAATACTCTAAAACGTTTAATCCTTCTTTGAAGTTTGCGGTAATAGGGCTTTCTATAATTTCACCCGATGGTTTAGCCATAAGACCACGCATACCTGCTAACTGCCTTATCTGCAGACGCGAACCGCGTGCGCCACTATCAGCCATCATAAAGATCGGATTAAATGGATCCATTCCCTTAAACAAAAGATCGGAAATCTCATCTGTCGCATGGGTCCAAATATCAATTATCTTGGCCTTACGCTCGCTATCAGTAATAACACCTTTGCGATATTGGTCCTCAACCTTAGCAACCTTTTCTTTTGAATCTTTTAGAACTTCCTGCTTGGCAAGCGGAACCTTAAGGTCATCAATACCTATAGATATGCCTCCGAGGGTCCCGTTTTCAAAACCCAGCTTCTTGACATCATCGAGAAGTTTAATTGTCACAGCATGACCAAACCTCTTATAACAATTGACCACAATATCCGAAACCCTGCTCTTGTTCAACTCTATGTTTATATAACCGAATTCCTTTGGCAATACCTGATTAAAAATTACCCTGCCTACGGTTGTTGCAATAAGTTGTTTCCCGGATGTGGATTTTTTCTCATCAAAATCAAAAACGCAGTCAACTCTTACCTGTATCTTGGCATGTAAATCTACGGCTTTATCCTCGTATGCGATAACAACCTCATCCATATTTGCAAAGATCTTCCCCTCTCCCTTAGCGCCCACCTTTTCTTTACTTAAATAATAAACACCTAGGATTATATCCTGAGTAGGGGCAACAACGGGCCTACCGTCTGCAGGAGAAAAAATATTGTTAGAAGCCAGCATCAAAATCTTAGCCTCTAGCTGCGATTCCAGGGACAATGGTACATGCACAGCCATCTGGTCACCATCGAAGTCGGCGTTAAAAGCAGTACAAACTAAAGGATGTATCTTAATGGATTTTCCTTCGATTAAAAGCGGTTGAAATGCCTGAATACCCAGACGGTGAAGAGTTGGGGCACGGTTTAACAAAACCGGATGGTCCTTAATGACCTCGTCAAGAATATCCCAAACCTCGATTTTTCCACGCTCAACCATACGCCGAGCACCCTTAATAGTATGCACAAAACCTTTCTCTCTTAATTTCTTAATAATAAAGGGCTCGAACAACTCTAAGGCCATCTGCTTAGGCAGCCCGCATTCATGGAGCTTTAATTCCGGGCCAACAACAATAACAGATCTACCAGAATAATCTACGCGTTTACCTAAAAGATTCTGTCTAAAACGACCCTGCTTTCCTTTCAACATATCTGAAAGTGATTTCAACGGACGATTATTAGCGCCCATAACAGCCTTACCGTGTCTTCCGTTATCAAGCAAAGCGTCGACCGCTTCTTGAAGCATGCGTTTTTCGTTGCGAATAATAATTTCAGGCGCGCTCAACTCCATTAGCTTCTTCAAACGATTATTCCTGTTAATTACTCGACGGTATAAATCATTAAGGTCTGAAGTAGCGAATCTACCTCCGTCTAAAGGAACTAACGGCCTTAAATCAGGCGGGATAACCGGCAGGATCTCTAAAATCATCCATTCCGCGCTATTCCCTGACTTCTTAAAATCCTCGACAATCTTTAAACTCTTTAAGCCTTTGCGGTTATTTAACGCGTCTTTTGATTTCTCAAGGTCCCGCCTTAATTTACGGCACTGACCATCCAAATCCAGTTCTTTTAAAAGATCCCTAACTGCTTCGGCCCCAATCTTTGCCTTAAAGTTTGCACCATACTTAGTTAAGGCCTCCTGATATTTATCTTCAGCTAAAAGCTCTTTCTTCTTTAAAGGAGTGGTACCCGGATCAGTAACTACATACTCCTCATAATAAATTATCTTCTCTAAATCCCTTAAGCCTATATCGAGTAATGCAGACATGCGGCTAGGAACAGCCTTAAAAAACCAAATGTGTGTTACCGCGGTAGCTAAATCAATATGGCCCATGCGCTCGCGCCGAACACTTGAACGATCCACTGTCACTCCGCAACGATCGCAGGTAATACCTTTGAATTTAATCCCTTTATACTTTCCGCAGTTACACTCCCAATCGCGTACCGGACCAAAGATTTTTTCACAAAAGAGCCCGTCTTTTTCCGGCTTTAACGTGCGATAATTAATTGTTTCTGCCTTCTTCACCTCTCCCTTAGACCAAGATTTAATTATCTGAGGAGAAGCTATTTTAATTGAAATGCTATCAAAAGAGACTATCTCGTCCATTATTTTGCCTTTTCTGTCCGGATATCCAGACCCAGACCTTGCAACTCTTTAATCAAAACGTTGAATGACTCAGGGGTTCCATGGGTTAAGCGCTGTTCACCCTTAACAATAGCCTCATATATTCTAGTCCTTCCTGAAACATCATCACTCTTTACGGTAAGCATCTCCTGTAAGCTAAACGCTGCGCCATAAGCCTCAAGAGCCCAAACTTCCATTTCGCCGAGCCTCTGGCCGCCAAATTGCGCTTTCCCGCCAAGCGGCTGTTGGGTAACTAGCGAATAAGGCCCGATTGAACGCGCGTGTATCTTTTCATCTACAAGATGGATCAACTTCATCACATACATATAGCCTACGGTAACTTTAGAATCAAACTGCTCTCCGCTATAACCATCGTGAAGATAAGTCTTCCCATCCTCGGGTAAGTTAGCTTTTTTAAGCAATTCTTTAATCTCTAATTCTGAAGCACCGTCAAAAACAGGGGTGCCTACATAAAGACCGAGCATTTTAGCGGCCCAACCTAAATGGCACTCTAAAATCTGGCCTACATTCATACGGCTAGGTACACCCAAAGGATTAAGCACAACTTGAACGGGAGTGCCATCAGGCAGATAAGGCATATCTTCTTCGGGCATAATTCTAGCAACCACACCCTTATTTCCATGTCGACCCGCTAGCTTATCACCTTCCGCAAGCCTACGCTTGGTAGCAATATAAACAACAACCCTTTTTAATACGCCGGCGGGAAGTTCGTCGCCGCGCCTTACCTTCTCAATCTCCTGCTCTTCTTCAGAAAGTAGCTCTTGTACCTGCTCATCAAAAGAAGCGGCTAAAATTTTTGCTTCTTCATTATCGCCTAAATCGATTTTTTCTGCCTTCTTTTTATCTATACCTAAAAGTTGAGAAAGTCTTACGATCTTCTCAACCTGCACGAATTCCACTTCCTGTTTATAATAAGCTTTTAGCTCGCGGATCTTGCTTAATTCTTTAGTCTTTTCTTCTTTTGACTTTGCCGTCGAAATGGAACACCCCATTATGAAGAGTACGGAGAATTTTGGTCGGCGCCTTCACATCAATTACTACACCGCTTACGCCAGGAGGGGCAATTAATGATGTATCGCGCACGTCTCCAGCCTTTTCGCCGAATATAGCCCTTAGAAGCCTTTCTTCAGGCGAAGGCTCAGAATCTGTCTTAGGGGTAATCTTTCCTACTAGTATATCTCCGGAATTAACTTCTGAACCTATTGCCACTATCCCATTCTCATCCAAATTAGCCAAAGATTCTTCGCTAACATTAGGGATGTCGCGGGTGATCTCTTCATTTCCTAATCGGGTCTCCGTTGCTTCAATTTCAAATTGCTCAATATGTATAGAGGTAAATGTGTCCTCTCGAACCAATCTCTCATTTATAAGAATCGCGTCTTCAAAGTTATAGCCGCGCCAAGGCATAAAAGCAACTAAAACATTCTTACCTAAAGCTAATTCCCCCTCTTTTGTCCCTATGCCGTCGGCAATCACATCGTCTTTTTCAACTTTATCACCAAGCTTTACAATCGGACGCTGATTTATGCATGTATCGTTATTTGTACGCATAAATTTCTTTAAATGGTACATCTTCTTACCTATTGTAATGCAAGCGGCGTCAACGCTGGTAACCTTGCCTGATTCTTCAGCCACTACCATTGTCCCGGAATCGCGGGCAACCTTCTGTTCCATCTGAGTGCCAACTAAAGGAGGTTCGGTGATCATAAGCGGCACACCTTGTCTTTGCATATTTGAACCCATAAGCGCTCTATTGGCGTCATCATGCTCCAAGAATGGAATTAATGCAGCAGCTACTGAAACCAACTGCTTAGGAGAAACATCCATATACTGGACCTGTTTTGCCGAAACCTTAGGAAAATCATCCTTATAACGACAAGAAACTTCCTTTTCTACGAAATAACCGTTATCATCCAACGGAACATTGGCCTGCGCAATAATTTTATCTTCTTCAATATCGGCGGTAAGATATTCTATCTTTTTAGTTACCCTGCCATCTTCGGCTTTACGATACGGCGTTTCAAGTAACCCTAATGGATTAATTCTGGCAAAACAACTCAAAGATGCAATCAAACCGATATTCGGGCCTTCCGGTGTTTCAATGGGACAGACCCTGCCATAATGCGAAGGGTGAATATCTCTTACTTCAAATCCGGCGCGCTCGCGCGATAAACCACCCGGACCTAAAGCGCTAAGCCTTCTCTTGTGAGTCATCTCAGCCAAAGGATTGATCTGATCCATAAACTGGGAGAGCTGACTCCGGGAGAAGAAATCGCGTATCTGATTGGATAATAATTTTGAGTTTATCAAATAATGTACGTTTACGTTATCGAATTCGCTTAATATACTCAATCTCTCGCGAATAGACCTTTCTACGCGCGATAAACCTATACGCACCTGATTCTGTACCAACTCACCGACGGTCTTAACCCTACGGTTACCTAAATGGTCAATATCGTCGATTTTGCCAATACCTTCCTTTAAATTAATCAAATATTCAATAACCTTAATCACTGTATCGGAATCAAGTATCCTCTTCTCAAGTGAGACATCCATACCTAATTTTCTGTTTAATATAAATCTACCTGCGCGCTCAAGGTCATAACGCGCCGGATCAAAGAATAACCTGTAGAATAAAGCTTCCGCAGCCTCTTTGGTTACAGGCTCAGTCGGACGCATCTTACGATAAAAATCCATGTAGGCTTCTTCTTTATTCTTGGTGTAATCTTTCTTTAAAGTGTTCACGATCTCAGGATATTCTTTTCCAAAGGCGGCGATTATATCTTTATCCTCAGAAAATCCTAATATCCTTAGAATTTGGGTGGCGGGAAAGTTTCTGCGGCGATCTACATAAGCAGTTACTGTTTCAGTAAGGTCATATTTAAATTCAAGCCAAGCGCCGCGATATGGAATAATGCGGCCGTGGAAGATCTTTTTACCTGTGGGATGCAGTTCTTCTTCAAAAGAAACACCCGGAGAACGCTGTAGTTGACTAACTACTACACGTTCATCACCATTAATTATAAAGGTGCCGGTTTCAGTCATTAATGGGATTTCACCGAAATACGCATCCTGCTCCTTAGTCTCTTTAGGGGTAGTTAAACGAAACCTTACCTTAAGCGGAAGAGCATGCGTAAGGCTCCTTGTCTTAGACTCAGCGATATTGTATTTAGGCTTACCTAATGAAAAACTTATAAATTCAAGCTTTACTGCCCTATTTGAGCTTTCTATAGGAAATATCTCGGTAAAAACTTCCTGCAAGCCCTGATGTTTTCTTTCGTTAACCGGCACGCCTAACTGGAGAAACTCACCATAAGCTTCAAGCTGCACATCTAAAAGGTTAGGGATATCATATACTTCTTTTAGCTTGGCAAAACTCTTACGTTTTATCATTTATAATTTTTCCGTTATCTAACTGCCAATACGTATCTTTCCGTGGGAGACCCTGCTTCGCAGGGTGTCCCTGCCTGCCGTCAGGCAGGCCTACTGGCAGTAGGGTTATAGCTATTTTATTTTAGTTCTACGGTTGCGCCGGCTGCTTCTAATTTCTTTTTAATATCATCAGCCTCTTCTTTGGTTGCGCCTTCTTTGATCGGCTTGGGTGCGCCATCAACTAAATCTTTCGCCTCTTTTAAGCCCAGATTAGTAATAGTGCGGACCTCTTTAATAACTGCGATCTTGCTAGCACCTGCTGAAGTTAAAACTACCGTAAATGAGCTCTTTTCTTCTGCAGCGGGAGCAGCGCCACCTGCACCACCAGCTGCCGGAGCAGCCATCATCGGCATATTAGCTTTAACGTCGAACTTTACTTCCAAAGCCTTGACTAAATCTGCAAGTTCCAGAACCGTCATCCCCTCGATAGATTTAATCATTTCATCTAATTTTGCACTTGCCATTTGTTTCCTCCTTTTAACTTGTCTTTTTATTTTTTATCTGATCTATGCAAATTACAAATTTCGCCAATACCTGATTTAGGGTTATTACTAAACCTGAGATTGGCGAATTTAATACCCCCACAACCTGGGCGCGTAAAACTTCCTTTGAGGGAAGTTTGGACATTGATTCTATATCTTTTCTTTCTATAATTTTGTCCTTTAATGAACCGCCTTCGAGCTTTAACTTATCATGGTCTTTAGTAAAATTACATAAAATCTGAGACGCTGCAACCGGCTCATCCTTGACAAAGATCAAGCCGCATGGTCCTTCAATATTCTTAACTAAAAGCTCTAAACCTGAGTTCTTCAGCGCTCGGCGGGCTACGCTATTTTTAACTACAAAAAGCGAAGCGCTTTTTGTCTTTAAACTCTGCCTTAAAGAACAAAGATCCGGGCTGGATACGCCGGAATATTTTACTACGAATACCGCGTCGGATTTCTTCAAAGTGTCCTTGATGCGATTCTCCGAAAACTCTTTAACTATTAAGCCTATCTTTTTCATAGTATTAAACCACCAAATTTAGCCCAGGGTTCATAGAAGTGGTGATGCAGCTGCTGGCTACAAATTTACCCTTCACGGAAGCCGGCCTAGATTCATTTAATGCCTCAATCACCCTTGAGGCATTATCATACAATTTATCTTCACTAAAAGAAGCCTTACCAATCGAAAGATGCACTCCGCCTTGTTTATCCACGCGAAATTCTACTTTACCCTTTTTTACATCTTCAATAGCCTTAAGAATATCGTTAGTTACTGTCCCTGTTTTAGGACTAGGCATTAGACCGCGCGGCCCTAAAACCTTACCTAATTTACTTAAATCCTTCATCATCTCAGGAGTAGCAATTGCGCAGTCAAAATCCATAAAACCCGCTGCTACCTTGTCTATGAGCTCAACGCCGCCAACATAATCCGCATTTGCTGTACGCGCTATCTTTTCGTGCTCCCCCTTACAAAAAACAGCGACTCTAACCTTCTTGCCTGTACCATGAGGAAGAATAACTGTACCGCGAACCATCTGCTCTGATTTCTTGGTATCTACGTTCAAATGAAAATGCAGATCAATGGAACTATCAAATTTAGGAGGACTCATCTTCTTTAAAACAGCTATCGCCTCTCTAAGCTGATAGATCTTATTTCTATCTAATAGTTTCTCTGATTCCTTATATCTCTTACTGTGTAACTTCATGCGTATCTCCTGTAAAATTAACCCTCAACCACAATGCCCATACTACGAGCAGTCCCTTCAATAATTTTTAAAGCCTGATTCATATCCGAAGTATTCAGATCTGACATCTTAATTTTAGCAATCTCTTCAACCTGCTTTTTAGTTACCTTTCCGATTATCTCTTTTCCGCTTATCCCGCTTGCCTTAGCTAAATTCGCAGCGCGCTTTAGCAATACAGAAGAAGGTGGAGACTTAATAATAAAGGTAAATGTCCTATCCTCATAAACGCTGATTACAACAGGTAAAATCAAACCATCTCTACCTTTAGTCTGATCATTAAACTGCTTACAAAACTGCATAATATTTACGCCATGTTGACCCAAAGCAGGCCCAACCGGAGGCGCAGGATTTGCCTGAGCAGCCGGGACATGCAACTTAATTTGCGCCTTGATAATTTTCTTTGCCATAATTATACCTTTTCGACTTGCCAGTATTCTAATTCTACTGGGGTAGCGCGCCCAAATATGGATACGCTTACTTTAATCTTTCCTTTTTCCGGATGTATCTCTTCAATAGTGCCGTTAAAATTTAAAAATGGACCTTCGGTAACCCTGACCTGTTCGCCTTTTTCAAAAACAATTTTGGGGCTAGGCTTGACTTGCGTATCCTTTGTCTTCTTGAGAATATTATCAACTTCAGACTGCGGAAGCGGCATGGGCTTTTTTCCTAAACCGATGAAACCGGTGACCCCGGGTGAATTTTTAACAAATAGATACGTCTGTTCGTTTAACTCCATCTCAACTAAAAGGTAGCCCGGGAAGAACTTTCTCTGAGATATTTTTTTCTTTCCTGACCTGACTTCGGAGACCTGTTCGGTGGGGATAATTACGCTTGAGATTAAATCTTGGAGACAAGAATTGACAATCTTATTCTCCAAGGAAGTTTTCACCTTATCTTCTAGTCCTGTCTGAGTATGCACTACGTACCAATTTTTCATATTTATTTAAATAAGATGCTTACAAGCTTGGAAAGAAACAGATCGAGTACCCCAATGAAGATGGCAAGTAATACTGTGACTGCGATAACTACCATTGTGGATGAGATCAATTCCTCGCGAGTGCTCCATGCAACCTTTCCTAGTTCCGCCTTTACTTCTTTTAAAAAATTTACTGGTTTAGCTATTAAATTCATACTTTTATTTTTTGCCGCTTCATAAGATCTACAGGAGCGGCAGGACTTGAACCTGCAGTCACGGTTTTGGAGACCGTTGGTTTGCCATTAACCGACGCCCCTATAAACTACTACTTTATCTCCTTATGCGGGGAATGCTTGTGACAGGACTTACAAAACTTAGCAATCTCTAAGCGGTCCTGGTGCAGTTTTTTATTTTTTGTCGTCGTGTAGTTTCTGTTCTTGCAAACCGTACACTCTAATGTAATTATTTCTCTGACTGATGCCATAATTATTTAGTTTATAAGCTGGAGACGAGAATTGAACTCGTGACCCCGTCCTTACCAAGGACGTGCTCTGCCAACTGAGCTACTCCAGCATTACAGCCAGGTTCTCCGTCGCAGAGACACCTTCAAAATTAAAAAAAATCCATCCAAGAATTCTTTTCAAATTCTCTTTGATATTAAATTTTTTTACCCTTAAAACCTATTATTTCCGTGATGTTTACGTGAGATTAAGAATATATACTATAAGGCCGAGTTTGTCAAGTTTTTTTTCGGATATTTTACAGATTGGATAAAAGCGCGAAATCTTTTAAGCTTAATTCTTCGGGCCTAACAGTTTTTTTATTCTTGCTTTCCGTAAAAAAAGCTTCCAGTTTCTTCTCGGATACTAAGCCCTCTAGGCTATTACGCAAGGTTTTCCTTCTCTGTCCAAAAGCACCTCTTACAACTTTAAAAAATCTTGTTTCATCCTGCACAGAAACTGCTGGAACCTCCCTTATCTTTAACTCTAGAAAACTAGATGTAACCTTAGGAACTGGCCTAAAGCAATTCTTGCTAATATCAAAAATAATCTTAGGATGCGCGTAATACTGGACAAAACAGCTAAAAGACCCGAAATCTTTTGAACCTGGGCAAGCAACAATCCTCTCTGCAAATTCTTTCTGCACAGTAATAAATATTGTATCAATCGTGCTTCTAAAGAAAAGCAGATGCTCTATGATAGGGCTTGATATGTAATATGGGATATTCCCAAAAACCTTAAATCTTTTAATCAATCTTAAACTTTTATTAAGCGCCTCTAAATCAAGTTTCAGGATATCTTGATTAATTACAGTAATATTAGGAGTGGCGTTAGATAATCCAACCAAGGCCTCACTTAACCGCTTATCAACCTCTAAAGCGATTACTTTATCTACACTCTCTGCGATTAATTCGGTTAGCTCCCCCCTACCCGAACCAATCTCCAAAACAATATCGTCATTTTCCAGTAACAAAGATTTAATAATCTTATTCCTGATGTTCTTATCGATAAGAAAATTCTGGCCTAGGCTTTTCTTTGGTTTAATGCGCATTTTATGGCTAATTTAATTGCAGCAATCATTGAATCAGGATTAACTAGGCGTGGATTCTTAACAATGTCAAAAGCAGTCCCATGTAGAGGAGATGTCCTAATAAAAGGTAGGCCTAAGGTCATATTTACTCCGCTACCAAAGTCGGTAAGCTTTAATGATATAAGCGCCTGATCATGATAGATGGCTATAACGCAATCATGCTTCTTCATTAACGCTTGATAAATAGCTACATCGACTGAGAGAGGCCCATCAATGGTTATTCTAAACTTGTTTCTTATTTTTTGTAAAACAGGCTTAATTACCTCTTGCTCCTCATTTCCGATTAAACCATTATCTGAAGCATGTGGGTTAAGTCCGCAGACGACCAAACGTGGATTTTTAATTGCGAAGACGCTATTTAGGGATTTATAAGTTGTAAGAATATTATTATACAATCTCTCCCGGGTTAAAGCCCTTGGGACATCTTTTAACGCTAGGTGTCGAGTGACCAAGCTAAACTTAAGAAATTTATTAAGTAAGAGCATCGCCACTTCCTTTACACCGCTCTTCTTAAGAAAATACTCGGTATGCCCGCTATAACTAAACCCGGCCTTATTTATTGCTTCTTTTGATATTGGCGCTGTCACCAAACAATCAATTTCTTTATTAATTAGTAACTCTTGAGCCTTATCAAGATATTCAATAGAAGCCCTACCGTATTTTGCCTTGATCTTGCCCTTTTCAAAACCTTTGCGTTCTATATTATTTAAATTTATAAGCCTGCTATCCCGGGGGAGTCCTTTCAATAAATAGGCATCACCAATAACTACAAAATCAGCAATGCCCTTAAGGCGGGTTATCGCTTTTAAAGTTACTATTGGGCCGCATCCGGAGGGATCACCAATGCTTATACCGACTTTAATTTTACCTGATTTGAATGTAGGCTTGTTTTTTAAGCTCATTTAACCACTCGGTAAGTTTATCCTGCGCCTTCTGCTCGACAAGAAAATCATGAATCTTATTCTGAACCTCTGTTAATTGTAGCGGCCTTGAAGGAATTATATTAAATAGTTTAAAAACGTAATATTTATCACTGATCTTAACCGGCTCGGATATTTCATTTATCCCAAGTTTTAAAACAATTTCTTCAATCTCCGGCTTTAATCTTTCCCCCTGACGCATAGTTATTTTATTTACCGTAAAAGGGTACCTTGTGGCAAGATCCTCTGCAGAGAGCCCGCTCTTTAATCCGTAGGAAAATGACTTGGCCAGATCTTCGTTCTCCAGGGAGAATGCATAGAACTCCCGCTCTTCACCGCTGACCATACTTGATTTATTCGCTTCGTAATATGTAGTCACTTCTTCAGGGGTAACCGTAATTTTACTACGCACCTTCTGTTCAACAATGCTATACATTAAGAATTGCTCTCTAATCTTCTTTTCAATATCAGACTGAGTAAGCCCCTGCTTCATTAAGTCCGCCTGAAATTCAACTTCAGAATTATAACGCTTCTTGACATCCTCAATCCTTGCCTTAACCCTACTTACATCGTAAGTAATCTTCTCTTTATTCGCCTCTTGTAAAATCAGACGATCTTCAATCAGCCGGTTTAATAAATCCGTCTGTGCATCGTCAATCTTCTTTTTAAGCTCATCTCCTCTATATTCCTGAGATAACTGCATAGTCATAAAATTAATAAAATCCTTTACATCCTTTTGCGTAATTACTTCATTATTCACTACTGCAACTATTTTATCCTGCGCGTAAAGGCAGTAAGTAGTAGCTAGTAGATAACATAAAGTAAAAGCGGAAAATAAAACAAGAAATCTTAATTTAATTATTTGCTTCATGGAAAACACCTGCTTTCTTAAAATTAGAGATTGCTTCTCTTAATAATCTGCAATAAAGATCGAATCCTACGGCGGATATAAAACCATGCTGCTGGATCCCTAAAAGATTCCCCGCCCCTCTTATCTCAAGATCTTCCATGGCTATATTAAAGCCTGCGCCAAGCGCACTATATTCCTGGATAGCATTCAGTCTTTTCTTTGCATCCTTTTCTAAGACCAAATTCCTAGGTATAAAAAAATAGGCGTAGGCCTTACGGTTAAACCTGCCTACCCTGCCGCGTAACTGATGCAGGTCGGATAACCCAAACGTTTGCGCATTATTGACTATGATTGTATTCGCGTTAGGTATATCTATCCCGGATTCAATAATCATAGTCGAGACCAGGCAATCAATATTACCCTTTAAGAACTCATCCATCACTACCTCGAGCTCTTTGGGATGCATCTGTCCGTGGCCTATGGCAATCCTGATATTTGATGGCAAGATTCTAGAGAGCTTACTCTTAACCTTCTCTATATCCTCAACGCGATTATGCAGGAAAAAAACCTGGCCGCGCCTATCTACTTCTCTTACAATAGCCTGCCGCACTAAATCGTCATCATATTCTACCACAACAGTATTTATAGGCAATCTATTTTCAGGAGGAGTATTGATAACCGACAGGTCACGAGCGCCCATTAGGCTCATATACAGAGTCCTGGGTATGGGCGTAGCAGTTAAGGTAAGTACGTTTGCAGATAAGCGTAATTTCTTTAGCTTTTCTTTGTGTTTTACTCCAAAACGCTGTTCTTCATCAATGATCACAAGCCCCAGATCCTTAAAAACCACATCATCCGAAAACAATCTATGCGTACCTATAACTATATCAACCGCTCCTGTGCCTAAACCCTGCACAGCTTTTTTCTGTTCAAAGTGAGTCTTAAAGCGACAAAGTAGTCGAATATTTACAGGGAAATTCTTAAGTCTAGCGCTAAAATTCTGAAAATGCTGCTCTGCGAGTATTGTTGTAGGGACAAGATAGGCTACCTGCTTACCACATTCAATCACCTTAAATGATGCCCGCAGGGCAACCTCGGTCTTTCCATAACCGACATCACCGCAAAGCAGGCGATCCATAAGCTTACCAGTGTGCATATCTTCTTTTACCTCTATGCTCGCCTGCTTCTGATCCGGAGTCTCTACATAAGGAAATCCGCTCTCAAATTCTTTCTGCCAGGGAGTATCTTTAGCATAAACAAAGCCTTTAGAGCTTAAACGCATTGCTTGCAAACCGAGAAGATCCCAGGCAAGCTTTTGTATGCCTTTACGAGTTCTATCTTTTACCCTCAACCACTCTTTGCTGCCAAGCCGGTAAAGCTTTGGCCTCTTAGCATGAAAAGCGATATATTTCTGCACAAGGTGCATTGATTCAAGCGGAACATAAAGCTTCTCCTGACGGTCGTATTCAATAATCAGGTGATCTTGCGGCTTATCTTTAACTTTAATTTTACCCATCCCCAGAAACTTACCTATACCATGCTGGTTATGCACAACAAAATCACCAACGTTTAAATCCAGGAAACTGGAGAGTGGCAATTCTTCGGTAATCGGGGTGGATTTGAGTGAACCCAGTTTCTTAATAGGCAGGATAATAACTATCCTATGCTCCCATAGGGGAAGACCGGTTGCAGGATTAAAGGTCTTAATTGAATCTATTAGTTCATTATTTAAATCGATGCGGATAGGAAGTTCGAAGGAAATCGGGAAGATATCAATAATACTACCGCGGCGGGCAAAATCACCCTCGACTGAGATCTGGTCCTGCCTTTTATATCCAAACTCAACCAGATTAGCAACCAGAGCCTCAAGATCAACGCTTAACCCTGAGTATATTTTCAGGGATTTAAACATATTTCTATTTTGATTTCTTGCCACTCCAGGCAAGCACTAAAGGTGAAGCAATAAAAACCGTAGAATATACTCCGGATATAAAACCTACTAAAAGTGCAAAAGCGAAATTGTGCAGAACTTCTCCACCGTTAATAAATATAGCGATTACAACCAATAAAGTTACACCGGATGTAAGTATGGTCCGAGAAAGTGTCTGATTAACACTTAAATTAATAAGCTCATACAGGCTGAGTTTACGGTTAAGGCGCATATTCTCCCTAACCCTGTCATAAATAACAATAGTATCATTAATAGAGTAACCGGCGATAGTAAGAAATGCTGTTATACTCAATAGATCAATTGGCCTACCGGTAAAAACTAGAAACCCAAGCGTTATTAATACATCATGAATAAGCGCAATTACACCAGCTACAGCAAAGTTAACATGTTTGAATCTAAAAGCAACATAAATTAAGATAACAACCAAAGACCAGACTAAGGCCCATATTGCCTTGGATTTCAGATGCTCACCAGCTACAGGTCCAACATGCTCAATTCTTAGAATCTGTATATCCTGATTAGGGAAAGTTTGTTTTAATTTATTTATAAGCTCAGTGCTTCTATCTTCTGCAGTTCTTATTAACACAGCTTTAGGGTTATCTTTAAATTGTTGAATAGATGCATCCCCCATACCCAAATCCTTTAATACCTGGCGCACCTGATCAACATTAGGCGCTTCTTTAAAACTGAATTCCTGCATCTGTCCTCCGGCAAAATCAATACCGTAGGCATCTTTACCTTTTTTAAAGAAAAATACAAGACCAGCAATGATTAGAATAAGAGAAAGAGCATAAAAAAACTTGCGTTTACCGATAAAATCAAACTTTGTCTCTTTCTTAATAAGACTTAACATTGGCAAAGAATTCTTCAACCAACCTAAATCCAATAATACCTCAAAAATAGTGCGCGTTACAAAAACCGCAGTAAACATACTCGCAATTAAACCAATGGTCAAGGTAACTCCAAAGCCTTTGATTGAACCGGAACCCAGCCATATCAGAATAACCGCCGCAAAAAGAGTAGTAATATTGGAATCGAGGATAGCGCTGAAAGCGCGCTGATAACCATTGGCTATAGCTGAACGTAGATTCCTGCCAATCGATAGTTCTTCGCGGATACGCTCATTGATAAGCACATTGGCATCCACAGCCATACCTAAAGATAAAATCATACCCGCAATGCCCGGCAATGTCAAAGTAGCTGCAAACTCCGGTAATAATAAAGGTAGCGCGCCTAACACACCTAGAATCATCAATAGGTTAAATATAAGAGCAAAATCAGCAATAAGACCCGCCATCAGATAATAACCAGCCATAAATAAGAGGACAAGAATACCGCCGATTATACTAGCACGCACGCCCTTATTTATTGAATCCTGCCCAAGCAAGGGGCCGATAGTCCTCTCTTCTTCAATATTAAGCGGCGCCGGTAATGCACCTGACCTTAATACATTAGAGAGATCCTGCGCCTGTTCAATACTGAAACGGCCGGTAATTACAGCTTCGCCTGAAGGAATAGCCTCCCTGATATTAGGTGCGGATTGCACATTACCATCCAAAACAATCGCCAGCCTTTTTCCGACATTCGCGGCTGTTACCTGGGCAAATTTCTTGGACCCCTCGGCATTAAACTTCAGAGAAACAACCGGTTCATTAAAACTGGTCTGGCTGAAATTTATGGATGCATCTGTTAGCGCATCGCCGATTAAAGCTGCGTCTTTTTCAACTAATATAGGGATATTATCATCTTGGGTATATTTCAATTCATAGCCTTGCGGAATGTTTCCGGCTAAAGCCTCTTTTAATTTATCCGGATCAGATGAAACCAATTTAAATTCCAGTAAAGCAATCTTGCCGATTAACTCCCTGGCGCGCTCGCGATCAGTAAAGCCAGGCAACTCTACAACAAGCTCATCAGTCCCATGCTTCTGTATTAAAGGTTCTCTTACGCCATAATTATCAATTCTCTTCCTGATAACTTCTATGGCCCTGTCAGCGGCGTCAACTTTCGCCTTATCCGGCAATTTAGATGTATCTACTTTAAGCAATAGATGCATTCCTCCCTTCAAATCCAAACCGAGATTAATTCTCTTATCTAGGGGGAAAGCAAAATAAATACATAAGATAAGTATTGCCAGGATGAAAACTGATTTAGAAAGAACCTTTTTTTCCATTTAGTATTTCTCCTTAAGAAGCTAGGCCTTGCGGTTTTTTAATAAAAGCTACACAGTTTCTCTCCATCTCCACTTTTACATTATCATCTATCCTTAAGGTTATTGTCTTATCTTTAAGATTAACGATAGTGCCGTGTATGCCGCTTGTGGTAACTACTTCATCATTCTTACTAAGACTACCTAGCATCTTCTTCTGCTCTTTTTCCCTCTGTTTCTGCGGACGAATAAGCATAAAGTAGAAGATGACAAAGATAAGAATTAACGGAACTAAATTCATTATTGGATTAGCAGCCTGTGGTTGCATTATTTCTCTCCTTTTTTAGCTTTCTTAACCAGACTCTTTACGGTCTGCGATAGCACAGCACCATTTTTAATCCAATGCTCGATGCGCTCTTTTTTAAGTACTGACTTACCGCTCGTAGGCGTGTAAAACCCCAATTCCTCCAATATCCTTCCGTCGCGCCCGGTGCGCTCATCATAAGCAGCTATACGAAAATGCGGTTTACCTTTAGGATTCTTACCGATTCTCCTTAAACGAATATGTACTGACATTTTTTACCCCTCTCCTTTTTTATTTTGCTATTGCCTCAATTAAAGCCTTTGCTTTATTCACCGTTTCAAAATACTCTTTCTTTGGAACTGAATCCGCTACGATCCCTGCTCCGGCCTGTATATAAGCGGTCTTAGACTTAATGAGTATTGTTCTTATGGTTATGCAGGTATCCATATTATGAGAAAAACTAAAATACCCGACACAACCTGCGTATGGCCCACGCCTGGTATTCTCAAGCTCGTCAATAATCTCCATCGCGCGGATCTTAGGACTACCAGAAACTGTCCCTGCGGGGAAACAAGCTTTTAAGACATCATAAATATCATAACGCTTATTGTCAAGCCTTCCTTTTACTTCGCTTACCAAATGCATCACATGCGAGTATTTTTCAATACTCATAAATTCATCAACTTTTACCGAACCGATTCTACTCACCCTCCCTAAATCATTTCTCCCTAAGTCAACCAGCATAAGATGCTCTGCGCGTTCCTTTTTATCATTGATTAATTCTTTCGCTAGCAATTTGTCTTCTTCTACATTCTTCCCGCGAGGGCGAGTACCGGCAATAGGCCTAGTCTGGATAACCCCGTCTTCACAACGAGCGAGCATCTCAGGAGAAGCGCCCACCAAGGTTAAATCTTTTAATTGCAAAAAATACATATACGGAGATGGATTAAGGCTGCGCAGCGCCCGATATATCGCAAAAGGTTCCTTATCAGTCTTAATCTTAAAGCGCTGAGAAGGGACCACCTGGATAATATCGCCGTTTTTTATATACTTCTTTGCGACGCTAACTATTTTCTCAAACTCAGATTTCGTAAAATTAGAGCTAAAATTTAATTTCTTAGAAAACCTGGTAAATCTTTTTTCTACAATTGGCTTATTAAAATCCGCTTGGATTGACTCTATCCTTTGAACTGCCCTATTATAAATAGAAGACTTTTTAGATACTGAGAGCCTGCCTTGCGGCAGGATAATATTGCTAACAATCTTTATGGTATGCTTCACATGATCAAATACCAGTAATGTATCTGCCAACATCAATATACAATCGTCTACCTTAAGATGGTCAAGGTTTTCATCCGGTATATCCTCAAAGAATCTAACCATATCATAACCGATGAAACCAACCAGTCCGCCGCAGAAACGCGGCAAACCTTTCACAGATACACTTCTAAACCTACTCATAATCGCTTTTACTTCATCGATAGGAGAATTCTTAGTTAAAAACTTTTTAACTTTTGATTTATTATGGAGATAGCTGATTTCAATATTGCGCCCCTTACTCCTAAAAATAAGGCTGGGTCGGGTGCCTAAAAATGAATAGCGAGCAAGCTTCTCCTGTCCTTCCACTGATTCAAGTAAAAAAGAATATTCATTCTTACTAAGCTTTAAGAAAGCAGATACAGGTGTATCCAGATCAACATCAATCTCCTGATAAACAGGGATTACATTACCATTACTGGTTAATTTCAGAAATTCTTTTAACGAAGGATAAGGCATGCTATTTAATCTTCCTATAGAAACAGTTGTGGTTACCCGTATGGCAGGCTTGACCTACTTGACGCACTTTAATTAACAACGTATCCATATCGCAGTCATAACAAATCGACTTTACAAACTGAAAATGTCCACTAGTTGCGCCCTTTACCCAATATTCTTTACGCGACCTAGACCAGTAACAAGTCTTACCTAGCTTTAAAGTCCGACGCAAAGATTCTTTGTTCATATAGGCGAGCATTAGCACTTCGCCAGTTTTATAGTCCTGAATTATCGCAGGGATCAACCCGGATTTATCAAATTTAAACTCTCCTAAATTCGCTTTAGTCTTTTTTATCATATGCGCACCGGGATTCCCCTTTCTCTTAAATAATCTTTGACTTGTTTTACGGTAAAGACCTCGTAATGAAAAAGCGAAGCAGCTAAAGCTGCATCTGCCCCGGTTTCTACAAAACACTCGTAGAAATCCTCTAGCTTCCCTGCTCCGCCGGATGCAATTACCGGGATATTTACGCTTTTGCAAACGGATCTGGTTAAATCTAAATCATAGCCGTCTTTAGTCCCATCATAATCCATGCTCGTTAAGAGTATTTCGCCGGCTCCAAGAGATGCGCCTTTTTTAGCCCACTCTATGGCATCCAGGCCGGTGGGAGTCCTGCCACCATTGATATATACCTCCCAACCTGCCTCAGTTTTCTTAGCATCAATTGCCAAGACTATGCACTGGCTGCCAAATCTCTTAGCAGAATCCGAAATTAACTCAGGGAACTTTACTGCCTGAGAATTTATAGAAACCTTCTCAGCTCCGGCATTTAAAATATTTCTTATATCGATAACATCACCGATGCCGCCGCCTACGGTAAAAGGCATAAAAATATTACTGGCTATCTTCTCAACTAATTCTACGATAGTCTTACGTTTTTCGAAACTAGCTGTAATATCTAAAAAGGTAAGCTCATCAGCCTGCTCGAGGTCATACGCCCTTGCCACCTCAACAGGATCACCTGCGTCTTTTAAGCCTAAAAACTTTACACCTTTTACCACCCGGCCATCTAATATATCCAAACAGGGTATAATGCGCTTAGTCAACATGGATCCTATTTTGTCTTCTCCTGCAAATACTGACTTAAAGCCTTCCATGTACTCTTATTAACCTTACCATTAGTTTTTAAGTTATGGGCTTTTTGAAATGCCTTTATTGCATCACGGGTCTGCTTGCCCATGCGTCCGTCAATATTTCCCGGATCAAAACCGGCATTCTTTAAGGCAGTCTGAATCTGCTTAACATTACCTATGTGTCTTGACTCAACTGCGCTTTCCTTGGCTACAGACTCAGTTTTTTCAGTCGCCTTACTCAACTCTTCTTTTAAAGCGCTAATCTCCTGATCCTTACTCTGTATCTGCGCCTCGAGCAATGAGACCTGATTCTTTAACCCCTGCGCATCGAGATCTTTCTTCTTGCCAAATGTTGCGCAACCACTCAAAGACGCTACAAAAACAACCAAGATTAAAAAAAACAACACCTTTTTAAACATATCTCCCCCTTTCATCTTATGACATTTTTATGGCCTGAGGTAATGTAAATCTACCCTCATACAAAGCCTTTCCTACAATTACTGCACTCACCCCTTCCTTGCTTAAGCTTTTTAATTTACGTAAATCTTCAAGGCTGGATACCCCACCTGACGCAATAATCTTCAAACCGGTTATCTTCAAAAGTTTTTTCAACTCTTTGATATTCGGCCCAGATAAAGTTCCGTCTTTTAAGGTATCTGTGTAAATCAACTCTTTAAACCCTAGTTCTTTAAGATACAAACTAAATTCGCAGGCATCAGTATTCTTAAAACCCATCTTCCAGCCTTTTACCATTACTTTACCGTCTTTAGCGTCAACTCCGACAATTATCTTTTCCTTGAACTTACTAAAAGCTTTCTTTAGGAATACTTTATCTTCTACTGCTCTTGTTCCTAATACTACTCTCTTAACTCCTAGATCTAGTATTGATTTAATTGTTTCTATACTACGAACTCCTCCGCCAAACTCTACAGGGACCTTTATCTCTTTAACAATATCTTTAACGATATTCAAATTCTTAGGGCTCCCCGTAAAAGCGCCATCTAAGTCCACGATGTGCAAAAATTGCGCTCCTTGCTTAACCCAATGTTTAGCGACCTTAAACGGGCTTGAGGAATAAACTTTCTTATTCGACTTCCCTTGCACAAATCTTACTACGCAACCGTCTTTTAAATCTATCGCGGGGATTATCAGCATAGCTTTACAAAGTTTTCCAAGATCTTAAGCCCTAGAGACTGACTCTTCTCGGGGTGGAACTGTACGCCGAATATATTCCCCTGCCAAACAGCAGAGCTGAATTTAACTTCATAATCACAAGCAGCTACCCTAACTAAATTTTCGCTTGGCTCAGGATAATATGAATGACAGAAGTAAACAAACGCATCTTCAGGTATATTCTTTAATAGCGGACATGCTGGGTTAACATCTTTTAATTGATTCCACCCCATATGTGGAACCTTATGCCTTAACCCTTCAAATTTCTTTACCTCTCCGCTAATAAGCCCTAGACCTTTGCACTTATTTGCCTCTTGACTTTTGTCAAACAATAGCTGCATCCCAAGACAAATACCCAAAAATGGCTTTCCTGACTTAGCCTCTTTTTTTATAACCTCAACTAATCCCTGCTTTTCCAGCTCAAGCATGGCATCGCCAAATGCACCTACGCCAGGTAAGACCATTTTATCAGCAGCAGAGATCTCTTTAGGATTATTAGTAACTTTAGTTTTTGCACCGTATAATTCCAGGGCTTTTTTTACGCTATGAATATTACCCATACCGTAATCAATAAGCGCGATCATCTTAATCAATTATTCCCTTTGTTGAAGGAACACCTTTACGCCGCGGATCAATTTGCGAAGCCAGATCCAAGGCTTTTCCTAGGGCTTTGAAGACAGGCTCTAAATTAGTGTGTATATCCGGATTATTTGACTCTAACTTTATACTCAGATCAAACCCTAATCGTTTTGCAAAAGATTCAAAAAAATGATTGGCGTATTCAAAGGTATATCCTTCTTCTTGATTTATGGAAAGGTTCTTGATTCCTGCAATACCCGTAAAAAACCCCCGGCCGCTTATATCGACTACAACAGTAGCTACTACATCTTCCATTGTCCAAGAAAAAGAACCAGCCCTGACAATACCTGTTTTATCTCCGAGAGCTTTCTTAAAAGCGTCACCTAAAACAATACCTATATCCTCATTGGTGTGATGCATATCCACCTTTAAATCGCCCTTAGCAATAATATCTAAATCAAACAAACCATGAAAAGCAAATAACTCAAGCATGTGATCCAGAAAACCGATCCCCGTGCTTATCCTAGATTTACCCGCTCCATCGATATTCAATTTCATAGTAATATCTGTCTCTTTGGTTATTCTTTTTATAGTTGTTTTTCTTTCTTTCATCTCTCTCCTTATCCTTCCTATCTACTACCTACTGCTACACAAATCTCGCCTTCACTGAATCTAAATGTCTAGTCAGACCCTCGATCCCAGCTATCTTCTCCAGCGGCTCCTTCATCTTCTCTAGGGCTCTCTTAGAATAACTGATAATGTGATTGCTCTTTATAAAATCATCTACAGATAGGCCTGAGAAAAATCTAGCTGTACCTCCCGTAGGGAGAACGTGACTCGGGCCTGCGATATAATCTCCAACCGCAGTCGGGCTATATGGCCCTAAGAATATTGCTCCGGCATTTCTAATACCTTTAAGCAAGCGCTTAGGATTTTGCACCAAAATCTCCAAGTGTTCAGGCGCAATCTTATTGGTAATTTCAATTGCTTGATCCAGATTCTTGGTCAAAACTATAAAGCCCTCCTGATCATCAAGCTGAAATCTTACTTCATTTACCAAAGTCTTAGAATTAGTAATAAGTATAGCTAGGCCTTTAGCATGCTCTGCCTGGGCGCGCAGGTCTGCGACAATAAATTTAGGGTCACTAAAACGATTAGCGATAATCACAAGTTCCGTAGGCCCTGCAATCATATCAATATCAACCTTACCAAAGACCTGCCTCTTTGCCTCACTCACATAAATATTTCCCGGGCCGACAATCTTATCCACCGCAGGAATAGTCTTTGTCCCATAAGCTAAGGCGGCAATACCTTGAGCCCCCCCTACGCGATATATCTCATCTACCTTTAATAAATCCGCAACCACCAGTATGTGCGGATTGATATATCCGCTTTTATTAGGAGGTGATACTAAAACAATCTTTTTAACGCCTGCGATCTTAGCCGGAAGAACCGTCATATAAACTGTTGAAACTAATGGCGCTGTACCGGCAGGGATATATATACCTACACGGTCAAGCGGAGTATAATTCTCTCCAAGAACTACTCCATCAGCATCCTTAATTCTCCATGATTTTCTTAAGGTCTTACGGTAAAAACGATTGACATTGTCAATAACGACTTTGAGGCTTGAGACAAAGTTCGGGCTAATATTCTGATAGGCTCCGCTAATTTCAATCTCGGAAACCCTAAGCTGCCGAGTGAGAAGCTTTATCCCGTCAAACTTCTTTGTATATTTTATCAGCGCCTCATCACCAAGAAGGCGCACATCATCAATGATCTTCTTTACTTTGTCTTCAACTCGCGCCTTCTTTGCTGAAGAACGGTTATAAATCTTATCCAGCTGTTTGCTATTAAAACGTATTATCTTCATAATTTATTAACCACCTTTTTTAATTCTTCAAGAGCTTGAGCCAAGGCCTCAGGATTACTCCCGCCTGCCTGGGCAAAATCGCACCTGCCTCCGCCTGATCCCCCGATAAGCGGGGCTACCTTACGAATCAATGCCCCGGCATCTATTCCCCTAGATAATAAATCCGGCGTAACTGCCACAACCAAAAAAGCCTTCTTCTGTAATTCATCCTGCGAAGCTAGAACAACAACTACAGAAGATAATTTCTCTTTTATCTTATCCGCTAAAAAGCGCAATGCCTGCATATCCAGATTCTCTTCCAATGAAAAGACTGTATTAATACCGTTAATCTTAACATTCTTCTCTATAAGCCGTGGCAGGTCTTCAGATAAGCTATTTCTTACTTGCGCACTACGCTTCTTTTCCTGCGCCTTTAACTCTTCAAGTTTACTCCTCTTATTAGATTCTTCAATAACTTTCTCTTCTTCATCTTTAATAAACTGCTCGGCAAAACCGGCAGTAACCCCCTCAATCCTTCTGATACCACTTGCTACTGAACCTTCCCCAAGTATTTTTATTAAACCAATCTCTTTGATATTAGTTAAGTGTATACCGCCACAAAGTTCCTTTGAAAAATCTCCTATTATAATCACGCGCACAAATTCAGAGTACTTTTCTTCAAAAAAAGCTAAGGCACCGGTTTTCTTAGCATCGATAAGTGCCATCTCCTTGCTATCTACCGCACAATTATTAGCAATAAAACCGTTGGCCACCTCTTCAACTCGGGCCAACTCATCTTTAGATAAACCCTTAAAATGCGTGAAATCAAAACGGAATTTCTCATCGCCTACTAAAGATCCCTGCTGCTGAACATGGCCTCCTAAGACCTGCCTCAAAGCTGCCTGCAAAATATGGGTTGCAGTATGATTCCTGGCGATATTCTGCCTACGCTGGATATCAATTTTAGCAACTACGCTATCATTCTTTTTAAATACGCCTGAGATAACTTTACCAATATGCAAAATCAGATTATCAATTTTTTGCGTGTCTAAAACCTGAAAAACATTATTACCGTTAAGCAATTCTCCGGTATCGCCCACCTGGCCTCCGGATTCCGCATAAAAAGGAGTCTCTTCTAAAACAATCTGAAAATTATCTCCTACCAAAGCTTCATTAACTTCTCTTGCGTCTTTTAATATCGCCAGAATTTTTGTTTTCGAAGTATGCTCTTTATAGCCGATAAAATTTGTATCCTTTAATTTTAGGCCTAATCCTTTTATATCAAAGACATCGCCTTTCATCTTACTGAATGATTTTGAAAGATTCTTCTGCTTATCAAGCTCTCTTTGAAAAGCTGCTTCAAAATTATCGTTAACACTAATACACCGCAATCCTAATTCATCCCTGGTTATCTCTAGAGGGATACCATGAGTATCATATAACCTAAATGCGGCAATACCTAAAGCCCCGGAAACAGCGGCACTAGCGAGAGTAGCACCTTCTACCTTTGGATCATTCTCTAACTCTAGCTTAACTTTTTCAATTTCATTATCTACCAAAACACTACTCAAGCTTAATGTATTAATAAAATTATTCTCTTCGTTCAAAATAACCCGCGCAATATCCTCCTGCTTATCTTTTAAATCCGGATAAGGCTTATGCATAATTTGAGCAACTAAAACAACTAATTTGTACAGAAACGGTTTCTTGATTCCTAAACTTCTTAGATGCAAGACGCTCTTACGAATAATCTTTCTTGCAATATAACCCCGACCTTCATTAGAAGGAGAAATCCCGTCATATATCGAAAAAACCACTGCCCTTATATGGTCAGCAATCGCATAAATAAGTTTTGTGCTATCTTTAGGTTCTGCCTCTATAAAACGCTTGATCTCTGCAATTATGGGTTGAAATAACTCTGTTTCGAAATTGTTCTGCTTTCCCTGCATTATCGCAGCCAATCTCTCAAGCCCCATCCCGGTATCAATATTCTTATTCGGGAGAGGGACAAGACTAGCATCTTCTTTGCGGTTAAATTGGGTAAAGACTAAATTCCATATCTCGACAAACCTGCCGCAGCTGCACGATGGATCGCAATCCTTACTTCCGCAACCAGCCTTTAGGCCAAAATCGAAGAAAATCTCAGAGCACGGGCCGCATGGACCATTAGGGCCCTTAGTCTTTGCTTCGGATGGCCAAAAATTATCTTTGTCTCCAAGTTTTACAATCTTTGAGACAGGGATCCCTACCTTTTCTCTCCAGACTTGGTAAGCTTCATCATCATCCTTATAAACTGAAACCCAGAGTTTTTCCTTATCAATTTTTAATTCTTGAGTTAAGAACTCCCAGGCATAGGATATCGCCTCTTCTTTAAAATAATCTCCAAATGAAAAATTGCCCAACATCTCAAAGAAGGTATGATGAGCGCTAGTCTTACCAACTTTATCCAAATCATCTGTGCGCAGGCAACGCTGAGCGGTTGTTGCTCTCTTAAACCCTGCGTCAAAACCCATGAACTCTTTTTTGAATTGATTCATTCCTGCGGGAGTAAACAATACCGTAGGATCATCGCTAGGCACAAGCGAATCACTGGGGACTATCTTGTGTTTTCTGGATTTAAAAAAGTTGAGGAATTTATCCCTTAAGAGGTCTGCTTGCATAAACGATTCAAATTATTAATAACAATCTCGGGAGAGAAGCCGCGGCGAACCAGATACCCGTAAATACGCCCCTTAGCAACAACTGGCTCAATACCCTTAAGCCTTTTTAGTTTTACCTTGATTAGATCTGCAACAATCTCTGTCTCAGTATAATCTTCACTAATATTACCAATCTCTTCTTCAACAACTTCCTTATCAACGCCCTTTGCCTTAAGCTCAAGCCTAATTCTTCTTAAACCAAAGGGCCTTTTAAGACGCGCATTAATCCAACTTTTAGCAAAGAGCTTGTCGTCAACGAACTTCTTCTCCTCCAAAAAACTAACCACTTCCCTGGAGCGCTCTTCAGTAAAGCCTTTTCTTTTCAAACGCTCGACCAGTTCATTGACACTACGCAGCCTGAACTTTAGTAAAAGAAAAGCGTAATTCTTGGCTTTCTCAAAATCTTCTGACCTGCTATTCAACGCTAATCTTCTTCCTTACTTCTTTTTCAATATCATCCTGTAACTTTGGCTTCTCTCTTAATGCTTTAATCGCCGCATCTCTACCCTGGCCGATTTTCTCATCCTTAAAAGATATCCATGTGCCGGACTTAGTTAAAACTTCCGTATTCAAAGCAGCATCTAATACCGCGGCAGACTTAACTATCCCTTCATTATGCAAAATATCGAATTCACCCTCATGAAAGGGTGGAGCAACTTTATTTTTAACTACCCTTACACGGACATGACCACCGATAACCTTATCCGCCTCTTTTAAGGTAGCAATCCGGCGCACATCCAGCCTTACCGATGAATAGAACTTAAGCGCTCTACCTCCAGGGGTGGTCTCCGGCGAACCAAACATTACCCCGATCTTCTCTCTAAGCTGGTTGATAAAAATAACGCAGGTGCGCGATTTGCTGATTGCCGCAGTTAGTTTTCTCAAGGCCTGAGACATAAGTCTGGCCTGTAAACCCATATGCGAATCACCCATCTCACCTTCAATTTCAGCGCGAGGAGTAAGTGCGGCTACCGAATCAATAACCACCATATCCACCGCATTTGAGCGAACAAGCGTCTCTGCAATCTCCAAAGCCTGCTCTCCGGTATCAGGCTGAGAGATTAAAAGATCATCCAGGTTAACTCCGATTAACTTAGCATAAGTTGGATCAAAGGCATGTTCTGCATCAATAAAAGCAGCAACGCCACCCTTCTTTTGATTTTCTCTTATTGCAGTTAAAGTTAAAGTGGTCTTTCCTGAAGCTTCAGGCCCGAATATTTCAACTACTCTACCGCGAGGAAGCCCACCCACCCCTAAAGCAACATCCAATGTAAGCGCGCCCGTAGGTATAGTATCTACATTAACCTTGGTATGCGAACCGAGCTTCATTATCGAACCCTTGCCAAATTGTTTTTCAATCTGCAAAAGTGCTAATTCCAACGCTTTATTACGGTCAGAAGCGTGCTGACTTGCCTCTTCTTTCTTTTCTTTGGTTACCATAACTGCCTCCGATTTAATAGTTTTAGAGTGTTTATTATATCCCGCATGCATCCTACTGTCAAACAAATAATGCTCGTAAAATATCAATACAATCCTCCTTTCTATCCTAATAGACGCAAAAATAAACATAATCTAACTAAATATCTATGAGATTGACATTTTCGTTAAAATATGTTAAATTTATTGCCTATGGAAGAACTCATTAAACTAAAAAGCGAACTTGAACGCACCAAAACTGAGTTAGGGATTCTTTACGAAATCTCTAACGCCATGCGTACTACTTTGAATTTGGATGAAATCCTCTACATCATCCTCACCGGAGTAACTGCGCATATCGGCTTAGGCTTTAACCGCGCCCTTCTATTCTTAATTAATCAAAAGGACGGCTTAATCGAAGGCAAGATGGGTATCGGCCCTGAAACCGGGGAAGAAGCTAACCGCATATGGAGCCAGATTGAAGGCGAAAATATGGATATGGAGGATTTAATCAGCGCTTATAAATTCTCCAATAACGGCAGAAACGGATTTGAGGGCGGATTTAATAAACAAGTGCAACATATAAAAATATCTTTGCGAGATAAGAGTGAAAACCTTCTGAATTTAGTAGCGCAAGAAGGAATGCCTTTGCATCTAACTAAAGAAACAATCATAAACTATAAGAATACACCGATTCTTCAACTGCTAAAAAGCGATGAGCTAGTATTAATCCCGCTTAAGGCAAAAGACAAGATCAACGGAATTATTGTTGCTGATAATTTCATTACTAAAGAGCCGATTATCAAAGATGACCTACGCATGCTCACCATGCTTGCTAACCAGGCAGGGCTTGCAATTGAAAACTCCCAACTTTATGAAAAGACCGTAATGCTCGCGCAGATGGATGCCTTAACTGAACTCTGGAATCACGGTTATTTTCAATATTTATTACTTTCGGAGCTGGAGAAATCAAGGGCAAATCAAGCCCCTTTAAGCCTAATCTTGATTGATATCGACCACTTTAAGGTTTATAACGACACGCTAGGGCACCAGGCAGGAGATAAAATACTAAAGAGCCTGGCTAGCTTACTTAAGGACCAATCGCGTAAAATGGATCTTGTCTGCCGTTATGGCGGAGAGGAATTTGCCATAATCCTTCCGCAGACTGACAAGAAGGAAACTCTTTTAATCGCTGAACGGTTAAGAGAAGATATCGAAAAATACGCCTTTGCTCATGAGGATATTCTTCCTGATAAAAGGCTTACTGCCTCACTTGGAATATCTTCTTTTCCTGAAGACGGGTTACTCCCTGCTGAACTTATCTCTGCCTCTGATAAAGCCATGTATCGCGCCAAAAACAAAGGAAGAAATACTACCTGCTACTAAACAACCTCTACAACTTCCTGTGGTTCTTTTTCCTTTTCCAAGCTATCCCCGAATTTAACAGAGACTATCTTTGATACGCCGGATTGCTCCATAGTAATACCATACATAACATTGGCATTAACAATAGTCTTCTTGTTATGGGTAATAACAATAAATTGCGAAGTCTTGGAGAATTCCTGCAGAACCCTTGAGAACCTATCTACGTTTGCCTCATCAAGGGCTGCGTCAATCTCATCAAGTATGCAGAATGGCGAAGGCTTAACCTTAAAGATTGCAAAAATAAGCGCAATCGCTGACATAGATTTCTCGCCACCTGAAAGTAAAAGCACGTTCTGTAATTTCTTTCCCGGGGGCCGGCAAATAATCTCAATCCCTGATTCTAGCGGATCATTTTCATCAATCAGGAATACCTGCGCGTCTCCTCCGTTAAAAAGCAGACGGAAATAATTGCGGAATTCCACGCGTACCTTCTCAAAGGTCTCCATAAACATTTGCTTAGTAGTGCGGTTTATCTTTAAGATTGCCTGATGCAGAGATTCTTTTGCGGTTAACAAATCTGTCTGCTGCTGGATCAAAAAGTCATAGCGCTTCTTTAATTCATCATACTCTTCGATAGCCACAAGGTTAACCGTCCCGTAAGAATCTAGCTTCCTCTTTAACTCCGCTATCTCTTGAGTAAGTAAAGCCGCGTCAAGGCCCTCGCAGACCTCAACCATCTCCTCAAGCTCGATCTTATAAGCCTGAAGCATGCGTTCTTTGATATTAGCGTATTTATAATCTATATCCTTATCGAGCATCTGGAGTTCATAAAGTTTATTCTTAAGATTATCCAGATCTTCTCTATCCGCCTCGATCTTAGCATTCACTCCACCTGCGCTCTCGGATATCTGAGTATAGCTAGCCTCGACCTCTTTCAATAAAACCTTCTTTACCGCTAGATCCTGGTTAGCCGATACTATTTTTAACTCAGACTCTGAATTCTCTGACTCCATAGCCTGCATGCGCAAAGTAGAATCCTCAATCTGTTTGAAAACATTACCCAGATTTTCCTTATCGTGATTATGAGAGTCCTCGAACATCTTAAGCGTAGCCTCATCGGAAATTATACGCTTATGCAAAGATTCAAGCTCAGTCCTGGTCTGAGTGATCATCACTAAAAGCTCTTCTCTGGATTTATTATTCAACGTAATGTTATCTTCTTCCTTAAGAATCAAATCTTCCGCAAGGCGGTGATTATTAATAAGACTTGTTAAGGTATTTTGCGCAGTTAAGATATTTGCCTCGAGGACCGATAATTCTTTATGCGTATCCATAAGGTCCATAACGGTTAGGTCTTCCTCTTCCTTTATCTTATTAAACTGCTCTAAAATAGTCTGTCGCGAAGTCTCTTTATTCGCCAAATTTATCTCCTGAGTGCGTTCATCAGCCTGTAGCCTTGAGATAATCTTATTTAACTCTTCTACGCTTCTTTCTTTTTCCTGTTTACTACTTCTTAAAACGTCTAAATCTACTCCAATCTTAGCTATTTTCTCATCGATTTTCTGAGTATCTAACTCAATGGGTTTGGCCTCACCGCTAAATTTAAAATTTGCCGCCAGTCTTTCTTTGTCATCCTGATTTAGACTAACCGCATCACCTATTTTAATAACTAACCCGCTTACTTTTTCAATAGGCAGCTTGTCTAGATAAACCACGGCATTCATAGTCTCGCTGATATCAAGATATTTCGCTTTTAACTTCTCAAGAAATTCCTTATGCGACTCAAGTGTCAATCTCTGCTTTTCTAAATCCGTAATATCCGAATTAATACCCACCAGAGTCAAACCCTCTCTATCTAAATCGCTCTTAACTAAACCAAACTTCTGGGTGAGTTCCTCAATTGCCTTTTTCAGATAATCAACTTCTAGGGTTACTTTATTTAAACTCTCTTCGGTGATTACCTTATCCTCATAAATCTTGGCCTTCTCAATATCCAGTCTCTTTTTGCGCGCAAGATACACCTGCTGACTGGATGCAAAATCGGAAATCTGATTTCTGCACGAGGCTATATTTGACACTAACTCCATAATTTCTTTCTTAAACTTAACAATCTTATCCAGCGAACTCTTAATCTCTAAAGCTAGCAAATTAATCTGCCCTTCTTTTTCCGATAAAAGAAGCGCCTTGCTATCAATAACGTTCTTTAGCCCTAAGTACTCATCCCTTACCCTGTTCAGCTTTTCTTCGCCAGTTGCAAGCTTTACCTTCAAAAGATCTATCTGCTCATCCAGATGAACCTTAGCTGCCCTTAATTCTGTAATCTTTTCACTATTAAAACTTATCCTTTCGGTATTCCTAACTACCTGATTTTCTAATCCCATCAGCTCATTTCTAACCATCATTACATTATCTTCAAGAATCTTTAGCTCGCTCGAACGCGAGGCAATCCTAACCTCTTGTTCTTTGATAATAGAGAGCAGCTTCGCCTCAAGCAGCTGCAGGTCCTTAAGTTGATTTATAATTTCGTCCTTCTTGCCGATTAACTCTTTCTTAGAAAGAATAGCCTGACTAATCTCTTTATTCTTAAGCTCTTCGAAAACTTCTCGATATCTACGCGCTTTGTTTGCCTGGCGCTCTAAGCTGCCAATCTGCCGCCTTACTTCAGTAACGATATCATTGACCCTGAGCAGATTCTGTTCTGTCTCCTCCATCTTCCTGGATGTTTCTCTTTTCTGGGCTTTATATTTTGTAATCCCTGAGGCCTCATCAAAAACCTGGCGCCTGTCTTCAGGTTTTGAACTAAGCACCAGATCAATTTTTCCCTGAGCAATTATTGAGTAACTCTCTGCCCCAACCCCAGTACCTAAAAGTAAATCCAGTATATCTTTCAGACGTACCTGTGTTTTGTTTAACAGATACTCACTCTCACCTGAACGAAAGAGCCTGCGGGTAATAGCAACTTCATCATTATCAAAATTAAAAAAACGGGCTTGATTATCAAAGGTTAAGGTTACCTCTGCCAACCCTAACGGTTCACGTTTATCCGTGCCGTTAAAAATAACATCAAGCATCTCTGAGCCACGCAGGGACTTAGCTGATTGCTCCCCCAAAACCCAACGTATAGAATCAAAGATATTTGATTTCCCGCAACCATTAGGACCAACTACCGCAGTGATTCCTGACTCGAAATTCAAAGTTGTTTTCTCGCAAAAAGACTTGAATCCTAATAATTCTAATTTTTTAAAATACATGCGCTCTCCTGTGTTAATGTGGTTGAGATTGGTTTTCTAACCAAGCATCAAT
>JAPLLW010000025.1 GCA_026387355.1 Candidatus Omnitrophota bacterium
TCTTCCTGATTAAAATAATAAATCCGGCTATTCTGTGTATCTAACCAAAAAGATGAAACCTCTTCCTGATTCAGCTGTTTAATATGAGTGCGCTTTGGGAAGAGAATTATCTTTTCAAGGCGCACTACCTTACGCGCCTCAACCTTGACCTGAGAAACCCATGGGTAATAACGCTCTGACTCTAGTCTTAAACTATACGTTCCTGGGATAAGTTCATTAATAGTGGCCGGCGTTTTTTCACTGAAAAGCTTACCGTTAAGATAAACATCCACCCCCTCCGGCTGAGTCTTAATGCTGATAATCCCTGTTTTAGTAAATTTAAATGTGCTGGGATCGAATTTATACCCTAAGGCAAATGATAATATTGAAGGTAAACCCGCAAAAAATACAGCCAAACATAAATAAAATAAAAACGCCCTTATTCTTTGTTCGCTAAACACCTTTTTAACTCCTTCTCTAAATCTATAATCGCCTTCTTAGCTTTAGTTCCGAAAATATAACTGCCCAATATATTATTACCCTTTATTACGCGATGATAAGGCAAAATTAACGGCCAGGGGTTATGCTTTAAAATCGTGCCTACTGCACGGTAAGCCTTAGGCCTGCCTGCTTTTTTAGCCACCCATTTATAAATACGCACTTCTCCTGGCGGAATATCTAATAAAACCCCATAAACCTTCTTAGAAAATTCTGTCATCTCCCAATAAATTTCTTGCGCCTTAAAATATGATGGTATGAAACAGCGAACCTATGCGCCTCATCCCGTATGCGACGGATTAAATTTAGGGCCGGGGTATCTATCTTTAACTTTATCGGCTTAATCCTACCTTGAGTATATATATGCTCCTCTTCTTTGGCTATACTCACTAAAGGTATATTTAGATTAAGAGCGCAAAGCTGTTTTTCTGCGGTCAAAAGATGTGCTCTGCCTCCGTCAATTAGAATTAAATCCGGTAAGGATAACTTTTCTTTTACCAACCGTTGATAGCGCCGTAAGACTACTTCAGCAATCATGCCATAGTCATCTATCCCTGATATTCCCTTAATGCGAAACCTGCGATAATTATTCTTATCCGGCCGGCCATAAATAAAACTAACCATAGAGCCTGTAGCTTCCTGGCCGGAGATATTGGATATATCAAAAGCCTCTATGCGCTTAGGGATCCTACTTAAATTAAGCAGTTTCTTCAAATCCTCAATTTCATCCTGGCTATTTAATCCAAGGCTCGCCTTGCCAATTGAACTTAATGCATTTATCTGGTCACGAATCTTAGCCGCAGCTTCGAAATCCAATTTACCGGAAGATTCACTCATCTGCTTGGATAACTTCTGAATAAGCGTATCAGCCCTGCCATTAAGAACAGTCCTGATGTTATTAAGCAACTTGGCATATCCTAGTTTACTGATCAAACCAACACAAGGAGCAGGGGATAAATTTAAGCGGTAATACATGCATGGTTTCCTGGGAAGCGTTTTGCAACTACGAAAAGGAAAGCTATGCCGGATAATCTTTAAGGCACCTTTAAGTAATTTCGCATTTGTATACGGCCCAATATAATCTGCCCCATCAGCTTCTTTTTTACGCGTAATATAAAGCCTGGGAAATGTTTCATTAGTAATCTTAACATAGGGGAAACTCTTGTCATCGCGTAAAGAAACATTGTACCTGGGCTTATGTTTATGCACGAGGCTTGCCTCTAACAAAAGGGCCAGGCTTTCGTTAGGGCAGAGCTTAAACTCAATATCCTCAACATGGCTCATCAATGCTATTGTTTTCGAAGAAAGGTCCTTGCCCAGATAGCTCATAAGACGCTTGCGCAGAGAGTTAGCCTTGCCGATATATATAATCCTTCCGGCTTTATCCCTCATAAGATAAACCCCGGCTGTATCCGGAGCAGTTACAAATTTAGTCCTTAAATTATTCATTTAATAACTTAATCAATGACTTTCTTAAACATAACCCAAGACCATAGCTGCTGCATTTCGCTGACTCGGAAAATAAAACAAAATATAATATATGAAAATAATCCGGCAATAATTCCCGATGCAAGATTTAAGAATTTATTGTGCCCAATCTTAACCGCAAAATAGCATACTAAACCCATGCTAAGACTTGCCACCAAAACACGCAAGAAAGATTTCTTAAGTTATGGAACAAAACAAAAAATGTAATTATCCCTGAAATAGAAGTGGCCAGCGCAATCCCGGCGATCTTCATGGGAAACATAAGCGCTGCATTCAAAACAATATTCAAGAATAAAGCAAGGGCTGCTATTTTGGTAGGTGTAACCGTATCCTTCAGGCTAAAGTAACATGACTGCAATATCTTAGTCCCACCATAAGCAAATAAACCAAGGCTATAAAAGAAAAGTGCGCTAGAAGTAAGGCCGGCAGAATAACTGTCAAACTTACCTCCTCCAAATAGCGTGGAAACCATAGGTTTACCCATAACCATAAAAGCAACCGAAGCAGGTAACATTACAAAAGATGTCGTACGCAGCCCCCAGGAAAGAGTATGCTTCAATTTACCATGCGTATCTTCCAACGTCTGAGTAGAAAAGGTCGGAAGAATGGCCTGGGAAAGCGCATTGCTAAAAATGCCTAAGGGAAACTGGATTAATCGATATGAAAAATACAAAACCGCAACTCCCCCTTCTCCGACAATCCAGGATAGTGAACCGAATATTGAATCTACAAAGTTGTTTAGCTGATAAATGCAGGAACTTAACATCCTTGGGAGCATTAATTTACCGATTTGCTTTACCTCAGGATGATTAAAGGTCTTTGGTTTTTTCAGACGAAAACCTTTTTTATAAAGAACCGGGACTTGAACAGCCAACTGCAATATACCACCCACTAAAACACCTAAAGCCAAGCCCTTTATTCCTTCTCCAAAAGAAAGCGCAAAGACAATTATTGATATATTCAAGAGGCAGGGGGCAAAAGCAGGAACAGCAAAGTGCTTTAAAGAGTTAAGGATCCCCATGCAGTAAGCTGCAAGGCTAATCAGTATAATATAGGGAAAGATAATACGATTTAAGGTAATGGTTGCGGCTAATGTCTCCGGAGAAACCACAAATCCGGGGGCAATCATGCGTACAAGAAAAGGCGAAAATATTATGCCTAAAATAGTTATAGACATTAATATTACCAATAGGAGATTAAGCACTACGTTAGCTAACTCCCAAAATTCCTCTTTAGTATGCTTAAGGTGATATTCGCTAAATACCGGTACAAAAGCAGCGTTAGTGGCGCCCTCTCCTACAAAATCCCTGAAAAGATTAGGGATCCTAAAGGCGATAACAAATGCCTGCGCATAGACGTAGACTCCGAAAAGCCGGGCAATAACAATATCGCGAACAAATCCCAATAGGCGCGAGATAAACGTACCTAGGCTAATTACGCTAGCAGATTTAGCAATCGAGCGGTTTGTATGATGCGGATATTTGACTGTTGACATAGCTACCTAATTATGATAATATTACACAAATTTAAATAATTTTAATAAACCTGCCCTTTTTGAAGCAGGAATGGAGACTAAAAAATGCCCAGACGCAAGACTTCGGTAAAGAAAACACGTTCTGATAGAAAAAAACACGCGCAGAATCTAAAAATCAAGCAGCAATTGAAAAAAGTAATTAAGCAATTCTTAGGCCTAATCGCAGCCAAGAATACAGCTGAGGCCAAAAAACTTCTCTCTAATGTCTTCTCCCAGCTAGATAAAGCTGCAAAGAAAAGAACCATACACCCTGCAACAGCTAATCGTAGAAAATCCCGCTTAATGAAGCGGCTAGCGAAAAGCGCATAGCTTAACCACTAATCTTTCTAAAGCAAAAACGGGCTTAAACTTGCCCGTTTTTATTTCTATATCGCAATCTAAAAGCATCCTGACTTTACGCTTTATTTCAGGTAGACCTTTTCTGCTATTTTCTAATGAGTATCTTAACCCGCCCAAAACCCTCTCCGGCCTCTCACCATCTTTTAAGAGTTGCTCCAATAACTTGATGGCGTGATCTGTCCTTCTCTCTTCTATTGAACGATTTAAATCAAAGGTGCTTAAAGTTACCTTTTCTTCAAAACGAAAAACCTTAGCAATCTTAGATATCTGCTTTAGAAAACTCCCCTTTTTATCCTGCTTGACTACATCTAAAAGTAGAAGCATATCTTTAATATCTTTTTCTGACCAGGTTAAAATAAAATCTTCAATCTCAGGCTTTAACTCATCGGCATTCTTTATGACTACAATTCTTTTATGAACCCCCATAGGCAAAGCGCAGAGCTTTTCCTGCAATTCTTTGAGGCTAAGTGAATCCGCGTGCAAAATATCAAGATTAAAATGGGTGAGGTTCTTAGGAAGAAATTCGTCTTTGATGCTCTTTAACTGAAGATCTTTTAAACTTTGCTGTGAGTCTTTAAGGTGTGTGTCCTGGCCAACAAATAAATAAACCATTTTTATCTACCACTGCTCAACTGTTCGCTCTACTATTCTACGAGCAAGATCATTGAGGGCATCTGCTACCGCTGCGCTCTCTGATTTTGACTGAGGGCCTGAAGTGAAGAATGTAGTGTCTCCAGTAAAGCTGTTTTCTTCCCAAATCATCTTATTCTCCTGCCTATCCCAAAGACTGATATTCACTACCAGATTAATACGATACTCTGCAACAGCATCGTTTTCCGTATAACGCAAAGCATCTTCACGAAACTCAATTAACTCACCTTTTAAGATAAGGTCAGTTAATCCATCTTTCCCGGGCCTTAGGTTTCCATCAAACGCAAACCGATTAATTACGGCATTAGTCACATTACTTTCAATCATTGGCCTGTAAATTTTATATTTATTGAAGCTA
>JAPLLW010000024.1 GCA_026387355.1 Candidatus Omnitrophota bacterium
ACCGCTAAGGTAGGATATATTTGCAGCTGAAGAAACAATTAGCGCATCGAGGCTTTCCTGCTTCAATCGATTTAATAGTATGTTTATGCATTTCATTTTGCATCAATTAAATCCATTATAGACTCAAGACCAAGGATATAACTTTTAGCGCCAAAACCAAGAATCGTCCCTTTTACTACCGGGCTGATCAAAGATTTATGCCTAAATTCTTCTCTAGAATAAATATTGGAGAGGTGCACTTCTACGGTTAAAACCCCTGAAGCCGCTATTGCGTCTCTTATAGCAACGCTTGTGTGGGTATAAGCAGCAGGATTAATCAAAATAGCAGAAAAACCCTTCTTGGCCCTGCCTATTAAATCTACAATTTTGCCTTCGTGGTTAGATTGCTTGATAACCAGGCTCACCTTTCTTTTCTTGGCAACCTTCGTAAGCTCTCTATTGATCGCATCAAGGGTAACCCTGCCATAAATACCCGGCTCTCTCTGGCCTAAAAGATTTAAGTTCGGCCCATGAATAACTAGAATTTTCTTCATATATTTAATTTTCAGCCTCATCAATAAGCATTATCGGAATACCGTCTTTTATGGGGTATTTCTTGCCGCAGGCCTTACAGACTATTTTAGAATCTTTTAACTCAACATCACCCTTGCAGCCAGGACAGGCTAAAATATCCAGAAGCTCCTTATCAATCATTTTGCCTCCTTATTCTTGGAAAGATAAACTGTTCTTAATTCATAAAGTAGATTCTCCAGAAGATCGGATTCCTCTTTTGTTAAATTGCCTTTAGTTTTTTCATTCAACAAATCCAAGGTATCAATAATAAATTTTGCCTGAGTTAGGTCTTCCTCACTCTTCTGAGTAACAGGATTAGGGATCTGACCGAGAAATATGGTCGCCTGTAAAGATAGGGTTGTGATAAAAAACTTGAAATCAGGTTTAGGTGGTATAAAATCTTTAGTTTTTTCTTCCATATTATTTAACGATTATCCCGGCATATCCAACTACTGAAGCCCTATCGCCGGTTACATCCCCACTGGTCTGATATTTTACCAGACTAGAAATCTTTGCGCCAAGAAAATTAACCGCGCTGAGCATAACGATTACCGGAGCATATCCGCACATTGTTATATTATGCTCTTTAACCGCTTTAAATAATTTATCCGGATTAAGCTCTAATATTGCCTCAATCGCTAATTTATCCTTGGCTTCAGCATCTTGCTGAGACTCATAATGAGTCATATCAGAACTAGCCGCTAGTAATACATCATCCTGAATTTTACGCGCTACTATTACCTGAGCAATCTCCTGACCTATCTTTTTAAGCACAGATAAGTCATCACTCATAAAAGCAATCGGGACGATTTTAAATCTGTTTTTAAAATATTGTAAGATCGGTAATTCTACCTCTAGGGAATGCTCATCAAGATGCGCTGCGCTATCACTCTCTAAATATTTCGAACCCTTAAGGATAGCCTCAGCTAATTCAGTATCTATATCAACTGACCCAAGAGGGGTAACCCATGAGCCTTGAGTCATTATACTAAAAGGAACTCCGTTACCGGTGTGATTCGGCCCCAAAAGAACAATTTTATCTTTTATATTTATCTGAGCTAAGGTCTGGATAGCAACTCTACCAGAATACGTGTATCCGGCATGTGGCAAAACACATGCTTGGGCATTACACTTTTCAATCTTAGGCTCAATGAAACTACTGATCTGCTTCTTTAGCTCCTGCGCATCATCAGGATAAAACCTTCCGGCTACAACAGCCTTGCGTACTTTAGAGGATCCCATCAAATAACCTCTCTAATAAAACCTTGCTTTGCTTAATATCATCGGCTTTTGCAGGATAATGCGCTTCAATGACTTTTAACGTATCCTTTTTAAGATACTGCTTAAAATCGGAAAAATCCAGTTCTCCGATAAATGGGGCTTGATGATCAAGGCAACCGATAATATTATGCAGATGCACTCCAAGTAGCGCATCTTTATATGAATCCAGATAATCCCTGTGAAGGTTAAACCCTAATTTCTCCATAAGCTGGGCGTGGCCGAAATCATGCCAATAAAAAACATTTGAATCTTTAAATTCACTGAGAATTAGGCTTATTTCATCAAAGCTAGGGATCTCCCGATAATAAAACCTGTTTTCTACACCTAGGTTTATGGATTTCTCTAAAGCATACTGGCTTAACTCTCTTAAGGAATCTAATGTATTAGCGAAAAACGGCTGCGAGATACTTGCTCGTTCCCTAATAAATTCTTCTTTAATCTCACGAAATTCATCAGTACCTAAGCAGTCGCGATCATATAGAGCAATTAGTTTCCTGGTTTGATCATGCATCTCTACCCGACCGCAATGCAAGACAACAACCTTTGCCCCCAGAAAACTGGCAGTATCTATAGTGCGCTTAGTGTATTTTAGGGCGAGCCTTCGTTCTTCTTTATCAAGCGAAGACATGGAATAGCAATCTGGAAGCGCTCTATCGCGAGGCAGCCCATCCGGGATAGGAGAGAAATTATGCACACTTGCAATCTTAAAACCTGTCTGCTTAGCCAATTTGCCAATCTCTAAAATCATAGAACTAGTAAGATTAAAGCTAAGCTCAAGCTCAGTAAACCCAAGTTTTTCTATCTCAAAGAGCATCCCCTTTACATTATTAAAGCGGTGGGCGTTCCACGAGGTTGATAATGCAAGAGCCACTTCTATCTTCTTTCTTTAGCTTTCTTTCTTTTGCGCTCGCTGGGCTTCTCGTAGTGCTTGCGGTCGCGCACTTCCCTCAAAATACCTTCCTGCTCGATCTTTTTCTTAAAACGCCGCAAAGCGGACTCAAAAGATTCGTCTTTCTTGACTTCGACTTCTGACAATTTAATCATCTCCTTTCCTGAAGATTCATGGTAAGTTTTAATTATATCACTCTTTTAAAAAGTGTCAACTCACTTGTGTTCCAGATATGATGCCTGTAAACATGCGGGTCCTGTCACGGCGCCACCCTTTAAAACAGTATACACACAGGTATTATTTTGCGTCTGGCTCGGCTTGTTTCTCGCAGGTACGCTTGCTCGCCCCAGCGTGGCTCGCTGCGCTCGGGTCGGCTACGTCGCTCCCCGCCACAAAATTGCGGCGGGACCTTGCCCGCTCCTTGCCGACACGCCCTGCTCGAAATCAAGCCGATCCATCCGCACAGGTACTGACTTGGCTGTGCTTGAGCGGGACGTCCGAGGATGCCGAGCGGGCACGGTTCGCCCGCTATAAGCAAAGTAGCGAGAGCGAGGCACCGCAGGTCGAGCGCAGTTTTGCCTCGCAGGGGCAAAACAAGCGTACCCGCGAAAGCACAGGCAAGGCAGGACCTAACTAATATAAGTTATTCAATTTCGAAAGAGATAACTACGTTAAATGATAAACGGAGATAATCCAGGTCTTTGGGGAATTTGGGGAATGGCGAAGCATTTTTTACGCTGGCTAAAGCAATCTCTCTTAGAAAAATACTCGCAGAGGTTTTCTCTTCAACCAAACGAACATCTTTTAGATATCCATCGTTAGAGATAATAAATGTAATGTAAACCTCTCCTGTTTCATTGCTGGAGTAACTTTGATAGGCGGCCCTCCTAATCTTTTCGCGCACAATCTGATAATAATTCAAATATAAAGGATTATCAATTTTAGCCATATCCACCGGAGGCAAAGAAACTCTTTTCTTAATTATAATCGCCTCCGGCTTAATAAGTGCAGGCTTGCTAAAGGATGGCTCTTTACGCAGGAGCTGCTTATTCGCCCTTAAAGGTTCATCACTACTCGTAAACTGGGGCACAACTCTCTTCTCAGCGCCCATCTCTAAAGGTGCATTTAAATTGGGTGGTGAACCTTGTTTTTTAATTTTAAGGTTTTCTTTTTCTTGCTTAGGAGCCTTAATATATCTTATTTCTATCTTCTGCGGCCTCTCTTTAGCAATTGAGAAAACAGGATGAATCCCTTGGGATATAATAACTAGGTGAATTGCTACGGAAATAAAGAATGCGGCTTGGAAAGGCTTGCTTAATGACATAGGCTAAATCTAAAACTCGATACCTCTTCTGGCTTTTAAACCAACTTTATGATAATGCTTCATATCTTTTATCTCACTCACCAAATCCGCTAATTTTAAGACATTAGGATGAGCGAGCCTGCCCGTAAGCACAACCTCTACTTTCTTGGGGGTTTTCATAATTAAATCTATTACATCAGCCAATTTAATTAGTTTTAAGTTTAAAGCAACGTTCAACTCATCGAGGATTACCAATGCATATTTTTTACTCTTGATTGCCCTGCGGGCAGAATTTAAGGCAGCATTGGCTAATCTTTTATCCTCATCCCTGGGTAAGCCTTTAACAAAATTAATTCTTCCAAATTGCTCAAATTTTACATTTTTCAGTTTCTCTAGGGAAAAACTTTCGCAACAGCATCTTCCTTTTAAAAACTGACAGATATATACCTTCTGACCTGCACCTGAGACCCTTAACGCTAAGCCTAAAGCAGCAGTAGTCTTTCCTTTACCATTACCCGTATAAACCTGTATCAACTATCCCTCCTCAATCAACCCAGAATTTTCTAAACATAAACCATTGTTCAGGAAATCGCCGTATATAGTCTTCAATTACTGTTTTATATTTATTTGCTATTTCTTTTAGGTCCTTCTTTTTATCACCACAAAGATTATATTCTAAAGGCTTAACAAATACCAATTCAAAAGTATCGTCCGGTTTTCTCAGCAGGAAACCCGGGATTATCCTTGCCTGAGTTTGAAGAGAAAGAAACGCCGGACCCAAAGGAAGGACTGTCGGCTTACCAAAAAAATCTAAGACTATCCCTTTACCCATAAAATTACGATCCCCCACTAAAGCCAATAATTCATTATTTTTCAAAACCTTAAGACACCCCTTTGCCGCGTTACCAAGTGGCAAAACCCTTACCCCTTTTTGCTCTCTCTGTTTAAAAAAGAACTCATTTACCTTACCTGATTTGTGTTTAAGGGCAACAGTTACAAGTGGGTATCCTAACGTACTAATAACCACTCCTCCTAGCTCCCAATTCCCCAGATGAGCAGAGACCAGTATTACTCCTTTACCTTCCAAAAGCGAATCCTTTATATAATGCAGGTTAGTCAACTTCACGTTTTTGTTAATATAATCTAAATCTAACTCGTCGAGACGAAAAAAATCAACCAGGTATTTTGCAAAATTCCGGAATATCTGGACACTAATCTCGTTAATCTCTTTTACAGTCTTATCCGGAAATATTACCTTAAGGTTCCCAAAAACATTCCTACGATCCATAAATGCTGTATGGAAACGAAGGTCAGCTAAAAAAACTGCTATTGCATAAGCCTTTTTTAAGGGGAAACTTTTTGAGATTGCTTGAGCAATCCTATAAAGAATATAGCTAATCATGGGCGAGCCTTAAGAGAAGCTTGGCAATATCCATGCTGGCATTGGGCTTACTTATGTATTCTGCGATAGATGAGATCCGGTTTAGCTTAAGTGCATTCTTCAACAAATCATTAACAGCGAGGTTTATCTTCCTGGGGCGCCCAACTTTAAGCGCGGCTCCTTTTTCAGTAAGATATGCGGTATTACTGGCTTCCTGACCGGGTAAAGGCTTCACAATAATCATAGGCTTACCCTTTGCAAGAACCTCTGCGGTGGTCACACCCCCTGGCTTACTTATTACAATATCCGAGATAAACATCAATTCATTGATATGCTGGGCATATTCAAAAAGCAAGATCTTTTGCTTATATTTTTTGATTTTTCGCTTAAGGGATCTGTAAAGTTTCTTATTCGTCCCGGTTACGACGATCTCCTGAATTCGCCTATCAACTTTTTCAAGAGACCTGACTATCGTCTTTATCGGACCTAAACCCTGACCTCCACCCATAATCAAAATAGTAGGAAGCTCGCTTGAGAGTTTATATTTGTGAAAAACCCTCTCCTTCTCTAGGGGTGCATTAAATTTATGGTCAAAAGGTATGCCTAAGGCTTTTATCTTATCTACGCATACTCCTTTTTTAATCAAACGCAGGCTTACATCTTCAGATGGCGTAATATATAAATTTACCTGATCATAGATCCAATATGAATGCGGGGTAAAATCAGTGAGCACCGCAACTAGCGGCAGATCCGACTCATATGTCTTCTTGTAATCCGCAACCATACCGCAGGGGAAGGCCTGGGTACAAACAACTGCATCAGGCTTTAACCTGTCAAACAATTGTTTTAATTTAGGTGAATTTGCCTTATGAATATTTTGCTTAGTCTTCTCAACTCTCTTGACAATTTTCGGGTTATCATAAAGATAATCCCAGAACTTAGGCGCAACCTTAATTATCCCCATGTAAATACTATTCACAACCTTTTCCGCAATAGGATTGGTATAATTAAAGGCATTTATATTTGTAATTTCGGATTGCGGCTCTAGAATCCTAATTGCCCTTTCGATAGCAAGGGCGGCATTACGATGTCCGGATACCTCAGATATATACATTAAAACTATGCGCTTACCCATATATTTATTAGATTTTTTCTTCCTGGCATAACTCGATAAATATTTCGCTAACGCGGGGATTAAATTGAGTGTTGGTCAGACGCTTAATCTCCTTTATGGCATCGGCTTCATCCAAAGCTGCTCGATATGGCCTATCCGTAGTCATAGCATCAAAAGAATCAGCGACTGATATTATAGAAGCAACTAAGGGGATCTGATCACCAATTAACCCTTCAGGGTATCCTAGACCATCGGGCCTTTCGTGATGATACTTTATCCCAAGTAGTGAGTTCTCTAATTCCTTAATCGGCTTTAATATAGTAACCCCGATCATGGGATGCTCTTTAATTTTATTCCTCTCGCCAACAGTAAGCTTATTTCTTTTGTTAAGTATATATTCGGGAATACCAATTTTACCTATGTCATGAAGAAGGCTGGCGATCTGTAAATTCTCCATAAACTTTGGTTCAAGCATCTTTTTATTTTTATGCGCAAGCCGATTAGCTATTTTTAAACTAAGATTGGTTACCCTGGTCGTATGTCCATGCGTATAGTTATCTTTTGCCTCTATGGCGGCTGCCAAAGCAATAGTGGTGCGCAAAAAAAGCTGATGTTTCTTATCTAATTCTTTTTCAAGTTCCTTGAAGAGATGGGCATTTCTTAAAGAAATCGACATATTTGAAGCTAGGGCCACAAAAAAATCCAACTCCTCATGTGTAAACTTCCTGCCATCTTTTTTCTTGCCTAATAATAAGACCCCTAGTAATTCATCCCTGAAATAACTGGGGATACAAACAACCGTCTCGAGTAAGCGCATCTGGTAAAGAACATCACCCAAAAGTTGCTTTAAGCGCTCTTTTAAACGTTTATCGTTTAATGCTTTTTGGGCATCTTCTAAAACGAGAAAATCACTATTAAATATAAACCTGCTATCGCGCTCCCTAAAAAAACGAATCAGCGAATCGTCTTTATCAAAAGTGGCCAGGCCTACGGGTATCTTCTTTGCAAGAGTTCCGCCTGAATCAGTGAGGATATACGCCTGGCGTTCTGATTTATATAGAATGACACTAGCATGCTCGACCTTTACTTTTTCAACCACCATACGCACAAGCATCTTGATCAAAAGGTCAGGGTCATGCACAAATATAAGACTGCGCGCGGCATTCTCTAATTCTTTTTTAAAATCAATTGCCATTATGCAATAGTCCCCAG
>JAPLLW010000016.1:0-104350 GCA_026387355.1 Candidatus Omnitrophota bacterium
CCGGTTATGTTAATAAATTACGAGTTTATCAACCTAAGAGGATATGTCTTTTTTATCTTTAGTGCAATATCAAAAAGCGCGAAACTTATTTTACATTATGATTTTTAACTGATATTGCCTAAACCATAATTTTAACAAGCGGGTCCTGACTGCTGATCCACCCCGTTCGTGCTCCCCGCCATAAAACTTGGCGGGTGCGCGCGTACGGGGTCCCCGTATCAGCAGTCACCCGCTAGAATATCCTTACTAATCGCAATTAAGCCGCTACAGGTCCTGACTTGACTGTGGTTGAGCGGGGCGTCCGAGGATGCCGAGCGGGCATGGTTCGCCCGCTATGGACAAAGTCAGCGAGAGCGAAGCACCGAGAGGTCTGAGTGCAGTTGCGGCACGCTGGGCCGCAACAAACGTACCCGCAAAAACACAGGCAAGACAGGACCAAAGTAACTTTTAAAGGTATTCTTTGATAAATGAAGAGGTTTCGGAGAGAAGTTTAAATATGGGCTCTGCCTTAAGCGGATCAAACATCCCCAAGCCGCAAGCAGGAGATATTAATAGGTTTTCTAAGAGGAGCTCTTTCTCTACACCCTTTTTTGCCAAGGCATCGATCCCTTGACGCAATTTACTAACAAGCAACTGAACATCCTCCTTACCGCTAAAATCCTGGGTAGGAACAATTCCCCAGCAGATAATCCCGCCACGTTTTAAAAAGGAGCGCAGCTCTTGCGGATATAATACAAACTTCTCCTGGAAGCTAAAAGCGTCAAAGTTTATGATATCAATATTCGGGATATCCGTTAACATCGACCAGTCAGTATTCCCGCAACAATGTACCCCTAAATGGATATCTTCTGATTTTAATCCTTCACTTAACTCGGCTAGCCCCCTTACAACATCATCTCTATTAACCGGAGTATAAGCTGAACCCAGGCAGCTTAGATACGGCTCGTCGATAAACATGATCATCTTCTTACCGAATTTCTTGAATAACTTTATCTGCCAGAGGGCCTTCATGCTTAACCCTTTTATAATCGCCTGCTTAAAAATCGGATCGTGTAAAAGCGAGACCCCCTTTTCATCATTTATCCCCGCAAGAAAAGTAAATGGCCCGGTAATCTGAAGTTTAATAAAAGCGACCCTGCTTAAATCGCTATTCTCAAGCCTCTTATAAAATTGATACAGTCCTAAAGCAAACTGCTCGCTTATCTTAAAATAATCGACATCCTGAGCAATCACTCTTTCGTAAAATAACTCAAGCTCCCTATCTTTATCCCGGCTTCTCAAGAAAAGCCCCCCGTCAATAACTTCAAGACAAGGAAAGTTCTCGCTGAATTGAATAACCATACCCTCGCGCAATATATCCCGCTTAGGTAGCTGCGGCCAGAATGGAATATTCGGCAGGTATTTAAAGATTAAATCCAGCGCTTCTCCTGCATTCTGATGCGGGAGACTCCCAACCCCGGTAGCTAACCCTTTTATTTTTAACATATATTTTCTCTTCTTAAGATTCCGCTTGAAGACATCTCTACAACTTCTTCAATCTTGACTTTAAATATAACAAAGGTATCCGGGATACTTAACTCAAAACTCTTGTGAGACTTTTCCTTAGTTACTCCTTCGACTATGCGCCTAGCGGATAAATCAATCTCTTTCTGTAATAAGTCTCTAACAAAAAGCTCATACTCCCCCCCGCTATCTATAACCTTAACCGAGCCGTTTAACTGATACCCTATAAGGCTATCGGTATCCATAAAGGATATGGAGATCTTAGGATTTACGCGCAGATTCCTGGCTGTTTTACCAATGGTATAATCTACCAGAAAGACAAAATTGTCTTCGATCTTAAGCAGAAATTTAGGCGCAGCATTAGGCAGGCCGTCAAAATCACAAGTGGCAACGCTTACAAATTCGCGCGATTTCAATAATGAATGTATTTTCTTGTTCATCTTTTAAGTCAACCCGGGAATATTCAACCCTCCGGTAACTCCCTTCATTTTTTCGGCGGCTAGATCATGCGAACGTTTTATCGCCCTGTTGTAAGCGTCTAGCGCGGCTTTTTCTAACGCATCTTTGTTCGTCGCCTGAAGATCAACTTGTATACTTACTGATTTTATGGACTGAGCCCCATTCATAGTAACCTTGAATAATCCGTCGGAGCTTAAAACTTCAAAATTCGTATTCTCAAGCTCGCGTTTTACCTCCTGCATTTTTCTTTGCATATCCATCAACTGTTTCATTTTATCGAACATCAGCTTCTCCTAACCTTTCTTTTGGAAAATGATTCCCGCTAAAAACTACCTCGCCCTTTTTATTAATCAGAAAATATGTAGGCACCCCTAAAAGCTCATAACGGTCAGAGACCAAACCATCTTGATCCAAAAGTACCCTGGAAGTTAAATTAATCTTCTTTACAAAACTAGCTACCTTATCCTTCTGTTCGCCGGAATTTATAGCCAATACGACCACCTTATCTTTTAACAACTCCGATTCTTCATTCTGTAATTCCTTTAATTCAGATCTACAATAAGGGCACCAGGTTGTCCAGAAAAAAAGTAATACACTATTCTTGCCCAGGTAATCGCCTAAAACAACAACTTTGCCGTCTAAATCATTTAACTTAAAATCAGCAGCAATAGGAAACTGTTCCTTTAAGACTTGTTTCTCTGCCCAAACGCAAGCAGGCAGCAAAAATAGTGAAAGCATGAAAATAAGCAACGCCCTTTTAAAATATTTTTTCATATTAAAAGCTCCTTATCCCTTGATAGATAAAATATAATCCTATGCATATAAGTATTAATGAACTTATCCTCTTAATATATACCAGCCAAATACCGGACTTGGGTAAATTAGCTAAAATACTGGAAAATGTCCCTGCTAAAATCAAAATCAAACCCATCCCGTAAGCAAAAGTTAAAAGCAGGCTCATCCCATAAAAAACATTCTTCTTGGTAGCTAAATAAGCCAGGATTGAACCAAGCGCGGGCGTAAGACAAGGCGAAATCACTAATCCTGAGCTTAAACCTAAGATAAATGTGGAAAGATAGCCGCGTCTTTTGCTATTTACCCTAACCCCTGAGTAAAATAAACTAAACAAATCGAACCACATCATAATTCCAAATATAATAATAATTGTGCCTACTGCAATCTGGGTAATCGGATGTACGCTTATTTTACCGAAAAACATACCGGTTAAAGAAGCAATTAAACCCAATATAGAATATGTAACTGCAATCCCCGAGACATAAACCAGGCTTAATAAAAAACTTTTTAACTTAGAGCTACCGCTTTTTGCGGTGATGTAGCCGACGCTAACAGGTATAAGCGGGTAGACGCAAGGAGTCAAACTCAACAATACCCCTCCACAAAATACAAGCACATAATCAAATGGGTTACCTGAGAGATTCATCTATCCAATCCAAATAAGTTTTAGATCCTCCGGTTATAGGCAGCGCTATTATCTCCGGGCAATCATAGCTGTGCATAGCTTTAACCAATTTTATAATTTTATTCAATTTCTCATTCCTTGACTTGGCAATCAAAAGAATCTCCTTAGCCGAATCAATCTTTTTATTCCACCAGAAAAAAGATTCCACGCCACCCAGGATATTTACGCAAGCAACAAGCTTGTTTTTTATTAAGGCCTTGGCGATTCTATGGGCTTGTTTTTTATCTGAAACGGTTATTAATAACACCATTCTTCCGGGCACTTAAGCTACCCCCTTTTCTTCTGTTACCTTGATCGACCTGATCCTGCCAAACTGCGCGCACAGATCAAAAACAATAGTCGGATCTTCAGTTTTCATTCTTATATTATAGTTATCGCCATTCTGTGCGGAATCTTGGGATTCTACAATTTCAAGAGATTCACCGAATTCCGCCAAAGAGTTCTTGATCATCTGCAAAGAAGCATTATAGGTATGTAAAATAAACTCTAGTTTATATCTTTGCGCAGGAATCATTTGAGCATCACGACCGACATTTGCCTGCCACAATCTTTGCCTTCTACCCGATAAGAGAAAAAGTCATTTCTTTCACAAGAGGTACAACTTTCAGCATCAAATATATTTTCCTTTCTAACTCCCAAACTAAAAAGTTGATTCGAGTTTACGCGGACTAAATCCAGATAGAACTTACCATTCCTTTCGATTAATTCATCAGGAAAATAATTACCGAAGTCGCGCGAAACCTCATAACAACAGCTCCTGATGCAAGGGCCAAACCCTACAAATAATTCTTCAGGCTTGGTTTTAAATTTCATTTGCATTAATTTTATTGCTTTAACACCGATACCCTCTTTGGTGCTACGCCAACCAGCGTGAATTAGGCCTACCGCAGAGCTAAGAGGATCATATAGAAATATAGATGGGCAATCCGCAGTGAATATAGCAAGCGCAAGACGTTTTATGTCAGTTAATAAGCCATCTGTTTTGGGTATTGAATCTAGATGTATAAATACACCATTTACTTTATCTTCTTTGGTTATACATTTAATATTACTGCCATGTACCTGTTCGACAGAGACTAAATTTTTCGGCTTGATTCCAAGACTATCTAAGAAATTATTACGGTTAAGTAACGTCTTTTTTGTATCGCCGTAAAAAACGGACATATTCCCATGTTCGCGATTACTAAAACCGCTTGAGATCTTGGATGAAAATTGGCCGGCAAAATTAAAATATTTCTTAACTAATAATTTCAACTTTTTTATTCCTTGATTTATTGCCCTTAATAATACTTATCTGGTATTTCTTAACCTTTAGGTGCTTGGATAATAAATCTATCAGCTGATTGTTCGCTAAGCCATCCTGCGCGGGCTTGGTTAAATATACCTTTAGAACACCTGCTTCATCTTTTACCAGATTTCTACTTGACCCGGGAATCACGCGCAGATTCAGAATCATCACTTTGCTTCAATCTGCTTTGAATCCTGGATATCAATTAACCTATCGCTAACTTTATCCAGGCGCTTCTGGGAATCAGCATACTTGGTATTAGCATTAGATAAGTGACTACCAAGAGTAGAGAATTCTTCCTTAAATTTATCCACCTCGATCCCTAAGGCGCTAAGGCTTTTTAATATATTCTTTGCATTCTCCTCAACTTTTAAACCTCTGAGCCCAAGGCAGATTACCTGCAGATAAGCGTAAATTGTATTCGGAGAAACAGGGATTACCTTTTTAGACATGCTGTAAGTGAAGAGATCTTCCTTAATGATTACCTCGTAATAAACATTCTCTGCCGGTATATACATAAGCGCAAAATCATAGGTGTTTTCTTGGGGGAGTATATATTTAGAGGAGACTTCATCAATCCGATTCTTTACATCCTGTATAAATTTACGGCGCAGAGCAATCTTAGTCTGCTCATCTTGAGCCTCAAGCATCTTTTGAAAATTTTCAAGGCTAAATTTTGCATCAATCGGGACTAGGCGCTCTCCAAGCCTTATTACTGCATCAACCGCATCTCCTGTTTTAAAACGGTATTGCGTTTCATAATGCTTAAGCGGCAGTACCTGAGAAAGCAAATTTTCTAAGAGCACTTCTCCCATTGAACCGCGGAATTTTGGCGCACGCAGTAATTCTTGGAGGCTTGAGATATCTTTACTGATATCGACAATCTGTCTATTGGTCGCTTCGAGTTTACCGAGCTGCTCTTTCACGTTACCAAATACATTCGTAGCATTACCGAGGTTTGAGCCGATTATCTTATTGGCTTCCTGTAAAGACTGATTCATCTGGTTTAACCGCTCATTTACCTGGGAAGAGATCTTTAAAACCAAAGCAATAATAACTACCGATAAAACCAGAAATAGTAAGCTTATCATCCAAATCATGGCTTAATTATATCACTTGGAACTGCTTTCTTAAAGCAAATAATCTGTCTTAATTCTCTTTAGGCTTCTAAAAATATTGGTTCTAACCTCTGGGCAGATCTTTTCTAAATCCTTAATAATCGCTTCCATCTTAGTACGCTTGGAGGTAGAGGAATTCGGGCATGAGCATTTATGATGCGGAAAATCCAAGGTCTTAGCAAATCTCCTTATGAGCTCTTCTTCTACATAAGCAAGTGGGCGAATAATAATAATTTTACCTTTGAAAAGTTCCTGCTTTGGCGACATCGTAGAAATCTCTCCCTGAAAAAACATATTTAATAAAGTTGTTTCAACAATATCGTCCTTATGGTGGCCGAGAGCAACTTTAGTACAACCCAGGCGAACAGCCGCCTCAAATAAGGCCTTCCTGCGATTCCAGGAACACCAAAAACATGTTATATCTTTGCGTGACTTACCTTGCAATATGTCTATTTTTTCAATATGATAATCTATTCCTAGATTTTTAAAATGCTCCGCCAATAACTTGGGATGATGGCAAGGATATCCCATATCCACATGCACAGCCAGAAGCTCATATTTAATCGGCACAAATTTCCTACGCTCATTAAGTATCTGCAGTAAAGTCAAACTGTCTTTACCGCCGGATATAGCAACAAGCACCTTATCGCCATCGGTAAGCATATCATAATCCATGATTGCTTTTCCTACGCGTTTAGAGATATAAAATCCTGGGCCTCGTAAAGTTGACATAATTATACTTGGGGGCACCTCTGGAAATAGGGTCAGAATTAATTCTGACCCTATTTCTCAGGTGTCCTCTAGGGAGAGGATGAAGGCGTCGACTATTTCAGCGTCAAACTGCTTATGCCTGTTTTCTTTTAATCTACGCATAGCTTCTTCTTTACCAAAAGATTTACGATAGGATCTGTCTGAAGTCATTGCATCATAAGCATCAGACACGGTGACAATCGCAACTAACTTAGAGATTTTTTCTGCGGACAAACCATTTGGATAACCCTGCCCATCCTGCCGTTCATGATGACCGCTTACGATAGATAGGCCCGGCCTTAAGAATTCGATAAACTTTAATATATCTGCTCCAACTTGAGGATGCATCTTCATTATCTTCCATTCATCACTGGTCAGCGGCCCGGGCTTAGTAAGTATACTCTCGGGAACGCCGATCTTCCCTATGTCATGCAATATGCAAGCTTCCTGCAAAAGGAGTATATCTGATTTTGAGAAATTCAAATATTCTGCCACGCCAACTGCATATTGGGCTACTCTTTCAGAATGCCCTTTGGTATAAGGATCTTTAGCTTCAATTGCCCCCGCCAAGGCATGTATGGTATCGAGATAATATTTCTCAAGCTTAATGCGCGAGGCCTTAAGCTCATCAGTCATCTTGTTAAAAGCTTCAGCTAATTCTTCCAGCTCATCATTAGTCTCTAAGTTTACTTTCTTACTTAAATCTCCTCGACCAACCTCTCTAGCCCCTTGAGTAAGAACATGCAGCGGCTTAGTTATCCCCCGAGCCATTAACAATCCTATAAGCAGCGAAAAAATTAGGCCGACAAGGAAAACAAAGATGAACCTTTTAGCAAGCAATAATTGCATCTTTTCTATAGATTCAGCCTTGACATCAAGAGCAATTATGGCTACAGCTTTACCTTGAGAATTATATAGCGGAGCGTATCCTGAAAGAAAGAGTCCCCATTTATCTCGGGTGATCTTCTTATCCACTGCTGGCTGCTGAAAAGCAAGCTTCATCTCAGGAAACTTCGAAACATCGTAATACTCTCCACAATAAGCACTTATCTTACGCTTATCTCCTGAATCAACTAAAAATATCCAGGAATATTCTTTATCGGATTTAATCATTATATACACGCTATCAATAAGCAAATCTGTTTTTCTTATTTCTCTTAAAACATCGCGGGTCTGAGCATATAATTCTGTACCCTGGCTGGATAACTCCGGCCTTATCTGTACCATTTTATTAACGTCAATAAGCATAGCGGAGATCTTTGCCAAGCCTAATATCCTATCCCGCAGTTCTGACTCCTGACGCATAATCGAAACTTTATACACAAGATAGGTAGTAGCAGTTAAAGCAATAAAAGTTACCAACAAAAAAGCAATGATAAATTTAACTCTAAAACTTATAAACTTCATTAATCTGCTCCTTCCCTTCCTGAAGATTTAGCCATATCGCGTATTGTTTTATTAATTTTATGATTCCTCAACTCCTCGATAGAAAGCGGTATAAGCAAAGACCAATTCTTATCGCTGATTGTCCCGGGGGTATTAATTCTATATTCATAAGCATCATTTTTAAGGATATCTCCTAAATAAAGAAGATCAAAGATAGTATTAATGGCAAAAAGAGAGCCTGCCTCAAGATTCAACCTTAAAGCAGCCTGTAAAACTAAGCTATCACTCTTTTCGCGCATCGGCCCACTTAGCGCTAACTGCTTCCAGAGCTTTTCCTTCTCATGGTAGGTATTCTCATATAAATCTACCAAATCTGTCAGGTGCTCTCTAGGTATAGGTCCATCGATAGAGAGGACCCTTACTAACTTCTCGACTGAATCAACCTCTTCTCTCCAACGCATTCTTCCGTGCAAGGAGCGGCTTAAATCGAATAATTTATCCTTTACTCTCTCAAAACCTATATTGCGATGATCCGAACACTTGCGCATAAATAAAGCCTCATCGACTGTTCCTGCTTCGTTCTCCCACCAGGCCGGCCAATTGGTAGTATCATGAGTAGAAAGCATCGCCACTGAAAGCTTGCGATAATCCGAAGGCTTCAAGAAATCATGCGCGGTTTTCCAGTCCTTTACCCAACGGCCAACGTCATTACCGGGAATATTTAAATCTTTTAAAGTCTGGGTGCAAGAATTGGGTATCACCCCTAAATCTTCAGCGCACAAGAACATATCTGTACTTTCAAGCATAACCTCTAAGATCTCTTTGCCGTGTTTACCCCAGACGGATTCATCTGCCGGATCAAAAAAACCATTTAAGCCCTGATTCTCCAAGGGCTCATTATAAGGAATGCTCCAGATACGGAATAACCCCACTACATGATCAATCCTTAAAACATCATAGAAATTCTGGGCATACCTTAACTTTTCCCTTAAATATTTATATCCGTCCTGCTTAATTACCTCCCAATTATATGTAGGCATACCCCAACGCTGTCCTAGAGCTGCATACATATCGGGTGGTGCGCCTGCGGCAAACTCTAACTTAAAAAAATTAACATGCGCCCAGACATCAGCGCTATCCCGGGATACTAATATAGGTAGGTCTCCTTTTATAAATACATTCTTAGCCCGAGCATAATCTCGCACTCCCCTAAACTGCTCGAATAGTTGCCACTGAAGCCAAGCCTCGAAATTAATTTCTTTTGAATATTTCTTACAGAAATCTTCAAGCGCTTTTCTATCTCGCTCTCTAAACTCTTGCGGCCAATCATACCAAGCTGCCCCCCTGTGCACCTGCTTGATTACTTTAAATAAAGAGAAATCTCTTAACCAATAAGCATTCTCTTCTTTAAAACTGCGTAAACCTTGCGGCTCAATTACATCTTGAAGTAAGAATATCTCCCATAGAAGACGCAACTTTTCAACTTTAATCGAATAATTCAGAAAAGCTTTCCCTTTCTGCAACCCCTTACGTAGATTCTCAATCTGCCTTTTCAGGGACTTGTCTTTTGGAAGAGGTAAATCAAGGAAAGAGATGTAGGCGGGCTCTAAAGCAAAAGAGCTCGAGGAGTCATACGGACAATCTTGCCCCCCCATTTCATTCATTGGAAGAAGCTGCAGCAAAGAATTACTGTTTTCGCAAATCCAATCTACCAACAGTTTTAAATCACTAAAGTCGCCTATGCCAAAACTATTTTTTGAATATACAGAAAAGAGCGGGACTAGTACCCCCACCCTTTTCTTGGAGAGAAAAGCTGCGCGCGAAAGAAGTTGTGCCATCTTTTACAATTAGGGGATAAAGAAACGTAATATCTTATCAAACCAGAATACGGAAATTAACGCAGCCATTGAAAGAAACGGCCCATAGGGAATAGTATGATCTTTTTTAGTAACTAAGTTGACTATCCCGACTGCAGCGCCAAAAAATGGGGCAATAAAGAAAGTGAGTAGCGCCCCCTGCCAGCCCAAGAATGCGCCGATCATCGCTAATAACTTTACATCCCCTCCTCCCATAGATTCAGTCTCACCCTGAATAGGAGGTTTTTTAAGTATCTTAAAATAGATCTGATCAAATATCCAACCCGTAAGAAAAATAACTCCTCCTCCGACAAAGATTCCCAGGAGAGAATTTAGCATAGGTTTAAAATTAAAGGCGAATGGATTGATATATACCCCTCTGATAGTACTTAATATCAGACCGACAATCATTCCACCCACAGAAATTTCATCAGGGATAATTCTATGCGGTATATCAATAAAAGTAGCAATAATCAGGCCGCAGGCCAGAACAAAATAAAAGAAAAAGTTGTAACTTAAACCGTAGCGCACAAAGAATGCCAGAAATAACAGAGCTGTGATTAACTCCACAAGAGGATAACGTAAAGAAATCCTGTCTTTACAGATCCGGCACCTTCCTTTTAAAAGAATAAAGCTTATAAACGGTATATTATCGTAGCCCGGGATTCTCTTTTTGCATTTAGGGCAATGAGAGCGCGGCCAGACTACTGATTCAGATTTAGGCATGCGATGGATGCACACGTTTAAGAAACTACCGACTACAGAACCAAAAATAAATACAATTATATTTGCAATCACAATCTCCTCCTTTTACGCACTTTTGCTGCTTTAAGGCTTGCTTTTTCCAAAACCTTGCGCATTAAATCTATCGGTACTTTCTTAGGTGATATCCAAAGACTCAATGCCTCTACCCCCTGATAAAGCAACATCCCCAAACCATTTGAACAGGCTAACCCATTCTCTCTAGCTAGTTTTAATAACTTTGTCTCAGAAGGATTATAGATTAAATCGTACACAAATAAATCTTTATGTAATAACGCAGAATTCAATAAAAGCGGATCGTCGGGCTTCATGCCTACCGGAGAAGCATTAATTAAAAGATCCTTATCTTCTAAATTAAGCTCACTTATACTCCCGGCAGCCATAAACTGCATCTCGGGGAAAATCTGGTTAAATCTTTGCATTAGAGAAAGCGAACGAAAATTATCGACATCGTAAATAGCAACAAACTCTGTCTTCATCTTCCCAAAAGCAAAACATAGCGCCTTAGCCGCCCCGCCTGCGCCAATTAGGGCAACTCTTTTGGGTTTTATTTTTAACTCCTTGAGATGTTGAATGAACCCGAGATAATCCGTATTAAAAAACTTAACCTTGTCTTTTTTATCGATTACCAGAGTATTAGCAGCACCGATTGCATTTACTGCTTCGGTCTTATAGCCAGAGATATACTTCAGAATCTTTTCTTTATAAGGTATGGTAATATTAAGTCCGTGTATATTCTTTTTCTTAATATTCGATAAGAAAACCCAGAGGTCTTTTTCTTTTAACGGGAAGAGCTTATAGCTGGCTTTTAATTTAAGTGCGGATAGAGCAGCATTATGCATTAATGGCGAGAGGCTATGATGAATAGGTTCTCCTATTAATCCGTAAACACAAACCTTCTTCATTTATCCCCTGCCCTGTTTGCTGCATCCAGATAGGCCCTGATTGCAGCTTCAATGATATCCGTGCTTGCGCCCCTGCCGCTAAAAATAGCATCTCCTATCTTAAGCTTTAAACCAACCTGTCCTAATGCGTCTTTACCGGAAGTAACCGCTTCTAGATGAAAATCCTCTAATTTTGCTTTAAAGCCGGTGATTTTATCTATGGCTTTAAAACATGCATCTACCGGGCCATCGCCGGAAGATACACCTGAAACTTTTTTGCCTTTTTTAATCAACTCAACCTCGGCCTTAGGCTTAATAGCTGTGCCGGAAGTGACTTCAAAACTTCCTAATTGCCAAAGCGGCTTTGATACGCGCAACTCATCCTCAACCAGGATACGCAAATCATCGTCAAAGACCTCTTTTTTCTTATCGGCAACTTCTTTGAAACGGATAAAGGCTTTATTTAATTGATCATCATCTAGATGAAATCCCAGCGCTTTTAATCTATCGCGAAAGGCGTGTCTTCCGGAATGCTTTCCCATAATAAGCCGACTATCAGAGATTCCCACGTCATGCGGATTCATAATCTCATATGTAGTCTTATTCTTTAATACCGCATCTTGATGAATACCGGATTCATGAGCAAAGGCGTTTCTGCCGACAATGGCTTTATTCGGAGGGACAACGAAATTTGTAAGATTACTCACCAGGCGCGAAGTGCGATATATCTCTTTAGTATTTATATCCAGATAAAAATTACTGAATACGTCTTTGCGTGTCTTAATTGCCATAACAATCTCTTCCAGAGATGCGTTTCCTGCGCGCTCACCAATTCCATTAATAGTACAATGCACCTGCCTTGCTCCGGCTAAAACCGCAGAGAGTGAGTTAGCAACTGCCATACCCAAGTCATCATGGCAGTGGATAGCGATAACTGCTTTATTGATATTTGGAACACTTGCTTTTATATCGCTTATTAAAGAGAAGACCTCCTGAGGATAGCTGTAGCCGACGGTATCGGGAATGTTAATAGTCTTAGCCCCCTCTTCAATCGCCGCCTCAATCACCCTAAATAAAAATGAGCGCTCTGAGCGCGTAGCATCCTCAGGCGAGAACTCAATATCATCACAAAGTCTTCTAGCTAATTTAACGGCCTGTCTGGCCAATATAAGAATTTCGTCTTCTGCCTTCTTGAACTTATATTCCAGATGGATCTTAGAGGTAGCCAAAAATAGATGCAAGCGCGGATGCTTTGCGTTTTTGAGAGAGCTCGCTGCAGCTTCAATATCCTGCTTTAAACAACGCGCCAAGCCGCAAATAGCACTTTTCTTAATATTCTTCGATATTTCGGCTACTGCCTTAAAATCTCCCGGTGAGGCAATAGGAAAACCTGCCTCAATAACATCTACTCCAAGCTTTTCGAGTTGAAAAGCAATTTCAAGTTTCTGCTGCGCAGTTAATGAGGCACCGGGGGCTTGCTCTCCATCACGAAGTGTTGTATCAAAAATAATTAATTTCTCTGCCATAGTTTATTTTATTTCAAGTGAATTAACAGCCTTCTCAAACTTAGCTACGTTATTATTAAAATTATCTACCTTATCAGTACAAGTAAGCGTATAGCCTAACTTATCCTTTATAAAAAGATAGACTGAGGACTTCATGCGAATTTCAAGATAGCCTCTGACCATCGTACCCTCATAGACGAAGTGGGCAGCGTCTTTACCACTTAGCTTAATCATTTTAGGATCTACTAAAACCTTAATGTCTTTAAACATCGTCTTGATATTCATTAAAGAAGCATTTGCATAGTCCATTGCATTGTCAATATAGCTACCGGAGAGCGGCTCAGTAACTAATGCGACGTTTGGATTATATTCAATAGGCGAGCCAAACTGATATTGCGAAAACATAACCAGGACCCCGACTCTTTTAATTGCTTCCTTCAATGATTCCGTACTCGTAAGATCTGCTATCCCCTTAGCTAATGCCTGTTGCACCTTGTCTCCCGGAGTAATAAACCAACTATCCGGACAATTAATTTTTACCCCCATCTCAACATTTTCATAAGATAAAGGTGCTTCATCTTTTGCTTGGACAAAAGTTGGTCCGAGCGCTAAACAAAGAACTAAGCTAAAAACAAATATCTTGGCTCTATTAAATAACATAATACACCGCCTTTCTATTTTTTCATCCAGGGCATCATCTCTCTTAACTGCTTGCCCACTTTTTCAATTAAATGATTATCACCTTCAGAAATAAGTTTATTGAAATTCGGCCGGCCATCAACATTCTCCTTAATCCACTCTTTAGCAAACTTTCCTGACTTTATTTCTTTTAAAATCTTCTGCATCTCCTTGCGCGTCTTAGCCGTAATGATTCTTGGCCCACGGGTTAAATCACCATAACAAGCTGTATTCGATACACCTCTACGCATCCCGGATATACCGCGCTCTTGAATTAAATCAGTGATTAGTTTTAACTCATGTAGAACTTCAAAATAAGCAATCTCCGGCTGGTATCCTGCGTCAATTAAAGTATCAAAGCCTGCTTTAATTAACTCGGTTACTCCTCCGCAGAGAACTGCCTGTTCGCCAAAAAGATCGGTTTCGGTCTCCTCTTCAAAAGTCGTCTCAATTACGCCAGCGGTAGTAGCTTTAATTGCCTTGGCATAAGCAAGCGCTAAATCCTTTGCCTGGCCAGATGCATCCTGGTAAACAGCGATAAGCGACGGCACTCCCTTGCCCTCTTCATACATCTTTCTCACTAATGCCCCTGGTCCTTTAGGCGCAACCATAAATACATCCACATTCTTTGGAGGCTTAATCTGTTTAAAACGGATATTAAAACCATGCGAAAAGCAGAGGGCCTTGCCTTTTTTTAGGTTCGGTTTTATCGCTTCAAGATAGACTTTAGCCTGCACATGATCCTGAGTTAAAATCTGAATAATATCGGCTGCCTTTGCTGCTTCAACAGCACTAACCGGGATAAAACCATCACTCTTGGCTAATTCATAATTAGGAGTACCAGACATTTCCGATACAACCACATGCATCCCGGAATCTCTTAAGCATAGCGATTGACCGCGACCCTGTATTCCATAACCGATTATTGCAATGGTCTTATTCTTTAGTAGACTTAAATCTGCATCCTTATCATAATAAATCTTTGCCATTTCAAAGCTCCTCTCCATTATTTACTGATTGCCAATTTACCTGTCTTAACTAATTCCTTTACGCCAAATTTGCTCAATTCTTCAAGCAAGGATTTTATCTGCTCCCCATCCCCCACCGCCTCAATAATCGCAAAATCATCTTTAAGATGAATAATCTTTCCTACATATTTACTAAAAATCAATCCCAACTTCTCCTTGTCTTTTTGAGTATAATTTATCTTTGCCAGAATTAATTCCCGGTCAATATGCTCTTTTTTAGTAAAATCGGTTACTGTGATTACGTCGATTAATTTATTCAGCTGTTTGTTGATTTGTTCCAAAATCTTTTCATCTTGAGCCTCCACCACAATAGTCATGTACGAAATTGTGGGATCCAGAGTCTCAGAAACCGCTAAAGATGCTATATTGTACCCACGCGCACTAAATAAACCTGCTACGCGAGCTAGTACTCCGAATTTATTCTCAACTAGAACCGAAATTGTATGTTTCATCAAGCTATCCCATCAATCATATTGTTAATTGCCTGTCCGGCAGGAACCATGGGCCAGACATTCTCCTCTGGTTCAATAATAAATTCTACAAACACCGTTTTATCTGTTTTTATAGCCTTTTGCAAGGCTTTGCGTACATCATTTTTCTTTGTAACCCTTATCCCCACTGCCCCGTAACTTTGAGCAAGTTTAACAAAATCCGGGCTGGTAATAGGAGTATAAGAATAACGTTTTTTATAGAATAGCTCCTGCCACTGCCTAACCATCCCTAAAAATCCATTGTTAAAAATCAAGACTTTCACGTTAATCTTATTTGCCACACAAGTAGCTAGCTCCTGGATGTTCATCTGAATTGAACCGTCGCCTGCAATATTAAAAACTTCCTTCCCGGGAACGCCGATTTTTGCTCCCATGGCAGCAGGAAATCCAAACCCCATCGTCCCCAAGCCTCCGCTTGAAATCCATGACCGAGGCTCTAGGTGATTATACCACTGACATGCCCACATCTGGCTCTGCCCCACCTCAGTACAGATTATTGCATCGCCTTTAGTCAAATCCCAAAGCTGCTCTAATATATACTGCGGCTTAAGCAATTTACCGGTGCCCTTATAAGTTAAAGGGTGCTTTCTCTTCCATGCATCAATAGTCTTAAGCCATAAAGAAGTATCCGAAACGTTCTTTATCTCTTTAAGCAGCTCTCCAATAATATTCTTTGCATCACCGACTATCGGTATATCCACCCGAATATTCTTGCTAATTGATGACGGATCTATGTCAATATGAATTACTTTTGCATACGGGGCAAAATGATCAAGCCTGCCAGTTACCCGATCATCAAAGCGTGCGCCCACAGCAATAATCAAATCCGCTTCCATTGTTGCGTGATTTGCATATGCAGTCCCATGCATGCCAAGCATACCCAGGGATAATTTATGCGTGCCCGGGAATCCCCCCAACCCCATAAATGTAGTAGTTACCGGAGCCTTAATCATTTCTGCCAACTTCCTTAAAACTAGATTAGCCCCCGAGGTAATTACTCCACCGCCTGCATAAATAATCGGCTTCTTAGCCTGAGATATTAACTTTGCTGCTTTTTTAATCTGTCCTGGATGCCCAAAATAAGTAGGCTGGTAACTACGTATATTTATGCTTTCCGGCCAGATAAAATCTGTCTCTGCCCGTTGAACATCAACAGGTATATCAATAAGCACAGGACCAGGCCTACCACTAGATGCAATATAGAAAGCTTCGGCAATAGTGCGCGCCAAATCCTTAACATCTTTAACCAGAAAATTATGTTTGGTAATAGAGCGGGTGATCCCGGTTACATCTGCCTCCTGAAAAGCATCATTTCCTATTAAATGTGTACCTACCTGCCCAGTTATGGCAACCATGGGTATAGAATCCATATAGGCATTAGCAATACCGGTAACTAAATTCGTTGCACCGGGACCAGAGGTAGCAAGGCATACTCCGACTTTACCTGTTGCGCGGGCATAACCATCAGCAGCGTGAGCTGCCCCCTGCTCATGACGGGTTAGAATAAACTTGATTTTAAAATCATAAAGCGCATCAAATATTGGCAGCACCGAACCACCGGGATAGCCAAAGATGACTTCCACCCCTTCGCGCTTTAATGATTCCAATAATATTTGTGAACCCTTCATCTTAAAACCGCACCTTTATCTGCAGAACTCACCTGCTTTAAATATCTAGAGAGATAACCAGTTTTAATCTTTGGGCTAACCGGCCTCCATCTTTTTAATCTTTTTTCAATATCCTGCTTACTTAGTTTCACTTCTAATTTTCTGTTAGGGATATCGATTGTAATTATATCGCCATCTTTTAGGATTGCGATCGGCCCTCCTGCTGAAGCCTCCGGAGATATATGGCCGATACAAGGGCCTTTTGTCCCGCCTGAAAAACGACCGTCAGTAATTAAGGCTACGCAGTCCGCTAAACCCAAACCTACAATTGCAGCAGTAGGAGCAAGCATCTCGCGCATCCCGGGACCACCCGATGGGCCCTCATAACGGATGACTACGCAATCTCCCTTTTTAATTTTATTATTCATGATCGCCTGCATTGCCTCTTCTTCGCGGTTAAAAACCTTGGCCTTTCCGGTAAATTTCATCATCTTTTCGCTTACCCCGGACTGCTTAACTACCGCACCATTAGGAGCAAGATTTCCATATAAAACAGCGATCCCTCCCTGCTTATGGTAGGCTTTATTTAATGGCCGGATCACATCTTCATCTGATATACTTGCTTTATCGGCAATTTCGAAAGTCTTTTCTCCGCTAACATTCAAAACATTATTCAACTTTGATTTCAATCTTTTTAAAACCGCAGGGATTCCTCCGGCGTACTCTAAGTCCTCCATAAAATGCGTCCCTGACGGCTCTAAGCTTGTTATGTGCGGGGTATTCTTACTAATCTTATCAAAGGTTTTTAAATCTAAATCGATTCCCGCCTCATGTGCAATAGCCATAAGATGTAAGACAGTATTACTTGAGCCGCCTAAAGCCATATCTACGACAATGGCATTTTCTAAAGACTTTTTGGTAACAATATCGCGTGGCTTAATATTTTTATTTATTAATTCCACAATGCGCTCGCCACTAGCCTGGGCAATTCTGCGTTTCTTAGCCGAGATAGCCAGTGCTGTTCCACAGCCCGGAATAGACATCCCCATAGTCTCAGTAAGACAGGCCATGGTATTAGCAGTATACAGACCTTGGCATGAACCTTGGCCGGGGCAGGCCTCCATCTCTAAACAGGATAATTCCTGCATAGAGATATCGCCTTTTCTTGCACGCCCCATACCTTCATAGGTATCATGCACAAAAGCTAATTTTCTTTTATTGAAACGTCCGGAAATCATCGGGCCTGCGGTTACGATAATTGCAGGGATATTTAATCTGGTAACACCCATAAGCATTCCAGGAGTAATCTTATCGCAATTAGTCAAACAGATGATTCCGTCTAATTGATGCGCATTGCAAACTGTTTCGATAGTATCTGCGACAATCTCGCGTAAGGCCATAGGATAGCACATACCTAAATGCCCCATGGCAATACCGTCGCAAATCCCGGGTACTCCAAAAATAAACGGCACACCCTGCCCATAACAGATACCCCGCTCGATAAAGCGCTCTAAATCGCGCATTCCGATATGGCCGGGAATAAGATCAGTGAAAGATGAAGCGATGCCGATAAAAGGTCTGTTTAAATCTTTTTTAGATAAACCCGTAGCATGCAAAAGAGCGCGATGCGGAACTCTCTCTAAACCTTTTTTGATCGTATCTGAACGCATATATTCTCCTTTAATCTGCCCCTTCTCCGTCGTGAACTACTTCTTTTGCCTCTTTGCGGGCTCTTACGATTACGCGCTTAAGACTGATATATTTATCGACCAGCTCTCTATTATTTACAGCATCTAATTGCTTGAAAAGAAAATCAAATTTATTTTCTATCTCTGAAGCTATTACATCGCGCAATTCTTGCGATAAACCCATAATATCTTTCTTAAATGGACCTAAGGCCTTTTTCCGCGCTTTATAGAAAAACTGCTCGTCAGTCTCGCCGGCCTTTCTCTCGTTAGCAGCATTCACTATGAGCCAATCATACATCTTCTTCTTTAAATCCGCTGGGAAATGCTTGCTATCTAACATCATATTCTGAAAACCGGTAGCCAGATGCACCTCTAAAGTATCATTCTGCGGAAATTTATGGAACATATCTTCCGGCAGAGTGGATGCGCCATGCTGCACTGCTCCACCCATACCAAATTCTTTTTTAGCTAAGCCGGATAATGTCTTAAGAGTCGCGAAATCCAGCTTTACCTCATCAATCGATCCGTCAGCCTTAACTACGCCGCCGTGAGATGTCCCTGTCTGCACAGAAATCTTGCTTATCCCGATTAATCCCTTACGCAATCTTTCTTTATAACCCTCCATGAATGCGCGCAGGTCTTCGGGAGTAGAATTCTGATGACCTACCTCTCCTATCTCGCCTCCGACAGAGACGGTAACACCCTTAGGTTCAATTCTGCGGATAAATTGTGTCAGCTTTGCGCAAACCTCATAATTATCCTTCTGCTGTTTCTTGATATCTTTCTTACTTAAATCCACTAGAGTGGATGAATCAATATCGATATTGTAAAAACCGGATGCCACTGCATCAGCAATCATTACCTGTAACCCGTCTAATTCCTTATTGGGATTTTCCTGGAATTTCTTGGCATTTACCTGCACGTGGTCTGCCTGAATAAATACCGGTCCGCGCCAACCCTCTTTTATCGCTGCTGCCAAAACTATACTAGTATATTCTACAGGTGGTTGAGCAGTATAACCCATCTCGGATTTAGCGATTTCAAAGATAAACGCACCGCTATTATTCTTCTTGGCTACACGGAATATTGCCCTGGCTAAATCATAAGTCATGCTGCGTAAATTTATCGCAGGCACAGTAAATCCGCTAACCTCAAGTTTACCTGCCGCCATATATAAATCATGAATACTCGAAGAATAAATCCCTGCTTTATACGCCAGAACCAGAATCTTCTTGGCCAATTCTTTTTTTACACCAGCATCATCGGTGAAGATTAAATCCATAGCAATTTTATCAATACTTAAAGCTCTCCTACCCATCTTGCTAACTACTCCTTTCTAAGTTAATATCCTAATTAAATTATGCCAATATTCTGCGTTAAGCTCTTTCTTCTTAATAGCGGTTGCAAAATCTACTTCATTAACTCTACCGCAGCTTATGCCAACAGCCCTATCATACCTACCTTGTAACAAACAATCTACTGCTGCCTGGCCTAGACGCAAAGCAAGATCCCTACTAACTGCTGTAGGCCTTCCACCTCTCTGGATATGCCCCAAAACTACAGAACGCGTCTCCAAAGAAGTCATATCTGTTATCGACTTCGCAATATCTTGCGCATGTCCTGATCCTTCAGCCAAAACAATAATCCAGCTCACCTTACCGCGAATATTGCCCTCAACAATATCGTGGCACATCTTCTTGAGATCGAGTTCTATCTCAGGAATAATCACATCTTCGCAACCGCCTGCTAAAGCTACCGCTAAAGCAATGAAACCGCAATCCCGACCCATAACCTCAACCACAAAAACCCGCTCCATACTGGTCGCAGTATCGCGAATATTATCAATTGCATTCAAAGCAGTATTTATAGCAGTATCTGCACCGATAGTAACATCAATACCGTTAATGTCATTATCGATAGACGCAGGGATTCCTACGCAAGGGACTTTATATTTTAAGCCAAAATCATGTGCAGCAGTAAAAGAACCGTTTCCTCCGATAACCACAAGGCCATCAATAGCGTATTTCTTGATCGTATTATAAGCGCGCTCTTGCCCTTCTTTAGTCTGAAGCTCAGTGCAGCGAGCGGTCTTTAAAATCGTCCCGCCCTGGTTTATAATACCGGAGACTGAGCGATGGTTGAGAACCTGCACTTCTTCATTAATTAAACCCCACCACCCGCGGTATATCCCCGTCACTTCTAATTTCTGAGAGATACCGTAACGCACTACTGCGCGTATCGCCGGATTCATACCGGGAGCATCGCCACCGGTAGTTAAAACTGCTATTCTTTTCATTTTTATTTACAACCCTTCTATCTGCATATCGCGCGGATGTTCCACGATGCAGGTATAGAATATCTCTTTCTTCTCTTTCGGAATTAAACCGAATTCCCAAAGCCAGATACCCTTCTTATCTTTCCAGTCCTTCTGGGTAGGCTCAAGGCTTACCTTTTCCATCTTTACCTTAATCCGGTCATCTTCGGAGATCGGAATAACTTCAAAGATCTTAACCTTTATATTCTTTGTTTTATAATTCTCTACGGTAATTTTATATTTATATACTGTCTTCTTGGTCGGCGAAGGAATCCCAGCGATAAGCGTCTCATCTACTTTCTTTTCAAGAAGCTCTCTCTTTACCTTTACATTCTCATCCACGCCAAGATATAAATCAAATTCTTCTTGAGGTGCGATATTTTTAATCTGCGATACACCTACAAAATCTCCATTCAAGAAAACATTAACCCTGCCGCCTAAAAGCTGCAGATCTTTAGCGTTAGTCACCTTGCTTCCAAGGTAAGCAAAAGTAGAAAGACGCGGATAGGCATAGTACGAGAATACCGAAGACAAAACCTGAGCAGAAACTGGTAGTTTGTATTCTTCTCCGCTAGATTTAACATTTGCTGCCTTAGTTATTTTATAAATAACTGAAATACCCTTTTCTTCTTGTTGAGCATAATCATATTTGGCTTTTTCCACTGCCGCAGGTGACGCTGCCATTGAACCAACTGCGAGATCCAAAGACTCAAATTTGCTCGCTTTACTCCTCATACTCAAATTCGTACATTCTTGATCGTACATTACTTCTTTGGCCACCATTGGTTGGTAAGGCCTCAAAAACCATGACTCTGGCTCAGGGAGGCTTCCTGAAACATTAACTTTTGCCGTTGATAAAGACATCTGCACATCTTGCCAATCTTCACCGGTATTCTGCTTAACAATGGCAAATGAAACTAATTCTGTCTCCTGTTTGTCAAAATCTACCCTAGCGTCATAAATAGGGTACCAATAGGCTCCTCTTACCCGGTAGGCAACCTCAAGATTTATATTTCCTGGTTTTACTACTTCCAGATCAACAATAATTGAACGCTTCATCTTCTGCATAGGCCCTGCTATATCAGCAAGCTGCCTACGCAAAACATCTATCTGCTTTCTTGTTTCGCGAATATCCATTTCTGCCTGAATTACCTGCGCATAATTATCCTTTAATCTCACATCGAGAAAAGTTAATGTATCCGATAGCTCTTTTGCCGGAGGCATCTTGGTAACTAAATCTTTTGGAAGTTGATCCTTGGAAAAAAGACGTACGGAATCAAGAAATAACTTTTCGTCGGCTAATATCCTCTTAGTATCTTCAAACTTACGGATCTGGTCTTCGAGTTTCTGAATTTCGTCCTGTATTGCTTTTACCTTATCTATAGGCTGCTCTTTAAGAAACTCTTTTTTTACATAAGCACCTAATATCTTAACGCTGGCGCTACCCTCACCAGATACGCGCAGAGAGTTTTCATCAATCTCAGGTATTATATCTGCAAAAACAACCTTATCCTGACCCAAGGATAACTTTACTTGAGCGCTCCTTTTAACCAGGGCATCGCCGCTATAAACAGTTACTTCGGAGATCTTAGAATCTGCTTTAAGCTCTTCCGCTAAGGCCATCCCCGAAGATAAGAAAAACAACGCAGGTAATAACACAAAGATTGTTTTCATGTTTACGCCTCCATTTTTAAATCAGGTACCCATCTCCCAACTTGCCAGATATTTCTTCTGCTCAGCCGTCAAAGTATCTATTTTAATCCCCATAGACTTTAATTTCAGGCGCGCAATATTCTTATCGATATCATCCGGTACTTTATAGACCTGTTTTTTGAGTTTCTTGTGATTCTTAATCATATACTCAGCAGAGAGCGCCTGATTGGCAAAAGACATATCCATTACCTGAGCCGGATGTCCTTCTGCAGCAGCCAGATTAATCAGACGTCCTTCTCCCAAGAGATAGATCTTGCGTCCATCGCTCATTATATACTCAACAGTAAAATCACGGATTTGCTTCTTCTTTTTGGCTAATTTCTCCAAAGCCGGAATATCGATTTCGACGTTAAAATGCCCGGAGTTAGAGATAATCGCACCATTTTTCATAGCCTGAAAATGCTCCTTGCGTATAACATTGATATCCCCTGTGACGGTTACGAAAATATCTCCGATGCGCGAAACTTCTTTAATAGTCATAACACCGAATCCATCCATATTCGCTTCCAAGGCTCGCAAGGGATCAACTTCTACCACGATAACCTTCGCTCCTAAACCGGCTGCGCGCATGGCAGCGCCTTTTCCGCACCAACCATAACCGCAAACCACAAAGTTACTTCCAGCGATTAATTTATTGGTCGCCCGGATAATCCCATCTATTGTAGATTGACCCGTACCATAGCGATTATCGAATAAATGCTTAGTCAATGCGTCGTTCACCGCAACGATCGGATAACGTAGTTTACCTTCACTTGCCAGAGCGCGTAGCCTGATTACTCCGGTAGTTGTCTCTTCTGTCCCACCGATGATATTGGAGTGTTCTGAAACTTTACGCTGGTGAATCGTACTTACCAGGTCTGCGCCATCATCCATAGTAATATCAGGCTTTATCGCGAGCGAAGCATACATATGCTTATAATATGTCTTGGTATCTTCTCCCTTGATCGAGAAAACGGAAATCTTTAAATTCTTAGCCAAAGAAGCAGCCACATCGTCCTGCGTTGAAAGCGGATTGGATGCGCATACCGCCAATTCTGCACCACCGGCCTTTAAGACCTCCATTAATACCCCGGTCTCGGTAGTTACATGCAAACAAGCAGCAAGCTTTACCCCTTTTAAGGGCTTCTCTCTCTTAAACCTCTCGGCGATAAGAGCAAGAACCGGCATATTATTACGCGCCCATTCAATTCTTAACGCGCCTTTATTTGCTAACTTTATATCTTTAACATCATATTTCATTAATTACTCCTTAAAGTTTAGCTGCTTGTTTTTTGAGCGCTTCAGACTTATCCATTTTCTCCCAACTAAATTCATCTCTACCAAAATGACCATAGCATGCTGTTTTCTTGTAAACTGGCTTTAACAGCCCTAAGGAGCTAATTATTCCTTTAGGAGTAAGCTCAAAGTTCTGACGGATTAATTTCACTAACTTTTCATCCGCAAGCTCTCCGGAGCCATATGTATCAACATAAATTGAGAGCGGATCAGCGTATCCAATAACATAGGACAACTGCACCATAAACTTATCCGCAAGACCTGCAGCAACCATATTCTTGGCGATATAACGACACATATAAGCAGCTGAGCGGTCTACCTTAGTAGGATCTTTACCTGAAAATGCGCCTCCGCCGTGAGGGATACTTCCGCCGTAAGTATCTACGACAATCTTTCTACCGGTCATACCGGTATCTGATTGCGGTCCGCCCACGAGAAATTTACCTGTCTGGTTGACATAATATTTTGTATCTTTATCCGCCAAGCCCTTTAAGATTGGGTCAGCGATAACCTTGATCATCTCTTGCCGCGCTTTTGCAGTAATATGCTTTCCTGATGCATCCAATATATCATCTGTATGCTGACAGGCGATAACCACTGAATCAACGCGCTTAGCTTCTCCGTTTTCGTATTCAACGGTTACCTGGGATTTACAATCAGGACCCAAGTATTTTAAAATACTGGACCTACGTACATCCGCCATACGCTTAACTAACCTATGCGCTAAAGTTATAGGTAGAGGCATATATTCTTTTGTTTCTTTGCAGGCATATCCGAACATAATCCCCTGATCTCCCGCACCGCCGGTATTTACTCCTTGCGCAATATCCGGAGACTGTCTGTTAATGGTATTCACGATTGCGCAGGTATGATAATCAAAGCCGTATTTGGGATGGGTATAGCCAATCCCCTCAATTACCTCCCGGCCTAACTTTTGGATATCAACGTAAGAATTAGTTGTAACTTCTCCACCGACAATCAAAAGACCCATCGTAACATATGTCTCGCATGCAACCCTAGCATGCTGCGGGTGAGTATCATCTTTTAAGATTTTATCTAATACCGCATCGGATATCTGATCGCAGACCTTATCCGGGTGCCCCTCTCCTACCGACTCTGAAGTAAAAAAATGCTTACGCACAGCCATCATTCCTCCTTAGTTAATGCTTAGCAAATTTTTCATTTGCCGCCTTTAAATATTTAATATCACCGATATCGTACCAAGAACCCTTAAAAATAAAACCATAAGTATCAATTCTATTCTTAAGCCAATCAATGTAATTACCTGTAGCGTCTACTTTCATGCCGGTCTTAATAAAATCATTAATCATGCCCAATGATTCAGCCGGTATATAATACAAACACATTGCCACAAGGCGTGATTTTGGTTTTAACGGTTTCTCCGCAAAATCAATAACCTTACCGCTTTTGTCAAGCCTTGCTACACCATATTTAGAAGCGTCTTTTAAGTTACGTAGCTTATAAAAACCAACCGTCGAGGCAGGTTTATTTCTAACGGCACTTGCAATAAAATTCTTCAAAGTACCGCTGAATAAATTATCTCCCCCAATAACTAAAAGATCCTCTTTAAGCCTTAACTTATTTATAGCAAAATTAATATCGCCGATAGCGCCTCTCCTATCAGCATTACTCTTAGACTGATCATCTATTAAGGTCAATTGTTTCTTCGCCTGAACAGTCTTCTTCCATTTTCTAAACTTAGCGATAAACTTACTATTTGTAATTACGATTATACCGTCTATCTGCCTTAGGCTGTTTAGCTTATCAATAATATAATCAATGATCGGCCTGCCGCTTACCTCAAGCAAAGGCTTAGGGAATTCTTTTGTCAAAGGATACAGGCGAGTCGCATATCCTGCAGCTAAAATAAGAGCCTTTATTTTAGTATCTCCATTAATTTCGCCCGGGCAAATGCCTCTATCTCCTCACCAGTAGAAAGCTTCATCGCTTCATCGGCAATATCTTTAGCCTGCTTTAAAGTTATCGAACGGATCAAATATTTAAGTTCAGGGATAACTTGCGGCGGCATACTAAACTCATCCAGACCCAACCCTAAAAGTATTAAGGCAAGGCTTGGTTCTCCGGCCATCTCTCCACACATACCCACATTAATATCCGCATTATGCGCAGCATCGATAACGTTCTTAATTAAGCGTAAGACCGCCGGATGCGCAGGATCATAAAGATAGGCTACCTTTTCATTCGCCCGGTCAACTGCAAGAGAATACTGAATAAGGTCATTACTCCCGATGCTAAAAAAATCAACTTCCTTGGCCAAAATATCCGCAGTCATTGCCGCCGAAGGAACTTCAATCATAACACCCACCTGTATATCTTCATCAAAAGGCATGCCTTTAGTCCTAAGCTCGACTTTCGCCTCCTCGAGTATTTTATTTGCCTGCCTTAACTCACCCACCCCTGAAATCATGGGATACATAAGCTTAAGGTTTCCGTGCACAGAAGCCCGTAGTATCGCCCTTAACTGCAACTTGAATACCTCTGGCCGCGCCAAACAAAAACGTATCGCCCTCCAGCCTAAAAATGGCTGCATCTCATGCGGAATCTGAAATTGCGATAAGAATTTATCTCCTCCTAAATCAAGCGTGCGTATAATAATCGGATAAGGATTCATCTCCTCTGCTACATATTTATACGCGTGATAATGATCATCTTCGGTAGGGAGATCTTTCCTGTTCATATAAAAGAACTCAGTTCGATATAGCCCTATGCCTTCGCCTCCGTGAAGTTTAACTGCCGGCACCTCATCGGGAAATTCAATATTCGCATTTATTTCAACCTTATTGCCATCAAGGGTAATTGCGGGAAGGTCCTTAACCGCAAGAAATTTTTCAGTTATACCTTTTAGCTTAAGCTCTTCGGTATGATACCGCTCTAGCGTCTCTTCATCAGGGTTGATAATCACGATACCCAAAGATCCGTCAACAATGAGCATATCGCCTTGATTGATCTTTAAGGTGGCATCTTCGGCTCCGACTACGGCCGGGATCTCTAAAGATTTAGCCATAATCGCGGTATGAGAAGTCTTTCCTCCTATATCCGTAACAAAACCCGCAACATTCTTTTTGTGCATTGCCGCAGTATCTGAAGGAGAAAGATCATGAGCCACTAATACTACCCTATCTTTTAATTCATCCAAACCCTTTCTCTCTTCTCCGAGAAGATTACGTAGAATCCTTTTACCTACATCGTTAATATCGGCAATGCGCTCTTTTAAATACTCGTCTTCTATCTTTGAAAAAACAGATATATATTTTCTTAAAACCTCCTGAAAGATAAATGCTACATTAAGTTTGTCCTTTTTAAGGCGCGAGATAACCTCTTCGATAAGCATGCGATCTTCCAGAACCAAAAGGTGCGCATCAAAAATCTGCGCCTCCTCCTGCCCCATCTCGGTGCTTATCCTTTTCTGTAATACAATAATCTCCCTGCGCGTCTTAATTAAAGCTTCTTCAAAAAGCTGTATCTGGACAGGAATATCCATATCAGATATTGCATGCTTTGGCACATTCAGCTCTTCCTTGCCTAGTTTATGAGCAACTCCGATACTGATTCCGGAAGCAGCAGCTATCCCTCTTAGACTTATCATTTATCTTCCTCGGCAATAATAATCTTCTCTAGCTCTTCCATGGCCAAAACAGCATCTTCTCCGTCCGCTTCGATAATAATTACACTTCCTTTTTCCGCGCCCAACATAAGAATACCCATAATCGATTTACCGTTGACCTCTTCTTCATCGCGCCTGACAATTATGCGAGAGTCAAATTTATTTGCAACTTGCACAAATAAAGCTGCCGGCCTAGCATGTAAGCCCTGTTTGTTTTTTACAATTAATTCCTTCTTTACCACTGCCATAAAATTAAATCTCCTCGATTAACCCTAAAATAATCTTGGCTAACTTTGTAGAGTCATGCCTAATCACCTTGTCTTCAATGATTCCAAAATCGTCCTCTACCACTCTATAGCCCATCTCTTCAATTCTTTTTCTATCGTTAACTACAAGATTTGAACCCTCTTTAGTATAGCGACTTAATATACTCTGCGGGATTTCGCCGTTATTCAGAACGCAATAATCAAGCACTCGGGGATGAGAATGTGTAATAAGCACTTTAATATGCTCGGAAGCAGCATAAGCATCAGTCTCCCCCGGTTGAGTCATGGCATTACAAACATAAACCTTGATTGCGCCTGAAGAAACAACCGCATCTGTAATCTCCTGAATCAGAAGATTAGGGATGATGCTCGTATAGAGCGAACCCGGCCCTAAAACAATAACCTGCGCCTCTTTAATTGCCCTTATAGCATCCGGCGTAGCCTTAGATTGCGCAGGATTCAGATAAACTCTTTTTATAGAACGATTGCTCTTAGGAATTTTATTCTCTCCCACGGTAGTAGAGCCATCCTTATGTTCAGCTACCAAAACCACTTTATTTAATGTTGACGGTATAACCTGCCCCCTTAATGCCAGAACCTTACTTGTCTCTTTTATTGCCTTTTCAAAATCTCCGGTTAATCGCGTCATTACCGTAATAAAAAGATTTCCGAAAGAATGTCCTGAAAGTTGCGAATTTGTATCAAAACGGAATTGAAATAAATCCCGCATAAGCGTCGGTGCATCTGCAAGCGCGACAAGGCAGTTACGAATATCTCCGGGGGGCAATATATCAAACTCCTCACGAATTCTACCGGATGAGCCACCATCATCTGCTACGGTTACTATAGCCGATATGTTGGACGAAAATTCCTTTAACCCGGTTAAAAGAACCGATAATCCCGTTCCCCCTCCGATAACCGCAATCTTTGGGCCACGGGTTAACTGCCGATTATGATAAATAATATCAAAAAGCTCTTGGTTTCTTGAAGCCGGCATAAATGCTGCGATAAAAGAACGCATCATCCGTTTAATGCCTAGAATTAAAATTATTATTCCGCAGAACAAAATTAATGAATCAAGGATCTGTATACCTAGAAATTCCTCTGAACTCAAATGGCTTGTAGCAAAAATTAGCAAAAATATGCCGAAAACACTTAAGCCTGCCCAACGCTTAAGCCCTATGCCGGGGTAAAACCATTTCAACATACTATTTATTTTATTAGTCATTATATCTTTCTAAATAATAAAGGCTATTAAACCTTTTTTTCGTCTTCTTGAGTTATAATCTTAAGTACTGCCTTATCATCGCTGCAATTACGCAAGGTATCTCGGAAGTATTTATCCTTAAGCAGTCTTGAGATCCGCGCCAAGGCTTTTAAGTGTGGGCCGGCGGAATCTTGGGGCGCAACCAGAAGAAAGAAAATATAAGCTAACTCTCCATCCAAAGAATCAAAATCAACACCTTTCTTAGAAAGACCGAAAGCAGCAACTAACTTTTCTACACAATCTGATTTCGCATGAGGAATGGCTATCCCTTGACCGATGGCAGTTGAACCAAGCGCCTCTCTTGCCATAAGCGAATCAATGAGTTTATTGCGGCAGCGCTTCTCAATATCCCCTGCGGCAATAAGACCATCGACCAGTTCCTTAATAACATCTTCTTTTTTTGTAGAGCTGATATTGGTGATGATCGCTTTCTTGGATAAAAAATCTACAATCTGCATATTAATTCTCCTTTCGGTATTATATAAATTTGGAGCGGGAGGCGTTCTGCTGCGCGCTTTAATATTTTTTTTCAAGCGCTTTGACGCGCTTCGCAGAACTTGCCTCATAACAAGCTTTTCGAAGCCGTGGACAAAAGTACCACGGCGAAGAAAAGCGGGAGGCGGGATTCGAACCCGTGACATCAACCTTGGCAAGGTTGCGCTCTACCAGCTGAGCTACTCCCGCGTATTAGCTAAAAAAGGGGTCAGAATTATTTTTCTTTCACCTGTCAGGGCCGGAAAAATAATTCTGACCCCTTTTTTCAAAGAATATACTTGGGCGGAAGAGGATTTGAACCTCCAAGGGTTGCCCCAATAGCTCCTAAGGCTATCGCGTCTGCCAATTTCGCCATCCGCCCGGATATTTCCTCTTACGCTTAGAAAACTACTAAACTCGTTCTATAGTCCCTCCGCCTAATTAAGAATAGGTTGGCGTTCGGGACTCATTTTTGCTGCGCAAAAATTCGTGAGCCTCCCGAGACTCGAACTCGGCACACGCGGCTTAAAAAGCCGCTGCTCTACCAGATGAGCTAGAGGCCCAAACTCAGAATTCCAATACTTCTTTTTCTTTATTTTTTAAAATATCGTCAACCCTAGCGATATATTTATCAACTAACTTCTGCAGCTCATCAATACCCCTAAACTTATCATCTTCGGAGACAATCTTATCCTTCTCTAATTTTTCAATATGTTCTTTGGCATCACGCCTGATCGTCCTAAGAGATATTCTTCCTGACTCCGCCATTTTATGTATTTCTTTAGCCAATTCTTGACGCCTATCTTTAGATAATTGCGGGAATGATAAACGGATAAGCTTACCGTCATTAGAAGGATTGACTCCTAAATTAGACTTCAATATCGCTTTTTCAATCTCGGGTATTGCGGTAATATCCCAAGGTTGAATCACTAATAAATGCGCATCAGCAGTTGCAATAGAGGCCAACTGCTTCAAGAGAGTCGGGGTCCCGTAATAATCTATATGCAAACCCTCAACTAATGTAGGGCTTGCGCGACCGGTGCGGATTTCTCCAAATTCTCTAGTTACTGATTCAAGGGACTTCTTCATCTTATCTTCACTACTGTGCAAAATTTCTTTAGTAGACATGCTTTCCTCCTAGGCTACTTTAAAAAACAAGCTTCTACTGAACGACAGTTCCAATCTTGTCGCCCAACACAACACGCTTAATATTGCCTGTCTTGTTTAGATTAAATACCACGATGGGAAGTTTGTTATCCATACAAAGACTGATCGCAGTTGCATCCATAACTTTCAGTCCCTTTTTAAGCACATCGATATATTTTAATTGGGAGAACTTCTTAGCTTCTTTTACTTTTAAAGGATCTGCAGAATAAACCCCATCTACCTGAGTGGCTTTAAGTATCGCGTCAGCATTAATCTCCATCGCCCGCAGGGCTGCCGCAGTATCAGTGGTAAAATAAGGATTTCCTGTTCCTGCGACAAAAATAACTACCCGCCCCTTTTCTAAATGGCGAATAGCTCTCCTTCTGATATATGGCTCGGCGATTCGCTGCATCTCAATTGCAGTCATAACCCTGGTAGGGACACCCGTCTTCTCGAGAACATCCTGCAGCGCTAGGCCGTTAATTACGGTAGCCAACATCCCCATATAATCGGCAACGGATCTATCCATATCCAATCCGCGACTTCCGGTATTCTCCTGGCCGCGAAAAATATTCCCCGCCCCTAAAACTATCGCCACATCCACTTTTAAATCCCGGATCTCTTTTATCTGACGGGAGATGGATATTAAAACCGACTGGTCTATTCCGTGGGATTTCCTACCCTGCAGGGCTTCGCCGCTTAACTTAAGAAGTATCCTTTTATAAACTGAACCCATTGATATTATTCGCCGACTTTATAGCGCATAAACCTGCGCACGACAATATTTTCGCCAATCTTAGCAACAATACTACCCAGGTAATCGTTAATACTCATAGAGGGATCTTTAACAAAAGGCTGCTCTAGCAAGCAATGATTCTTATAAAACTCTTCCTTGTTCTTTTCATGCTCAACCACTTCAGCCGGGACATCCTCTTTCTTAATATACAACGGACTAGTCGCGGTTATCTGCATAGCTAAATCTTTGGTAAACTTTATAAAATCGTCGTTTTTAGCTACGAAATCTGACTCGCAATTAACCTCAATCAATGCGCCAACCTTATTCCCGTGATGAATATAGGTCTCAATCCTTCCTTCTCTGGCTATTCGGGACTGTCTCTTTGCGGCAATCTCGAGCCCCTGCTTGCGTAAGAATTCCGCGGCCTTCTTAATATCCCCTTTTGTCTCCTCAAGCGCCTTCTTACAATGCCCAACACTTGACAAAGTCATCTCTCTTAATTCTTTAATCTGCTCTACCGATATTTTCATTTTAGTTTATGCCTTCCTCTTTATCTTTGGACGACCGTCAATTGTAGGTTTCATATGAGCCTTTTTAATAGACTTACCATCTTCATCGAGCGGTTCAATCGTTTCAACTATCTCCTCGATCTCTTTTATCTTAATCTCTTCTTCAGGTAATAAGGCCGGCTCTTCAATCGCAGCCTCTTCTTTAATCTTTACCCCTTCCTGAGAAAGATAGGAAAGAAATTTCTTTCTCCCATCGATTATTGCATCGGTTAAGATATTCGCCACCACCTTTATAGATTTGGTAGCGTCGTCGTTACCGGGTATAGGATAATCTATAAAATCCGGATTAGAATTAGTGTCGATTAAGGCTACGATTGGAATACCCAAACGCCTTGCCTCTTTTACCGCAGTATCTTCTTTGCTTGAATCCACCACAAACATCGCCTTAGGCATACGCTCCATAGGAACAATACCCGCAAAGTTTTTATTCAGCTTAGTAAGCTCTTTTTCAAGACGAGCCACTTCTTTTTTGGTCAACTGGGCAAAAGTCCCGTCTTCGCGCATCCGTTCTATTTCCTTTAAACGGTTTATACTCTTTTTTATAGTTGAGAAATTAGTCAACATACCACCTGGCCAACGCTCAGTTACATAATACATCCCCGAACGCATTGCCTCCTGATGCATAACCTCCTGCGCCTGCTTTTTAGTACCCACAAAAAGAACATATTCTCCTTTTGAAGTTATATCCAACAGGAAATCCCTTGCCTTATTTATGCATTCTTCCGTCTTCTCAAGATCAATAATGTAAATACCGCTTCTAGAACCGAAAATAAATTTCTTCATTTTTGGATTCCAACGCTTAGTCTGATGCCCGAAATGCACCCCTGCTTCCAACAACTGCTTAATTAAATCTGATGGCACTTTTTACTCCCCCTTTTTACCCGCTTTATGCGGACGTCCCGCTCTAGATAAATAAATTTATTGTTGCGAGAATTGTTAATATGGAACGTTGCCAAGACTCTCCCGGCAACTGCTGAACTCTATTATTTTAGCAAAATTATGACAATATGCAACTAATTTCGCAGCTCCTGCATGAGATGCAAGCGCTTGTAAAAACCGTCTTTAGCCATAAGCTCGCTATGCGTACCTGATTCAACTACCAGCCCTTTATCCAAAACAACTATTTTATGCGCATTTCTGACCGTGGAAAGCCTATGCGCAATAACTAATACCGTACGCCCCTGGATAAGCCGGTCTAAAGCCTCTTGGACTACGCGCTCTGATTCTGAATCTAGCTGAGAAGTAGCTTCATCAAGTATTAAAATGGGTGGATTTTTAAGTAAGGCACGGGCTATGGCGACTCTCTGACGCTCTCCTCCTGAAATACGCGCCCCCCTGTCCCCGATAAAAGTATCATATCCTTGCGGCATGCGACTGATAAAATCATGGGCATTAGCTTGCATTGCCGCCTGCTTTATCTCTTCATCGCTTGCGCCTGGTTTTCCATAAGCAATATTTGCCCTAATTGAGTCATTAAAAAGTATCGTCTCCTGAGAAACGATCCCGATTTGCTGACGCAGGGATTTTAAGGTAACCTCTCTAATATCTGTACCATCAATACTAATCTTTCCCTTTTGTGGATCGTAAAAACGCGGGATTAGATCCAAAAGGGTGGTCTTGCCTGTACCGCTAGGACCAACAATCGCTAACATTGAACCATACGGCACATCCAAACTTATTCCTTTAAGCACCTGATTATCACCATAATGAAACCAGACATCGCTAAAAACAATATTGCGCCTAAAATCCTTTAATTCGCTAGCAGTAGGAGATTCGACAACGCTAGGGACAGCCTCCAAAACTTCATAAATGCGCTCACTAGCTGCTTCTGCCTGTTGGTTTAAAGAAGCTACCTGACTTAATTTCTTAAACGGCCTGATGGTAGATAAGAGCGAGCCAATGAAAAGTCCAAAAACGCCGAAAGAGATCTTACCCGCGATAACCTCTCTTCCTCCGAGTACAAAGACAGCTACACCTGCAATACATCCTACTATCTCGGTAACCGGGGATAAAAGTAGGGTGCGCTTTATTGACTTCATTGATATCTTATAATAATCATTATTTACTTTATTAAACTTATTTATCTCGTAATCTTCCATATTGAAAGCTTTTACTATACGCGCTCCAGAAATGGTCTCATAAAGTATGGAGTTGGTATCTGCCGCTTTCTCCTGAGACCTCTTGGATAACTTTCTAAGTTTCTTGCCTACCGTAGAGATTAAATAGCCTAAAAGCGCCAGGGGCGGTAGAATAAAGATAACAAATTTTGCATAAATAAACAGTGTCAACGAGAAGAATATAACTACCTGTAAACCCTGATATACCAAATCAGTTGAGCCATACGAAACTGCGTTCTCAACAATTCTTGCATCATTGGTAATACGCGACATCATCTCGCCACCACGCTTATGCGTAAAATAATCTAAAGATAGTGTCTGGAATTTAGCGTAAAGCTTGGCTTTTATATCCCTGACAATGGCTTGACCAATATCAGACATGATATAGCTTTGCACGAAACCGAAAAAACCTTTTAACACGAACAAGATGACGATCCCAAAGGCCATATAGTTTAGAAGCGCTTCCGGGGTAAAACTATTAATTTTGTCCACCAAATTTGCCAAAGGAATAGGCAGCTTTGTGGGGATAATAATCTTTTTATTGGTAAGTACTTTATCAGCCAAAGGAACCATCATTGCCAGAGATACTCCGTCAAAGATAGCAGAGAAACCCATGCAAATAGTAGCTATGATGAACTTCCCGGAATATGGCTTAATAAATCGCAGTAACTTCAAATAATCACGCATTTTACGCTCCTGTCTAAAAGGAAATGCATTTTAGCATAACTCTAGCCTTGTAGCAACTTTTTTATTGCATAATTTGGCCTTGCGTCTGCCTTGGCTTGTTTCTCGCGGGTACGTCCTTCTTCGCTAAAGCTTCGAAGGACTGTTCTCCGAAGCCTTGGCGAAGGAAAACGCTTGCTCGCCCCAGCGTGGCTCAGCTTAGCTCGGGTCGGCTGCGTCGCTCGAAATCAAGCCAAACCATCCGCAAGAAAGTGTCTTCGTATGTTTTAGCGGGTGACACGGCGACAGGTCCCCTACTTTTCGCAGGGCGATTAGCCCGAGAAGAAGCAGGGTGGCGCCGTGGCAGGACCCGCTAAAACAAAATTTTAGTTGAAACAAGATAGTCTCTCTGCTATCATCATGCTATGGATAAATTAAAGGTAGGCGTAATCGGTGTAGGCCATCTCGGCGGTATTCACGCTAAAATATACAAAGAGATCGGGAACTGCGAGCTTGTGGCTATCTGCGATACAGATAAGAAACAATTAAACGCTGTCTCCCAGAGTCTAAGTGTACCCGGATACCATAATCACCAGGAACTCTTTGGTAAAGTTGATGCTATAAGCGTAGCTACACCTACAAAGCTGCATTTTAAAATCGCCGCTGACTTCTTAAAACAGGGGATCCATGCGCTTGTAGAAAAACCCTTTACCCCCACACTTGAAGAGGCTGACAGCCTGATAAACTTAGCCCAGGAAAAGGATCTGATACTACAGGTAGGACATATTGAAAGGTTTAACTCTGCCTTTAACGCAACTCAAAAAATTATCAAGGATCCAAAATTTATAGAATGCCACCGCCTCTCTCCATTTCCTAACCGTTCAACTGACGTCGGGGCAGTCTTAGACATTATGATTCATGATATCGATATCATACTGGGTTTGGTAAATTCGCCGGTAGACAAAATTGAATCAGTAGGGATTAACGTGCTCACGCCTTTTGAAGATATCGCTAATGCCAGAATTACTTTTAAGAACGGTTGCGTGGCTAATCTCACTGCCTCCCGCATCTCTGACGAAGTAATGCGTAAAATCCGCATCTTCCAGGAGAATACCTATATATCGCTGGATTATAAAAATGCCGAGGCCTGGGTATATCGCAAGGCATTCTTAAGGATCGTAAAAGAAAATCTCCCCATTGAAAAAGAACAACCCCTGCAAAAAGAGCTTCAGGCATTTGTGGATTGCGTAATCGGGCATATCCAACCGCTTGTCTCAGGAAAAGTTGCCCGCGAAGCCTTAAAAGTAGCTTTGGAGATACAAAATCAGATATGGCACAAAAAAATATCCTGATTATCTGCGGCGAGCCTTCCGGTGAACTTCACGCTGCTACCTTAGTCTCTTCTCTAAAGAAATTAAGACCAGATTGGAAAATATTTGGCGTAGGCGGATCCCTCCTCTCTAACGCAGGCGCTGAAATTATTTACAATATAAAAGATTTAAGTGTCATGGGGCTCTTTGATGTACTTAAAAAACTCCCTCGGTTCATTGCCTTAAAGAATAGGATCCTACAAAAACTTGAACACCATAAGATTGAGGCAGTTATTTTTGTAGATTTCTCCGGGTTTAATCTCAGGCTTGCTAAAGATATTAATAACCGCATCCCAACCATCTATTACGTCAGCCCCCAGGTCTGGGCATCCAGAGAGGCTCGCGTTAAGACTATCAAGAAATATATCCGCAAGATGATCGTACTCTTCCCTTTTGAAAAAGAATTCTATAAAAAACACGGAATGGATGTAGAACTAGTAGGCCATCCACTCCTGGATATCGTAAAATCTAAAGAGGATAAGGCTTCTTTATTAAAAGCATTAAACTTCCCTACGGAAAAAACTACAATAGCCCTATTGCCCGGATCGCGTAAACAGGAAATCAATAAAATTCTCCCCATAATGCTTAAAGCAGCTCAATTGATAAATAAGAAACTCGATGCGCAGTATATAATTGCAAAACCAATCCAGTCTGAGCGCAATATTTATGAACACATACTCAAAAAAACTAATTTAAATGTAGCAATTGTGGAAGGTAAAACCTACGAATGCATCAACGCAGCTAACTTTTGCCTAGTCTGCTCAGGAACAGCTACACTTGAGACAGCAATTATGCAAAAACCATTTCTGTTGATTTACAAGATGAATCTATTGAATTATCTGCTTTACCGGCCGCAGGTAAAGCTACCCTACATAGGTTTAGCGAATATAGTCGTGGGAAGAAAAATAATCCCGGAACTTATCCAATTTCAAGCTACACCCGATAAAATTGCAAAAGAAACCTTAAGCATCTTAAATGACCCCGCTAGATTAGAAAAAATGCATAAAGATCTTGCTGAAGTAAAAACATGCCTCGGTGAACCAGGAGCAGCTATCCGCGCTAGCCACATAATCATCGATTTTCTAAAAGCTTAGTTTAATAATCTTTTGCTGAATTGATTCGTTCATCAATCGGAGGATGGTCAAAGAAGAAGAATTTGATTATCGGATTCGGGGACCTATCGGAGAGATTCTGCTCAGAGAGCTTATTCATCGTAGAAATAAATGCATCTTTTAAACCGGTAGTCTCAAGGGCCAAAGAATCTGCGCTACGCTCAAAACTCCTGCTCACAAATGCCTCGAGCGGCTGTGCAATTACACTCAAGAGTATAAAATATATAAAAATAAGCGGCAGGCTTGCAATGTCGGATAAAGAAGCAAGTCCGAATAAATTCAGGGCATAGATGCTTGTCCTGGCTATTAAATAGAAGATTACAAGAATGCTTAGCGAATTAATCACGATCAACTTTAGCAGGTGTTTTAACCGGCAATGCGCGAATTCATGCGCTAATATAACTTCTATTTCATCGTAACTATATTTATCTTTCAAGGTATCGGCAAGAATTACCCTACGCGTATTCCCTACACCCACAAAGGCTGCATTAGCCTTTAATGTCTTTTTGCTGAAATCTATTTCAAAACAATCAAGCAATTTAACATTCATTCTTTCAGCCAGTTTCATAATCCTTTCCCTTAATAATTCATCAGAGAGTTTTTTGTATTTGAAAAAAAGCGGGATAACTAACACAGGTAAAACTTTGGCCAGGATTATGCTAAAGAAAATCCAGAATGCCGAAATCGCCAGCCACCAATAAGCAGCTGTATATCTTAGAATAATATAAAAGGCCATAACTAATATTAGGCTAACTAAGAAAGAAAGACCCAGAGTCTTGAGCTGATCATAAGACCAATCTCTCAAACTTTGCGTAGATAAAGAAAATCTATGTTCTAATATATAAGACTGGTAGAATTCAAGGGGTAGATTCAGAAAGTAGTATCCGATGGAGACTACTGCTAAATAAGCCGGTACAACAATGTAGCTTAGGACATATTTGTTAAGCCAGATTGATAGCTTACCGGATAAACCTGAGCTTAAAAATAAAAAAAGCAGGAGAAGGATGTAGGCTGACTCAATGACCGTTAAGGTATATTTTATATTGGAATAACGCTTGGCCTTATCCTGCATATTTGAGCTGAGGATACTACTTGGACTTCTTTACGAGAGGCTTTACATTAACGAAGGTGCGCACCTTTCCGTGGCTCGTCTTCTTCTTAGTGAAATAAACTTCGCCGGCACAGGCAGCAAAAAGCGTACCTAAGCCCCTGACATTAATCCCGGACTTGTAGGAATCTACACCTCTAATTAATACCTGACCGGTTTTAACAGACATGCCTGTTGAAACTTTATTCGCTTTATCTTTCTTTGGCGTTGAAAATCCACCTGTCATTTGATTACCTCCTTATGATAAACTAAATTATTCTATTTAAGTGAGTATATTAACATATAAACACTAATCAAGCAAGACTTCTTCATCTTTAGATGGCACATAAGCATTTATACCCATCTTGGTAAATGTATCGCACAGATCCAGCTCCTGCTCCTCTTCGCCATGAACTAAGAATATCCTCTTAAGCGGTAAACAGGCATTTACAAACCCCAGTAAATCATTCTTATCAGCATGCCCGGACATTGCGTTAACAATCACAACTTCAGCATTAAGCTCATATTCTATACCGAATATGCGCACAATCTTCTCTCTATCTACAATTCTCCTGCCCAAGGTATCCTTAGCCATATAACCAACTACAAGGATTGTATTTCTGGAATCCTCGATATTATTCTGAAGATGATGAAGGATTCTCCCGGATTCGCACATCCCGCTTCCTGCGATAATAATCATCGGCCGCTTATCAGCATTTAAGGCCTTAGACTCATATTGATCGCGGATAAATCTTAAGTTTAGCAATTCAAATGGGCTATTCCCTTTAGAAAACTCCTGACGCGTTGTAGGATCAAAATAGTCATGGTGATATTCAAAGACTTCGGTAATGTCTGTTGCTAAAGGACTATCTACATATATCGGGACAGAAGGTATAAGCTTATCTTTCAATAGCTCATTTAAGTAAAAAATAACCTCTTGCGTACGCTCCAGGGTAAATGACGGGATAAGTACTTTACCACCCCTGCGTAAAGTACGCGAGATAGCATCCCTAAGTTTTGATTGAGCCTCCTCAATCGGCGCATGAAGCCTTGAGCCATAGGTACTTTCTAATATTAAATAATCCAGCCCCTTAGGTATAACCGGATTATTAAGCAAGGGGAGGTTCTTTCTGCCTAAATCTACAGCATAACCTAAACGTATATTACGATTTTCATCCTTAATATCTAAAATGGTTATAGCTGAACCTAATATGTGCCCGGCATCAACAAGCGTTGCGAAAACATTTTTGGCGATACAAAATTTCTGATTATAAGAGATGGAGCGGAATATCTTTGTCGCCTTAGCCGCTTCTTTCTTAGTATAAAGAGGCTTTCTCTCAGGCAGGCCTATGCGCTTATTGATTTTATTAACATATCTGATATCTTCTTCCTGAATCTTACCTGAATCCTTAAGCATAAGCTCAGCCAGGTCTTTTGTTGCGGAGGTAGTATAAATCTTACAACGCAGCCCCTTCTTTATGAGGCTTGGAATATTCCCGCAATGATCAATATGCGCATGAGAAAGAACGAGCGCATTGATTAAACGCGGATTAAAACTAAAAGTTGTATTTATTGCATAAGACTCATCGCGGTGGCCCTGGAAGAGCCCTGCGTCAAGCAGAACCTCGGTCTTATCCGCAATCACCAGGTGACTTGAACCGGTAACTGTCCTTACCCCTCCTAAAAATTTTATTTTAACGGACATATTTATTACTCCTTAGTCTTTATCTTAAATAGCGCCATGATTATAAATATAATATAGATAAAGCTAAATAGCAACAAAGGTTTATGGCTTAAGAAAAATTCTCTTAAAACCTCAGGTTTACTGAATACACTTATACCTACAGAATAAAGTATATACTGAATCCAGAAAATCTTTATTGGCGAGCCAATAATTACTGCGGTAAGATATTTTCTAAAGCGAATTTTGGTAAGTCCGGCAGATAAATCTAGAAATCTATAAGGAATAAGCGGCGCAGCCCGAAATACAAATAACCAGAGAAGACTCATCTTTCCTAACTTCTCATCCAGATGCCTATATTTATCACTTAATTTACCTTCAACGCTCCTTCTGCCAAGAAGACGCGCTAGATAAAATAATAAAAAGGCATTAATTGTTTCAGCAGCACAAATTAACAGAGCACTTAGATACGGACCGAATAATAGTGCGCCCAGTAGCCAAAATAAATCTTTGGAGAAGAATACAAAGAAGGTAACAAAAACATAAAGAAGGATATATATAAATGCGCTGGCAAGAAGAGGGAATTTTGTTAATGCGTTTTGTAAAACAGTGGGGTCAACTGGTATGTAGCGGCCTAAATACCAAAAGAAAACTAAGACAAAGATCAAAATTAAGAAGCCGAGATTATCCTTAATTTGCTTAATTTTCATTAAGTAACGAAGAGATTACGGGATGAGAATTTTCCATCAGTAGTTAAGTTTACGCCTAGTCGCTTTAGGCCAACCTCGTCTCCGGGAGTAGGTATATGCGTCATATGCAACTCGCATCCCCTTAACTCTACAAGCTTTTGCATGGCAAGCTCCGCGGTATGATTAGTTGTTCCACTTATTGCTAAAGCAATCAGCGTCTCCTCTAAATCAAGGCTCTCAGAATCCGCATCAAGTATTCCTTCTTTTAATTTACCAATTTGATTAATTATATGCGGAGAAAGAAGTAAGATTTCATCGGGGATATTCGCTAAGACTTTAATTGCATTTAAAATCAGACTGCTTGCAGCATGCATAAGCTTGGAATTCTTCCCGGTGAGGATCCTGCCGTCATTTAACTGGATTGCTGCTCCGCAGAATATCCCGGCATTCCCCTTACCCTTAGCCTCAGCTTCAAGTGCTGTCTTTCTTGCCACCTCAACAACGCTACGGTCAATAAGCTTAATACCTAGTTCTTCCATAAGTAGCAGTACCCTATCCACCGTCTCTTTTTTCTCAATCCCCAGTACATACTCAGAATTATATCTAAAATACCTGCGGATTAACTCTTGCTTGGCTGCCTCTTGCACTAGCTTATCATCAACAATACCGAAACCCGCGCGGTTAACCCCCATATCAGTAGGCGAATTATACATAGGCAAGATTACATTCTTATCAAATATCCTGGTAAGGATTAATTTTAGTATAGGAAAACTTTCCACATCGCGGTTATAATTTATGGAAGTCTTATTGTATTTATTCAAATGGAACGGGTCTACGAGATTAAAATCCAGGATATCAGCGGTAGCTGCTTCATATGCTACATTAACCGGGTGCTTGAGGGGCAGATTCCATATCGGAAAGGTCTCAAACTTTGCGTAACCGGCGTTTACCCCGCGCTTATGCTCAAGATATAACTGCGACAAGCAAACCGCAAGCTTCCCGCTATTTGGTCCGGGAGCAGTTACAACACAAATCGGCTTTTTGGTCTCAATAAACTGATTTTTTCCAAAACCATTATCGCTTACAATGGAGGCAACATCCGCAGGATATCCTTCTATCGGATAATGCAGATAAACCTTAACCCCGCGATGCTCCAATTTGTTCTTGAACATAACTGCCGAAGACTGATTATTAAAACGGGTAATCACTACAGCTAAAATATCCAAACCCCACTTACGCAAATCATCAATTAGCTTTAGCGTTGCGGCATCATAAGTAATACCAAAATCACCACGCACCCTCCCCTTCTCGATATCCCCGGCATAAATAGCCAAGACAATATCTATCTTGTCTTTTAAGCATTGCAGTAACCTTATTTTTACATTGGGGTCATAACCCGGGAGGACGCGGGCAGCATGGTAGTCATAACAGAGTTTGCCACCGAATTCCAAATAAAGCTTATTATCGAACTTATTCACGCGATCGACAATTGCCTGTGTCTGTTCTTTCAAATACTTATCATTATCAAATCCAACTTTATTCATTATTTAAATCTCCGTTTAGAATGATTATATAGTAAGTATTATAATACTGAAATGAGTCATTGTAAAGAGCTCCTAATCTTCATGTGTTAGTAGATGTTAACAGGCGGGTCCTGCCTGCTGATCCACCCCGTTCGTGCTCCCCGCCATAAAACTTGGCGGGTGCGCGCGTACGGGGTCCCCGTATCAGCAGTCACCCGCTTTTAATACTAATAAACACTAGTTAGTTAGGTACTGACTTGCCTGTGTTTAAGCGGGGCGTCCGAGGAACCCGAGCGGGCACGGTTCGCCTTCTAATAATGTCAGCGAGAGCGAGGGTCCGCAGGTCGAGCGAAGTTTTGCCTCGCAGGGGCAAAACGAGCGTACCCGCGAAAACACAGGCAAGGCAGGACCTATTGAAAAGATTTTAGCGTAATAAAAAGCTGCATTAAAAAATACAGCAGGCAAGACCTATTCTTCGTAGGTAGAATAAAAATACGGGGTATATGCCTTAAATTCGGCGGCACAGGTATCTACAAGCTTAAAGGTGGGTTCTATTTTAAGCTCTTTACGTAGCTTACTGATATCTTCCTCTTTTTTATTCAAAAGCTTGGCTAGCTGTCTATCGCTAAACCCAAACTCTTTAGCCTCTCTTAAGAGTTCTTTAGATATACTAGCCTTGCTACCTGCAACCTCTTTCTCTAAATCGATTATCTCGCCTATATTGCTTAAAAACCAACGGTCGATTTTAGTAATTGCAAAAATCTTATCGATACTCATACCCATCCTTAATGCATCGCCGATATAAAATATGCGCTCGGCATTGGGAGTTTTGAGCTTTTGTTCTATCTTAATCCTAACTTCATCATCTACTTTTATATCCAGAGGATTAGAAAACATTAAGCTCTCTAACCCAAATTTCTTAATCTCAAGCGAACGCAAACCCTTTTGTAATGATTCCTTAAAGGTCCTTCCTATAGACATAGCCTCACCCACGGATTTCATAGATACAGTAAGCGTAGGATCAGAAGAAGGAAATTTCTCAAAAGTAAAACGGGGAATTTTTACCACGCAATAATCAATCGCAGGCTCAAAACAGGCAGGCGTTTCGCGAGTGATATCGTTAGGGATCTCATCAAGCGTATAACCAACAGCGAGCTTTGCCGCAATTTTAGCGATAGGAAAACCTGTCGCCTTTGAAGCCAGAGCAGAACTGCGCGAAACCCGCGGGTTCATCTCAATCACAACCATACGTCCGGTATCCGGATTTAAAGCAAACTGAATATTTGATCCGCCGGTCTCAACCCCAATCTCTCTTATGCAGGCAATAGCGGCATCGCGCATCTTTTGATATTCTTTATCAGTCAGGGTTTGAATTGGCGCTACGGTAATACTATCGCCGGTATGCACACCCATAGGATCAAGATTCTCAATCGAGCAGATAATTACTACATTATCTTTTAAATCACGCATTACCTCCAGCTCAAACTCCTTCCAGCCTGCCACCGACTCCTCTACCAAAATCTCGCTGATCATACTTGATTCTAAACCGCGCTTGGCTAATTCCTTAAATTCATCAATATTGTAAGCCATGCTTCCCCCTGTTCCCCCTAAGGTAAAACTCGGACGGATAATTAAGGGAAACCCGATTTCTTTGGCCACTTTTATTGATTCTTTAAGATTATAAGCTTTTCCGCTACGCGGCAGATCCAAACCAATTTTGCTCATCGCTTCTTTAAAAAGCTGCCTATCCTCGCCCTTCTTTATTGCCTTTATATTAGCTCCAATACACTCTACTTTATATTTCTTTAATACGCCGCTCTCTGCCAAAGCAATGGTAACATTTAAGGCAGTCTGGCCACCTAATGTCGGTAAAAGTGCGTCCGGCCTTTCCTTGGCAATTATTCTCTCGAGGACTTCCGGTATAATCGGCTCTACATAAGTAGCATCGGCTATTTGAGGATCAGTCATTATTGTTGCCGGGTTTGAATTAACCAGGACGATATTAAAACCCTCCTGCTTTAAGACTTTACAGGCCTGTGTCCCGGAATAATCAAATTCGCATGCTTGGCCGATTACTATAGGCCCGGAACCAATAATTAAAATCTTTTTTAGATCAGTTCTTTTTGGCATTTCGCTTTATCTTTGATTTCTTCATTAAACCAATGAACTCTTCGAATAAATATTGTGCATCATGCGGTCCCGGGGAAGCCTCCGGATGAAACTGCACAGAGAATACCGGTAATTTTTTATGACGCAGACCTTCTAGCGTATTATCATTTAGATTTATATGGGTAAGTTCTATCTCTTTTTTATTAAGAGTATCTATATCCACGCAAAAACCGTGATTCTGGGAGGTTACGGAAACGCTTCCGGTTCTAAAGTCTTTTACCGGATGATTCGCCCCGTGATGACCAAACTTTAATTTAAAAGTCTTTCCCCCCAAAGCAAGACCTAGCATTTGATGGCCAAGACAGATACCAAATATTGGAAGCTTGCCGATCAGCTCTCTGGTTGTCTGCACGACTGAAGAGACCGCTTCGGGATCACCCGGGCCGTTAGAAAGAAGCAACCCATCGGGCTTAGCCTCTAAAATCTGTAGGCTTGTGGTTTTAGCGGGAAAAACAAGCACTTCGCACTTTCGCTTAAACAATTCCCTCAGAATATTATATTTTACCCCGCAATCAATAACCGCTACGCGATAAAGCGTATTTTTTGGATTATCCCAAACATACTTCTTGCCACAAGTTACTTCTTTAACCAAATCTATCCCCACTAAACCTAATGAATCTTTGGCCTTCTTAACCAAGCTATGCTCATCTAAATCTAGAGTAGAAAGCACTGCCTTCATTGCGCCTTTCTCCCGGATATGCAAAGTCAGGCTACGCGTATCAATCCCCTCAACAGCTGCAATATTATTCTTATTAAAATAATCACCTAATGAACCGCTCTTTCTCCAATTACTAGCTATCTTGCTATACTCCTTAACTACAAAACCCTCCAGAAATATCGAGCGGGATTCAACATCCTCTGCGTTTATCCCATAGTTACCCATCAAGGGATAGGTCATCGCTACAATCTGCCCCTTATAAGAAGGATCAGTAATAACCTCCTGATACCCGGACATGCTTGTATTAAAAACTACCTCTCCGAATCTTTCTGCGGATGCGCCGAAAGACTCACCCCGGAATATTCTTCCGTCCTCTAATGCTAATATTGCATTCAACTTTTTCATAGACTAACATTGGCGGTTGGCACGGCGCGCTTCTTGCGCTAAAACACGCTGCGAAGCATCGCTGTACCAACCTAATTACTGGGATGTAAAAGCTAACTGTTACTATTTATCTTAGAGAAATGGCGTCTTTAGAGCCAGAGATCCCACCCTAAAAACGCCATTGTTTTAGTTTTACAGCTCTTGCATAAATACCTTGAAGGAGTATATCACAAGTCAAAGGGAAGTCAAACTAAATGCAAAAATTCTTTACCTTCTCTCATGGAATTAATGTAACGCTCTATCTTAATATCTTTGCGCTCCTTCAAATTAATTACCTCATCGCTGCCTTGCGGTGAAATAATTTTGACTACCGGCAGATTGATATCATCTTCATTCGTAGCTACAACTACTCCCACGCGTTTATCGCTCAAAGAAATTATCGAGCCTAATGGCCAGACCCCCATTATCTTAAAAAAGCTATCAAGCAAAGCAGGGTCAAATGCGCTGTCGCGTCCGCGCATCATTAAGCTATAAATCAGATCCGGAGGATAATCTGACTTATAGCTCCTTCTTGCGCAGAGCGCATCATAAACATCACAGATAGATACTATGGATGATGCTATATGTTGTTTTCGTTTAAAGGGAACCTTAGGGTAACCGCTTAAATCATATTTTAAATGATGCTCAAAACTGACTACTACCGGCATAATCCCTATATTGTCAACGTAGCGCATAAGTAGCTTAGCTCCTAAAAATGCATGGCTCTCCATTTGATCAAATTCTAAGTTATTTAACTCACCGGGTTTGTTGATTATCTTGCGCGAAACATAAAGCTTACCCATATCGTGTAATAAAGCAGATAACCCGATATCCATAACTATCTCTTTAGTAAAACCGAGCTTGGAAGAAAAAAACATGCTTAATATGGATACATTCAAAAGGTGGACAAATGTTGCTGCATCATACCTTTTTAAAGTAACAAGCTTTAGCAGCTCTTGATAGTTAGTACTGAGATTGTCAAAGATACTGCTGACTGCATTCCTTAAAGCTTGCCCTTCAACTGCCTCTTTATTTAATACCCCTTCTAAAGAGCCCGAAAGCTTATTTAATGAACCCTGGTATATATCCAGATTAACCACAGGCCCTGTTGACTTATCTGCTCCTGCAATAGAACCTTTAACTCGGCCGATAGAGATATTCTTTATTCCGAACGACAATAATGATTCTGCTAAATCTTGCTTTATCTCGTCTTTAGGCATAACCAGAAACCCGAGGAATCTGACCAACTCTTCCCTCCGTAAAGAGGAATTAATCGCAATTCTCTCTATACCCCTATCTTTAAAATAAGTGATCATCTGTTTTAAATGCTTACTTAGATCAAAGAATATCTCCTTTTCAAAAGCGAGCTCCTCGCCGATTATGCCAAATACCAATTCGTCTCTTTGGTTTAAGTAATCCTGCAAAATAGAGAAAGTATTATCTATGGCCTTGGCGGCAATAGAATGATTTAACCCGTAAAGTTTAACTACCTGCAGGGTGACCAGCAGTTCCTTAATAGCGTCTCTAGCTTGATCGCTCATTTCAAACTCTCCAAAGCCCTAAGCGCATTACGTTTAAGCTCTCTATTCCAGAAAAATCTTCTTATGCTTAGCCTTGCAAGACAATCCTTGGCAGCTTTCAAATGCATAGCTTCAATAATCCTTATATTCTCAATAATCAACCGGTTATTGATCCCCAATGGGCTGGATATATTAAAGAATAAATCTAGCGCCTGCTTAATAATAAAATCATCCTTAAGCAAAACTCTTAAAGCCTCTTTCCTTAATGCAATGCTTTTATTTTTAAGCGAAGAAAAGATGAAGTCTGCATCGATCTCGGTTAAATTTTGCATCTGTCTTAATACCGTAATTTTAGTTAATTCATTTCCGAACGAGTATATTTCTTTAAGCACAGCCAAAGATATAGGAAGGTCTAGTTCTGCAAGAACTTTTATCACGCAAGTTATAAAATCTAAATCCGAACGCCTATTTCTTAACCGCTCATAAAAAGAATGAAGTTGAGCGGGGACAAACATTAAGAATTGCCTTAAGCCATATAGGCTAACTTTATTTTCTTCAAATATTTTCTCAAAATAAATATCCGCAGACAGATACGTCCTCTCCATTGAATCAAACAGATAAATGAAATCTTTAGACGAAAGATCAAACCACATATCTGTTTCTAGATACCCGCCGATCCACTCCTGGATATCTGCTAATGCATCGGCAGAAAACTCCGCTGCAGACTTCTTTTTCTTAGCAACCTCCAGCAAGGATCTGAAAAAGCTATAGTCTTCGTCGCTATTAATACTTATCCAATCTTTTCTTAATCTTGAAAGAATGGAATCAAGTCCGACTTTGCTCTTCTCCTGGTCAAAGAAATCAAGGATAACCATACGGTAGCTAAGCTGCAATTGGGTTTGATCAAATACGAGAATACTCTTAAAAGAAATATCTTTGATTAATGCGGAAAGTGTTAAGCGATAGGATGGGGAGAGATTATCCGACTCCGGACTAAAGAGTATGCCCTTAACCTTCTTAGCCAACGCTTGATTATCGTTTAAATCTTGCTTTTTCTTGCTAAAAAGAGATGGCATCTTATCCACCCTCTCTCGACCGGCAAGCTGAGAGAACAATTCAAAATTAAGCGTGTTTAGATTATCCTTGCTTTTTATTTGCGACAATAAAATATCGGCAAAGTCATTATCATCAAGGGCCCTAAAGACTTCTTTTATCTTATTGATATCTTTGCGGCTCACAGTCCCGCTTGAATCCAGAACAATTTGCGTGATGCGCTTTAAGCATTCCGGGAATTTCTCATTGCTAGCGCTCTTAAGTTGGCTTAAGAAACTGCCTAGCTCCTTACTTAAATTAGCATCTTCAATAATTGATTTAACGCTAAGATTTTTATCAACGCCTGCTAGAAAACTATCAACAAAAGCATTAATTTTATCGGAATCCTGAGCCTCTACGTTGGTTTTAAAAAGATAGAGCCAAATATCCTTAGTTTCTTTACCCTCCGAACCCATAAGCCTCGAATAATCCAATTCTTCAATAGAGATATTTTGGGTACTTACGTTCTTTAGCATATTGGATAAACCATCTTTTTTAAGAATTTCGGCCGGTTGAAGAGAAAGGTTACTTAAAAAATGCGCTAGCTCTGCAATAGTTAGCCCTGACTTAAATTCTACGCTCTTAATTTTACGGCTATGCAGAATCTGGGAAAGCTCAAAAGATACAAAAACCTTATCCCAATACTTTCCATCCAGGAATAGTGAACTGGCTGTTACATTAATTTTTACCGGATCCAGAAAACTAAATACCTGGTCTATTTTCTGCTTAAACTCTTGAATTGATTGTAAGAAATAGGGGTGTTCTGAAGAATAAGCCTGGGTGCTATGAATAACTGTGCGTAACCCTGTAAGGAATCCAATTAACGCTTCATCTTTATTCATCAAGTTTATTTATTTAAGTTTAATCTACGGAATCTAAAAGAATCACAGTTTTGTTCTTAAAAACCTTGAGAAAGCCTTTACCCTTATTGTTAATTATCGTAAGCCCTCCCGAAGATTCTTTAACGATTATCTTACCTGCCTTAAGATTAGCTATTAAAGGCGCGTGATCCGCAAGTACGCCTAAATAACCCAAGGCAGCCGGAACAACTAAAGAAGAAACGTCTCCTTTGTATACTAATGCTCCGGGGGTCAAAATGTTTAAGTAAAAGTTCTTCTGCATTTCTTTAGACTACTTAATCTGCTTAGCTTTTTCTATTGCCTCTTCAATATTGCCTACCATAAAAAAGGCCTGCTCATTTAAATTGTCGAGCTGGCCATTAATAATCAAATTTACCCCCTTTATGGTATCCTCTAACTTCACATATTTTCCTTTTAATCCGGTAAATGTCTCTGCTACAAAAAATGGCTGAGAGAAAAACCTCTGCACTTTTCTTGCCCTGGAGACAATCAATTTATCCTCATCCGATAATTCATCAAATCCTAGAATAGAGATAATATCCCTCAGGTCCTTATAGCGTTGTAAAACTCTTTGCACTCCAAGGGTTGTATTATAATGCTCCTCCCCTATAATACGCGGATCCATTATGCGCGATGATGAATCTAAAGGATCAACTGCCGGATAAATTCCTAACTCGGCAATCTGCCGCGAAAGCACAATCTTTGCATCAAGATGCGAAAATATCGCAGCCGGTGCCGGATCAGTAAGGTCATCTGCAGGAACATAGACTGCCTGAATAGATGTGATTGAACCATTATGAGTAGATGCAATCCTATCCTCTAGCTGAGAGACCTCCGTAGATAGATTGGGCTGATAACCAACTGCCGAAGGCATGCGCCCTAAAAGAGTTGAAACCTCTGAACCTGCCTGGACATATCTAAAAACATTATCTATAAATAAAAGTACGTCTTTCTTCTCTTCGTCCCTAAAATATTCTGCCATGGTTAAAGCTGATAGGCCTATGCGTAAACGCGCACCCGGAGGCTCGTTCATCTGGCCAAAGACTAAAGCGCTATTTTTTATTACGCCGGAGGCATTTAACTCAAGCCAAAGCTCGTTACCCTCTCTTGTCCTCTCTCCAACCCCGGCAAATACGGAAACTCCTCCGTGCTCAGTAGCAATAGTGCGTATTAGCTCCATAACAATAACGGTTTTACCAACGCCGGCTCCGCCGAATAATCCTACTTTACTACCCTTAGGGATAGGCGCTAATAGATCAATCACCTTTAGGCCCGTCTCCAACATTGAAGAGGTGGGTAACTGCTCGGTAAAATTAGGAGAAGCCCTGTGTATGGGATTACGTCTTTGAGGATCAGCAACCGGCCCCTTACCATCAATGGGTTCGCCTAACAGATTAAAAATCCTTCCTAAGGTCTGCGGACCTATCGGAACAGTTATCGGTCCACCCGTATCAACTGCGAGCATCCCTCGGAATAATCCTTCGGTAGATCCCAAAGAGATGCAGCGCACTGTGTTATTTCCGATATCCTGAGCAACCTCAAGGGTTAAATCAATATGCTGATCCGGATAAACAACTTTTATGGCATTTAAAAGCTGCGGTAATTCTTTTTCGGGATACTTAACATCTACTATCGGACCAATAACTTGGATAATCTTTCCAATTGCCATAAGCTTAACCTCTCAATGCTTCTGAAGATGATATAATCTCTAATAACTCCTGCGTTATGCTTGCCTGACGCACTTTATTACGCAATAAAACCAAACTCTGCAATAATTCTTTGGCATTATCTGTAGCTGTCTTCATCGCCACGGTCCTGGATGAATGCTCTGCGCTAAAAGCATTTAGAATAATTAATCTTAGTTTCATAGAAATATATTTCGGGATAATTTCATCTAAAATATCCCCCCTATCTGGCTCTAGAATATAATCAATCTTTTTAGTAGGGGTATATTCAATATTAAGATACTTCTCTATTGTCGGCTTATGCACCAAAGCTGTCTTGGCATGTGTATAAGCTATATAAATTTGGGCAACTTTACCGGAAACAAATGTATTTATTAAGTTATTCTCAACTTCTTGAATAATCTTCTCGGAATAACGTCCATTCATACCTATATACGTATTTAATATCTCCAAATTATACTTCTTAAAATAATTAAATCCCTTTCTTCCAACACAAACAAGGCTTACCCTTTCTTTGCCATGCTGATTAATAAACTGCTCGGCAAAACGTATGATATTATTATTATAGGCGCCGCATAAACTACTATCTGCGGTTATCAAACATAAACAAATCTTATCCGTTCTTTCTCTTGCCTTAAAAAAAGGATGCGTAAGTCCGTCTTGACTATTAATAAACTCATACATTAATTCACTTAAAGCAAAAACATATTCCCCCAAACCATGAAGCTTCTTTCCGATGCGGTTTAATTTGGCTACCGAAACCATCTCCATGGCGGATGTAACCTTCTGGGTATTCTCGGTACTACGAATCCTGTTTTTTATCTGCTTAAGAGTCTGAATCATAATTTCATTCTTTTGACAAACTCGTCTTTGAAAGTGCTTATTAAAAGATCCAATTTCTCCATAAGAAATGAACTTAATTCCTTCTTAGATTGCACCTCTATGGCGATCTCAGGATTCTTATTATCCATATATTCAAAGAATTCATGCTCAAACCTTTTTACAGCACCTATCGGTAAATCATCGAGAAAACCGCGCGTACCGCAATAAATAATCATTACCTGCTTAGAAATTGGGAGCGGCGTATACTGTTCCTGCTTTAAAACCTCTACCATCCTCTCCCCGCGGGTAAGCTGTGCCTGCGTAGCCTTATCCAATTCTGTGCCAAACTGGGTAAAAGCAACTAATTCCCGGTATTGGGCTAAATCTAGACGCAGTTTTGAGGCTACCTGACGCATGGCTTTAACCTGGGCCTTTCCTCCGACCCTGGAGACTGATAAACCTACATTGATTGCCGGGCGCACACCTGCGTAAAAAAGATCATTTTCCAGATAAATCTGGCCATCGGTAATCGAAATAACATTCGTAGGTATATAGCTGGTAATATCTCCTGCTTGAGTCTCAACTATAGGAATAGCCGTAAGCGAGCCTGCACCAAGTTCATTATTAAGTTTAGCCGCCCTCTCTAACAAACGTGAATGCAGATAAAATATGTCGCCCGGATAAGCCTCTCTCCCCGGAGGCCTTCTTAAAAGAAGAGATAGTTGCCGGTAAGCCTGGGCATGCTTAGTTAAATCATCATAAATTACTAAAACGTGCTTACCGGAATAAAGCAGCTCTTCGCCCATAGCACAGCCTGAATATGGCGCAAGATATTGTAGAGATGCTGATGCCCGGCTTGATGCGCTAACAATTGTAGTATATTCCATAGCCCCGTATTTCTGTAAAGTTTCAGCAACCGCTACAATACTAGACATCTTTTGGCCTATAGCAACATAAACACAATATACATCTTTGCCCTTTTGATTAATAATTGTATCAATAGTAATTGCGGTTTTCCCTGTCTGACGATCAGCAATAATTAATTCTCGCTGCCCACGGCCGATAGGTGTCAGGGCATCAATAGCCTTAATGCCTGTCTCAAGTGATTCGCATACCGGCTGACGCTCAACCACATTGGGCGCCCTTGATTCTATGGGTCTAAATTTATTTGTATCAATAGGACCTTTACCGTCAATGGGCCTACCTAAAGAACTAACTACGCGGCCAAGAAGTGCCTCTCCTACGGGAACCTGAACAATCTTTCCCGTACGCTTGACCATATCCCCTTCTTTAATATTCTTATCGGGATTATCCGTGCCAAAAACAACCACTCCAACGCTCTCTTCTTCAAGATTTAAGACCATACCCATGACTTTCTCAGAAAATTGCACCAGCTCTCCGACCATTACATCGTCTAATCCATGAATACGTGCAATAGTATCACCTACCTGGATAACTGTTCCGATAGACTCCGATCGCATACGGGTCTTATATTTTTCTAACTCCTTGCGGATAATCGAAGATACTTCTTCCGGCTTTAATGGCATATTAAACCTTTACTGTTAAAAGTCTTTCCTTGAGATCATCTAAACGCCTGCGCACAGAACCATCGATAATAGTATTACCAATAACTACCTGCACGCCACCCAAAAGAGAACCGTCTAAATTTATATAGAATCTAATCTTACGTTTTAGTTTCATTTCCAACCTCTCTTTAATCTGACGGATTAAATCTAAACCTAGTGGAAAACTAGTCCTTAGTATCGCCTCAGTCTCGCCCAAGTGTGCGTAGGTAATCCTAACATAATCTGCAATATCAATAATTTTATCAAAACGGTTTTTCTCTAATAAGAACCATAAGAATTCTTTAAACTCTTTCGAAAAATCTTCCCCAAGGACCTTTTCAATAAAATCGCATTTTTCTGAATACGAAACATCGAAACTGTGCAAAATCTCATAAAACCCCAAATTATCTTTCATCAAAAACTTAAGGGCCTTAAAATCACTGACTGCCTTTTTCAGGCCAACAGTCTCTTTAGCAAAATCCATGAAGGCCTCGGCATACCTTTTAACTACCAGACGCTCCATCATTCTAGCTTATCAACTCCTTCCAGAAAATCATTGATTAACTTTCTATCGCCATCTTCAGTAAGTTTCTCCTGAATAATATTCTCGGTTGCCTTAATCGTAAGATCGATAATCTCGTTCTTTAATTCATCTTTTGCCTTGGCCAGTTCAAATTTAATATTGGCTTTAGCGCCATCGAGTATCTCTTGCGCGGCAAGATGCCCGCTCTTGCGTGCTTCTTCTAAAATTAGCTTTGCCTGCATAAGTGAATCCTGAATCTTCTGCTTAGCGAGTTGGTCAATATCCGATATCTTTAAGTTGTATTCAGCCTTTAGTTCTTCGATCTGCTTATTCGCCTCTTCAATCTTCTTAAACTCAAGAATAATCCTCTCTTTACGCTTATCCAGAAGCCCTAAAATTCTCTTCCAGACAAAGACCCTGAGCAATATAAGCAGGATTAAGAAGCTTATAACCTGGGCCACAATTTCATTTGCGCTTAACAGCTTTAATAATTCCATAAATTAAACTCTCTTAACTATTAAAAATAGCTATTAGTTTATAACTTTCCGGATAAGACAAACGCAAATACCAAAGCGTATATAGTTAAAGCTTCGATAAATGCACAACCCGTAGCCATATTAATCAAGATCTTGGTTGCTGCCTCAGGCTGCCGGCCGGTAGCCTCCATAGCCGAAGAAACCGCCTTGCCTAAAGCAAGCGCAGAACCAACTGCGACTATCCCCAAACCTAAAGGAATAGCTAAAGCTAACATTGTTTTCTCGTCCATCATATCCTCCCTTTGTTATACTGCTTCTTCCTCGTGAGTTAACACAAGGGCTAAATATATTGTTGTTAAAAGGCTAAAAACAACTGCCTGAACTACTGCTGCTAAAATTGCCAGTAACGTACTAAAAATAATTAGCGGTATGCCGGGAAGTCCGAATCCGGAGAGAACTGATAATAGCATCTCATCCCCCCAGATATTGCTGCGTAAACGTAAAGATAGGCTAATCGGCCTGACTAACTCTGAAACAATATGCAGAAGAAACATCATTATCGGGATAAAAACAGAGACTGCAAGAATCCCACGCGGACGACCCATCATATGATCAAAGTAACCTAAAAAACCTAACTCCTTAAATGCGGAATACTGCACATATACAAATACACAAAGCGCCAGGGCTAAAGTTGTAGACCAGCTTGCGCTTGGCGACTTCATAAAAGGGACTATCCCGGATAAATTCATAAAAATTATATATATAAAAAGTGTCCCGATAAAAGGGGTGAAACTTCTGCCCTTCGGGCCTAATATGCCGCAGATAAAATCATCAAGCGTACCTACAACCACTTCTATAGCATTCTGCAGACGGCCAGGAATCATTGAGGCCTTACGCGTTCCGAAATAGGCAATCAGAGAGATAATCACGACGATAATAAGGGAAAAAATAACATTCTCCCAAAGATAAATCTGAGCACCCAGGTGCGTGGTGAGCCCTACTTTATCGGCTAGGAATGAAACTAAATTTGGCAGTTCGTGCTGGCTTTCCTGATGCATATAGACAATACCCCCAAAACTAAAAGAATCGAGAAAACACCTAAAAATAAGCTTGAAATGGGGAAGATCTTATAAATCAAGATTAAAAACCCTAGTAAATATAATACTGGAAATTTAATTAAAAGCAATAATAAAAGCTTTTGTTTATCTCTCTGAAGTATGGCTATTTCTATCAATTTTATTGTCAGTACTAAGTTAACCGTGGACCAAGAAGCGCCAACTAACAAACCGAAAGCAAAGCTAAATCTATGCAAGATTACAAAAACTAGAAACGCAATTAAAACTAGCAAGATATTTACCTTAACAGACCTATTTATCAGATCACGCACCCTCCACTCCTCCCTTATCTATCGCTAGAACCTTTCTGATTATTCTCACTGCCTCTCTAATTCCGACCACAAGGCCCATCCCCACGCAAACGAGCATTACATAATAAGGAAGCCTGAATTCCTTCTGCAGATAATCCCCTAAAAAGTATCCGCCCAAAGGAGCAGTAACCATCATTATCGGGATATAGGAGATTAACCCCGCGATTTTTATCCTTTTATATAGCTCTTCTTTTTTAGTCATAAAAAAACGTAGCTAATTTCTTAAATATTAACTACGCCATGGCAAAAAACTTCTTTTATGCGCACCTGCGAACGACTAAACCCTGATAGGTAATATGACAAACGGTATGCCCTGGCGGTATAACCTTTTTTGCATCGCAAAAACAGTATAGTTATGCAGCATGCGCACAACAAATGAATCATGTGGAAATATCAGCTGGCCTCCGAAAAAGACTGCATTTGGAAAGCGCGCGACAACCTTAGGTGCAATATTGCTTACTTCTTCTACAACATCTGTTCCGACATCAAAGAAACCTTCTGCGTAAAAACCCTGCTTATTCATAAACTTAATGTAACGGGAAATATCATTCTTGCCTTCGGTCTCTACGCGACCAACCTCGTCCTTACCTTTAAAATTTCCGGCGTCAACTACACCTATCTGTACAAATACAAAATTCTTAAAGATCCCACCGAATAACCTGATTACCCCAAAAAGAGTATGCAAACCAATACCATTAAACCCGCTTATTAATAAAACAGCGGTCTTAGCTTTTGGGTCAAATTTATGTTCTAAGTTCAGATTTATCTCAGGATTTAAACGCGCATCCTCAGCTGACTCGGCAACGGTAACTAAATTATTTAACCTATGGAGCAGCTTTGTAGTTTGATAATAATGCCTCTTGATTAAGATCGCTAGTATAATCAGCGCGCCGGTAATGAATAAAGTGATCCAGCCACCTTCATTAAATTTCATAACAACCATAGAAACTAAAATAAAGGCGCTTAAAATAAGTCCCGTGCCGTTGATAAGTATCTTCTTGAGCCAGCCCTTAAATTGAGATCGCAACTGCCACCAGTGACGCACCATGCCTGTCTGGGATAAACAAAAGGTGAGAAAAACATTGATACTATATAAAACTACAAGAAACTTAACCGAACCATTAGTAAGTACCATTAAAAATAGGGCAAGTCCTCCCATAATCAAAATGCCGTTCTGATTCACTAATCTATCACTTAAAGCTGAGAATCTGTTAGGAAACCAGCGATCATTAGCCATATTTGCCAATACCCTAGGTCCATCTATAAAACCTGTTTGAGCAGCAACAAAAAGAAGCGTGGCTTCGGAAATTAAGGCAACCAGAACAAAAATATATCCGAACTTACCCCAGTCAACAGTAACCGCTTCGAATAAAATCGCATTTAAGGTTTTCCCGGATTGAGGAACAATCTTAAAGAGTAGGTAGGAAAACATTAAACCTAAAACTACAAAAGAAAGCGATATTGCCATATAGCGCATTGTATGCTTGGCTGTTTTTACCTTTGGTTCGCGTAAAACCGGCACACCATTACTAACTGCTTCGATCCCGGTAAAAGTACCGGCTCCCATACTATAAGCTTTCAGCACTAAAAAAATAGTCCCCCATATGCCTAGTGAGGTTATGGTATTATTCAAATCTCCTTTTGTAGCAGTAGCCAACTCACCTAAATTTGATGAATGCCTCCAGAAGGCATAGCCAATTATAAAGATATGGGTCACTAGAAAAGTTACGAAAATAGGGGTAAGCACTACTACTGATTCTTTTATCCCTCTCATATTCAGAATCATAAGAACTAAGACTATACCAACGGCAAAGGCCAGCCTATAAGAGTGCCACTCAATTGGTAGAAAACTAAATACGGCATCTGCGCCGGCAGCGATAGAAACCGTGATCGTCAGGACATAATCAATCAGCAAGGCGCAACCTGAAACCATCCCTACGGTAGGAGAGATTAATTTACTAGCAACTAGATAACCCCCTCCTCCGCTAGGAAAAAGCTCAACTATCTGAGAATAACTTGCGCTTATAACAAATATAGTAATCACTGTTCCCAAAGCCACAAAAATACTTAAGAATGTGTGCGATCCTAAGGCGAGAAAAGCTTCCTGGGGACCGTAACATGAGGAAGATAACCCATCCGCACCTAAGCCTATCCAGGCAAAGAAGGCTATCAGGGATAATTTATGAAAGATCCCGGGAGCTTGCGGATCCCGGGACCCTCCTAAAATAAGATTCTTAATTCTTTTGGTTAAAGACATTAAAAAGTAGCCTCGCTCTTTTTCTTAAAGCTTAAAGCACCGTGCTTTGAATACAGAATTGCCCCAAATATAATAACTAAACAAAGGACTATCCCAATTATAACACCTGTATCAGTTCTTTTGTAATGAATTATTATAGGTGCGGCAAGAACCGAAACCAGGTTTATAACCTTAATCATCGGGTTTAATGCCGGGCCAGCAGTATCTTTTAAGGGATCTCCTACTGTATCACCGACAACAGATGCTTTGTGCGCCTCTGAACCCTTACCTCCGTATAAACCGTCTTCAATTGTCTTCTTGGCATTATCCCAAGCACCGCCTGCAGTAGCCATAAAAACCGCTAAAAGTTGTCCTGAGACGATTACGCCGGCAAGAAATCCACCTAATGCCTCAACCCTAAGCACCATGCCGATTAAAATCGGACTTAATACTGCAATTAAAGCTAAACCCACCAGCTCTTTTTGCGCAGCCACTGTACAAATATCCACTACTTTTTTATAATCGGGCTTTACCTTACCTTCCATTAATCCGGGTATATGAAATTGCTTGCGCACTTCCTCTACAATCATGGTAGCAGCACGTGCAACAGCAGTAATCATAAGACTAGAAAACAAGCACGGGATAGCCGCACCTATTAATACACCTACAAAAACAATCGGTTCTGAAACTCGTATACCTGTTGCCATAATGCGTAAAGCCTCAGGTAATCCCATCTGCATCTGGGCCTTTGCAACATCAGTTAAAAACGCGCCGAATAAAGAAACAGCGGCAATAACTGCCGAGCCGATTGCCACACCTTTAGTAATCGCCTTAGTAGTATTACCTACGGCATCTAAGTCAGCCATAATCTTGCGTGCCTCTGGCTCTAAATGTGCCATCTCGCCAATTCCATTAGCATTATCAGCGATAGGACCAAAAGAATCCATGGCCACATTGTTGCCGGTTAAAGTAAGCATACCAATGCCGGTCATTGCTACGCCGTAAAGAATGTAAACCACCGGCTGGCCCCAATAAATCATAACCGCTGCGGTAATAGTTAAAGCGATAACTATAAACTGCCAGGCTGCTGATTCAAGGCCGATAGAAAGCCCGCGTAAAATCAGAGTAGCTGAACCTGTGCGGCTGGCACTTGCAATTTCTTTTACCGGCGCATGATGCGTATGTGTGAAATATTTAGTTATCTCATCAATAAGAATAGCTAGAACTATACCCATACCTACGGATAAAAATGCCCGCCATTCATGCATATAGAAATGCGCTAATATCATAAACGCAAATACAGAGATAGCTGCGGAGGCATAGAAACCGCGGTTGATACTCTTAAATGCATCTTCCCCGCCTTTTGCGCCTTTCTTACCCTTAACTAGATAAGTACCAATAATAGATGAGACAACTCCGATACCGCGCACAAGCAGCGGAAAAATAATCCACTTTAATTCACCCGTTAGAGAGACAAGCGCTAAACCTAAAATCAAAGCAGATACAATGGTTACTTCGTATGATTCAAATATATCTGCTGCCATACCTGCGCAATCACCGACATTATCACCTACTAGATCAGCAATAACTGCGGCATTTCTCGGATCATCCTCAGGTATATTCTTTTCAACCTTACCTACAAGGTCAGCCCCTACATCTGCTGCCTTAGTATATATTCCGCCACCCACGCGCATAAAGAGCGCAAGCAGGGTACCACCGAATCCGAAACCAAGCAGAACATCGGGAGAAGCAATACCAAAAACAATAAAGATTATTGTCCCGCCGAATAATCCTAAACCATCAGTAAGCATACCTGTAACCGTACCTGTGCGATAGGCAATCTTTAATGCCTCGGCAAAACTTCTGCGCGATGCACTCGCCACGCGCACATTGCCGTCAACAGCCATACGCATACCGAATTGGCCAACCGCTAGAGAGAAAAATGCGCCCATTACAAAAGCAGCGGCTCTACCGAAACCGACAATAAGCTTAACCATATCCGGGCTAAATCTGCTAAAGCGCGTTAACGCCTCATCTGTCGGAGGAATAATATATACCGAGAAAAATAATACGCCTGTAAGCACAAAAATTAAAGGTAGTATGCTTTTTAACTGGCGGCTTAAATATGCATCAGCACCCGAGCGTATTGCGCCCCAAACCTCCTGCATCGCAGCTGTCCCTTTATCATGGCGCATAACCTGGCTGCGTAGAAAAACAGCATAACCTAAACCCAACAAGGCAATCAAAAGTACACTCCAGATTGCAACTACTTCAAATAAACTTGCCTGCATTAAACCTAACATCTTGTAACCGCTCCTTTCTTACTTCTCTGTTGTTGCTGCTATATTAAGATTTTTTATTCCCACCATGTTTAATATATCTAACACATCAACGATATCTTTAAAACGCACCAATCTATCCGAACTAATAACTACCCCTACATTAGGATTCTCTTGGTATCTTGCTAAAACCCTATTCTTTAATTCTTTCCTGGTAATCAAATCATCATCCAGATATATCGCCCCTTCGTTGGTTATAACAATATTCACCGGCCTCTCAGTCTTAGTAGGAGTAGCACTTGCTGCTACAGGCAAATTTACTTTAATACTCGATTGAATAATCAGAGGCGTTGTAATCATGAATACTATCAAAAGCACCAAGATAACATCGGTAAACGGAGTTATATTTATCTCTGCTATTAGATGTTTTCTGGTTCGGCCCTTCATCTTTTTTTAACAGCTAATAAATCCATTATTTCGGATGCGCAAAGCTCCATATCAGAGATAAAATTATCGATCTTTTTTAAAAAATAATTATAGGCCATAACCGCAGGCACTGCCACGCATAAACCTACGGCTGTGCAAGCAAGCGCCTCAGAGATACCATTGATTACTACGCTAATTCCACCAGCTCCACTTAATGAAATATCGTGAAATGCGCGAATTATTCCTAAAACGGTTCCAAATAGCCCGATATATACCGCAGTACTTCCTATGGTTCCCACAATACTGGCATAGCGCTCTAATTTAGTAGTCTCGACCGTGATCTCTCTTTCCATGGTGTTAGAAATAAGCACTTCGCTATGGCCATGCAGAGTCAATCCAGAAAATACAACACCGGCAAATGGAGTATCTGTCTCTTTACAAATCACTAAAGCCTTACCCACCTCTCCCTTTTCCAGCTCACGGGTAATCTTTAGCATAAAAGCAACTCTCTTCATGCGCGATCTCTTCTTATAATATCTAATTCTCTCAATAATAATGGTAAGCGATAAAACAGAACACGCTATTAAAATGTATACGGTAAATCCCCCGGCTTTAAGCAATTGCCATATTGTCATCTAGAATTCCTCCTTAAGAATTTCTTTAATCTTAGCTACACAAAAATCAGCTGACTTTTTCACGACTAGAGAAACCTTACTGTTAAATTTAAGCTCCTTAGGCTGAATACCAAGCACCATAACCTGGCAATCCAAAGATTGAATTAGGTAATCCGCCAGAATACTTAAAGGTAACTGATGCGTTGAAAAAGATACCCCGCCTATTTTATCCGCCTCAATAAGCTCAATTGCGCCTGCCGGCTTTCCTATATCAGCAGAATCAACGATTATGATGTGTGTTGGCTTAAACTTCTTTATTTCTCCGGTAATATTTTCCGGGGCAGTATCGCCAATAAAAACCTTGATTCTTTTTTCTTTCGGATTTTTCTGAATAAATCTATCCAAGCCACGGGCGACAATAATTCCGGCAGCATCATCGCCTCGCAGAACTGAGCCAACCCCAAGCAGAGCGATCTTTTTTGCCTTCTTTAATCTACTGCTTAGGGCAATCTTTAGGCCTAGATTCATCCTGAAAAACAACCTTTAGTTTTTCGCGGTCTAATTGGGCAAGCTCCACATCGCTTGTGCAAAGAAGTGCCTTTTTAAAACACGAATCTACACACTGGCCGCAGAATATACATTTACTATTATCAATTTGAGCCTGGAATTGTTTTTCACCGGTCTTAACAATCACTATCGCGCCTGTCGGACAATCCTTCATGCACATCTTACAACCAACGCATTTCTCAGGAAAGAATTTAAGTTTGCCGCGGTAATTGTCTGCCATCTCCAGCTTCTCAGCAGGATATTTACTTGTCGCCGGCTTTTTAAATATAGAACGCAAAACCTCCTGCATCATCTTGCCGGGCCTAATCATCGCAAAACTCCTTTTAAGACAAGGTTAATCAAGATTTGTAGGAGCGCAAAAGGAACCAGAAGTTTCCAGCAGAAATCAATCATCTGGTCTATGCGTAACCGCGCTACAACTGTACGCAATAAAGAAATTAAGGCGATAATTCCTAAGATTTTCAGGATAAAAACAACAAAACTTAAAAACGCACTTTGAAAGAACCCGAATGGGAAAAATACCGCAGCTAATAGAGCTGCTCCTGATACCATTTCAATATCAATACACAATCTTAAAAATGCCAAGAGCTTCCCGCTATACTCCGTAAAAGCTCCTGCAACAACCTCAGTCTCTGCCTCAGGGATATCAAAAGGGGTCTTCTCAAGTTTACCCAAGAGTGCAACAAGTGAAACAAAGAAACCGATTAAATTAAAACACCAATACCAGGGATGCCGAGTATAAAATAAAACTATATCTACTAGCGACCAGCTATTCGCTAACAGGGCAGATGCCAATATGCTCATAAATAAAGGAACTTCGTAGGCGAATAACTGAGTTACCGCGCGCACTGAGCCAATCCTGGCGAATAATGAAGTGGAATACCAGCCGCCAATGAAAAATGCCAGAGTGGGAATAGTAAGCAGATATAGAACCATAATAATATCGCCATTAAAAGAAAAAGGCGAGCTTGTATGCCAGAGCGGCGTATAAAGAAATGCTGTAATCACCGCCGTAAGAGCAAAAAGCGGGGCTGCATGAAACATGCGCGGGTTTGCCTGACAAGGAGTCACCTCTTCCTTGGCAATCAGCTTAATAATATCTGCAAAAGGCTGAAACCAGGGCGGACCGATTCTATTCTGTAATCTGGCATACAACTTCCTATCCACATATTCGGCTAATAAACCGGCAATGCTCACAAAAAGAAAACCCGGAAATACCAGAATATACAATAGCTCTTTAATCATCAGGTTAAACCTTTAATCCCGCTTTGAAACGCTTATTCAAATCAGTAAAATCCGTCCCTCTTTCTCGATGCCACCTAATACTATAATCATGCAAAGTCGCCCAGCTGATCGTCTCGTTCTTTTTATTGCTGTCATACTCAATAGAAACCATCCTATCAGTACAAGAAAAACAAGGATCAATCGCGGCAATCACAATCGGCATATCCGCAAGATATCTGTCTTTAAGCATATGTTTTACTACTTGAATGTTCGCCAAGGTAGGCGCCCTTATTTTTACTCTCTCGGGCATCTCGCTTCCGTTGGCTTTAACATAATGCACATCTTCTCCGCGCGGTGCCTCGTATCGGCTAATCGCCTCTCCCGCAGGAATCTTACGCGCCACCTTTACTACAATCGGGCCTTGTGGCATATTCGCAATAGTCTGACGGATAATCTTATAGGACTCCATCAGTTCTTTTACGCGCACTATGGTGCGACCAAAAACATCGCAATGATTGTCGGTAATTACTTTAAAATCTAACTCGCCATAAGCAGCATAAGGATCATCCCTTCGCACATCCCTATCCAGACCTGATGCCCGGCCAGTTGGTCCAACCGCTTCCAGCCTTACTGCATCATCATACGATACCACTCCTACTCCGGATAATCTTTTAATAATGGTTGTCTCTTTTGTCGCAACATCAATATAATATTTTGTCCTCTCTTCAAGCTGGCTAACTGCTTTTAAAACATCATTCGCCTGCTCAGGAGTAATATCGCGACGCACTCCACCGATAGTATTCATCCCATAATTAACGCGATTCCCGGTTAACATTGCTAAAATATCCATTACAATCTCGCGGTCGCGCCAACTATACATTAAAAGCGTATCAAATCCTATTTCATGGCCGGCAACACCCAGCCAAAGAAGATGACTATGCACGCGCTCAAGTTCGGCAATAAGTGTCCTTATGTAAAGGGCCCTCTTGGGGACTTGAATGCCGGCAATCTCCTCGATCGCCTGCACAAAACAGGTAGCGTGAGTATGAGAACATATCCCGCAAACGCGCTCTATAAGATATAAATCCTGAGTATACGTATTCTGTTCGCATGCCTTTTCAATACCACGATGGTTATAACCGAGTCTAATCTCTACCCCTAGAATTTTCTCTCCTTTAAGGGCAACGCTAAACCCCTCCGGCTCTTTTAAGGCAGGGTGCTGCGGCCCCATAGGAATATTAAATTTGTGTGAGTCATGCATATTTAAAAGCCTCCTATTTTATTCTTTTGCAGGATGCCAATCTTTACGTAAAGGAAACTCTCCCTGCGGCCAATCATCAGTTAAAGGATAACGATTGCCTTTAGGTAAGCCTTCTACCTTAGCTCCAAATAAATCCACTAGTTCACGCTCGTAAATCTCTGCGCTTACAAAATAAGGCATTACTGTCTTTAGTACCGGGTTCGTCTTTGGTGCGCTTACCTTTATATTTAAGATTAATCCGCAGTCATGCGCAAGATGGTAAACAAAACTTAAATTCTCCCCCTCATCCAGCCCGCTAATAGTTAAAAGATGATTAAACTTTAATTCTTCTTTTGAGAATTTGATAATTTCTGCCAGATTCTGTAAATCTACGCTAAAGAATATCCTCCTAGCGCGCGTAATATTAACCTTACCCGAAAGATAACTAAATTTATCTTCTAACTCCTGCTTAATCTTCTCTTCTTGCGACATTACTCTCCTCCTACGGGTATTTCTTTAATAGTTTTAGGGCTAGCTTTAGATTCATCAAGACTTACCAGTAATTTTATTACTCCATCGATTATCGCCTTAGGACTGGCAGGGCAACCCGGTATGTACGCAGAAACCGGAATAGTTGTATCAATTCCGCCTTTTATATTATAGCAATCTTTAAATACCCCACCGCTACAAGAGCATGTGCCTACCGCAACCACAAATTTAGGCTCAGCCATCTGCTCATAAATCCTTATAAGCCTGTCTTCTATTTGTTTAGTCACCGGGCCCGAACAAACTAATACATCCGCATGCCTCGGGGTACCTTTAAGCTGTATGCCAAAACGCTCTATATCATAACGCGGAGTGAGCGCTGCAATAATCTCAATGTCGCAGGCATTGCATGCCCCGGTATTAAAATGCAGTATCCAGGGAGATTTTATTCTAGCCCAGGTTACAACCTTCTTAACTAGATTCATGCTTGCCTCTTTAATATAATAGTCAAACCCACAATTGCACCCAATATATAAATAACCGCTATGGCAAAACTCCTCAAACTTTCAATGGGAACTGTTGCGATCATCAATGTAGCTACGTGCGCAAGTGTGAAGAAAAAAGCAAAAGGGAAGAAATTACTGTAATCCGGCTGAGCCATGTGATTATAATTATCCTCGCCGCAGGCATACGATTCACCTAATCCTTTAGCGATCTTCTTAGGCTTAAAGGCTAAACGGGATAATAAAACCGAAAGCAATATGCAAAAGAGAAGTATGATTATAAAAACTACCGGTGGATAGACAAGAAAGCTAGGCATTATCACCCCTTCATGTTCCTGATATTTCTTATGTCGAGCGAATTCTTATGTGTATGTATTCCCAAAACTACACCTACGCTAACCGCCATAACTACTGCCTCAATAACTATTAAAGTAATAACTAGGGCCTGGGTTAACGCTACATGATCGGTGATATACCCGACGACAATCAAAAGAAGCGTAACTGCCTTAATTAAAATTTCAACTCCGATCAGCGCCCTGATTAGATTAAGGGTGGCAAAGAGGCAGTAAATCCCAATGACTAAAAGCATGAGTACGAAAACAAGAAAGGGCCAAAGTAATTGCAATGACTCAGCGTACATTCTTACGCATCTCCTTAAATAGTATGACTACAGCAAAAGCTCCTGCCAAAAGTATAATTATCTGTCCGAATAAATCTAATTGCCTAAAATTCCATAAGAGATTACGCACATTGCGCTCTGTCTCCGGGATAGGCAAAATTAAATCAAAATTTACCTTAATGAGCAAAAGAATTAATCCTAAACCCAGGATTATAAAAGGTAAGAGCCTGAAACGCACTAACATAAGTTTCATACGCTCGATAATCTCTTTTTGCGAATACGGCTGAGTAAGGCTGATTACGCTTACAAACAAAACCGAGATTAAGCCTGCGCAAACCGAGAGTTCAAAAACCGCGGCAAGCGGTGAGGCGAGCCTAAACATTATTATAGCAAGTATCACGCTAGTAAGTGCCAGGCCTATGCCTGAACGCAGAAGGCTTCTCGTCATTACCGTCCAGAGACTAGCCAAAACCAGAGCCACTAGAATAATTATGTTCAAAAACACATTAACCTCCGAAGATACTACTTACCGGCAAAATAAAAGTATTCAGTAAATAAGGGAAAGCTAATCCTGCACCCACGGTGATTACTGCAAGCAAAACTGTAGGAATCATAAAACCAAGCCCACCCTCCTTTATGTTCATAAGGTCTTCTCTTAATTTACCGAAGAAGACCATTCTTTGTAATGAGAGAAAGTAGGCTAGGGTCAAAACACTCCCCATTACTGCTATAATCGCATAAATATAATTACCGGATAACCAAAGGGCGATAACAATAATTAACTTACTCCAAAATCCTGCCAAGGGCGGAATACCTGCCGCAGATAAACTCGCCAAGACCGAACTAAATCCTGTTATGGGCATCTTAGCGCTTAAGCCGCCGAGTTTCTGCATATCCCGTGTGCCGGCCTGCGCTTCAACTGTTGCTGCATTCACAAAAAGCAGCGACTTAAAGATTGTGTGATTAAATAAGTGGAAAAGTGCGCCGGCTATGCCTAAGGTCGTACCACATCCTAACCCTAAAACTATATAACCTACCTGACTAATACTGGAAAAAGAAAGCATCCTCTTAAAATCAGTCTGGCCTAAAGCTGCTAACGCGGCAAAGATAATTGACGAAGCACCTACAAACATTAAAATCTTTTGAATCGGTAGATATAAACCAAATACCGATATCACTATGCGCATTAATGTATAAACCCCTACGGTCTTAGTTACCACCCCTGCCAATAATACAGATACCGGACCAGGTGCAGCCGTATATGCATCGGGAAGCCAACCATGAAAAGGCATAAGCCCTGCCTTTATAAAAAGGCCACAGATAAAAGTTATCATAGCGATCATAATCAACGGATTATATGTTGAATACAATAAGCTTGCGGATATCGCCGAAAAAGAAGTGCTCCCTGAGACAAGCAAAAGTAAGGCAATAGCGGTTAACATCATAATGCTTGCTACTGACGAGAGTATAATATATTTGAACGCCCCCTCTAAAGCCAGCATCTCTTTATTAAAAGCTATTAAAACAAATGATCCTACTGCTACAATTTCAAGAAAAACATACAAAGAAAATATATCCGTTACCAGCACAACACCGTTTAACCCCGAGACGATAATAAGCAAAAGATTAATAAAGTTAAACCTGCGATCGTCATCTTTAATCATTTGCTTAGCTAAAATAATCGTTACAAAGAAGACGATCCCAATACAAAGTAACAAAACCCTTGTTATATTATCTGCGGCAAGATCAAACTTAAAGAAGTTGCTGATTACATATATAAAGCTACTCTGGTGATACGTTTCAGGGAAAATAGCAAAAATTATCTGCGCAACCGATAATAATAATGCAACCCAAAGGGCAGTCTTCTTCGCCCAGCCCTTTAAGAACATATTCATTATCAGGACACAGAAAAACGGTTTTAGGATTAATGCAGAATACACTAAAATTCTCCTTCTAAATAGAACGCAACAAAAACAAAATTACAAAAAACATACCTAAAAGCGACCAGGCCAGATAAACCGAGAAATTCCCCGTGTGCAGCTTTCTTATCCCGCCCGTTAAAGCTAAGGTTAAATTCACAGTAAATTTATCGTATATCCAATCAATGCCACGATCAATTCCATAACCAACTCTTGAAATTACGTTTACTAAATTTAACCCTATCTCGTATGGATCAAAGAACCTTCCCTCTGCCTTATTATAAATCCAGGATAACCCTGGGGCATAATGAATATGGTCTACGGCTTTTAAACCAGAACCATATCTTTTTACCCCGAAAAGATGATTTAATAAAGCCGCGGCCAAAACAATAAGCGTAACTACCACTAAGAATATATTTGTCGGTAAGCCATAGAAATTGTGGCCTCCAAGTCGAGCCTCTCCTAATATTGGTTGAATAAAATTTTTAATCGGCAGGATATTAAAGACGCCAAAAATTATACAAGTAAGCGCAATAACTATCATGGGAAGCAGCATTGCAAGCGGTGCCTCTTTTACATTCTTGTTCTCATCACTAATCTTACCCAGGAATGCTGCGTGACCCAATTTTAAGAATGAAGCGGCGGTAAGAAATGACCCGACAATTGCGGCAAGGTAAAATATCCACCCTCTCTCCAGCGCCCCATCATAGATAAGCTCTTTAGAGAAAAAACCGTTAAAAGGCGGCACTCCTGAGATAGCTAATGCTGCGACAGCAAAACAGACAAAGGTTATCGGCATATTCTTTCTTAAGCCGCCCAGCTTTGCTAAGTCTGTGCTCCCCGCTTCCTTCTCTACCGCGCCACCGGTAAGAAAAAGGCAGCTTTTATATAAAGCATTATTAACCATATGAAATAGCCCGCCGATAATACCCACAGGAAGCGCTGTCCCGATACCTAGAATCATATATCCAACCTGGCTAATAGCATGATACGAAAGCAGCTTTTTATAATCTTTCTGAATCAGCGCCATCATAACCGCTAAAATTATCGTAATTGACCCTATAGTCATAAGCATAATGCTTATCCAGGTATGCGGATTCAATTTAAATAAATCCAAAGAGATTCTGGTTAAGAGATAAATTCCTAATAATTTTTCAAGGGCAGCCGGCATAAAAGCCATAAAAGGAAGCGGCGAATCAACTGCTGCGTCCGGAATCCAGCTATGAAACGGCATTGACCCTGCCTTTGAAATTGCACCGACCATTAATAAGATAAAAGCCAGACTACCAAGTAAATTCAAAGGAAGATTTATATTTGAAATAGTTAAAGTCCCGGCAAGTTGTCCGGTTAAAGCTATACCGAACATCATACATAGGTCTGTTATGCCTAAAATAATAAAGGCTTTGGTAGCAGTCTTAAAGGCGCCTTTGCCTCCGATAGCAATCAAACCGAATAAAGCTGCCAGAGATCCCTCCCAGAAAAAGAGCATAATCACCAGATTATCAGCAAGCACTGCCCCGTTAATAAAAGCCAGGGTGATCAAGAAATATGCGTAGAACTGATTTAAAAACTGCTTACCGCGCATAAAAACAACTGAGTAGAACATAATCAGAAAACCGAAAAATGCGCTGGCAGATATTATAAATGCGCTAAAATGATATAGCCTTAATGAAAACTCTAATCCGAATCCTACCCAGGGAAGTGCATAATAGAGGTTGGATTTAAATAAAGAAAACGTGACTACAAGATTTAATAATACGGCTATAAGCGAAATCCCCTCTTTTAATGCGCCGGACTTTTTAGGGGTAAGTAATGCGAGCAGGCCGCCAAGTAACGGTATTATAATAGGTAAGAGTAAGATCTTGTCTGTCATCTAGCCACGCTCGCAATCTGCATCACAGTTCTCTGCACAAAAAAAGATGGATAGTTAATAAATATACCGCTAAACAAAGATAGTAAGCCTAAAAGGGCGACGCTAAAAATCATTACCGGGCTTGCCTCTTTTACTAGAGGAGCTTTAGCTTCGCTGAGAAAAACTAGATTAAATACCCTAAAAAGATAAATAATCGTTAAAAACGCGCCAAACAAAAATACTGAACCTATCCATATCTGTCTAGCTTCTAAAGCGCCTGCAAAAACCAGATATTTACTAAAGAATCCTCCAAAAGGGGGTATCCCCATTACGGAGAAAGCGCAGAATAAGAATGCCACTGCGGTTATCGGCATTGTTTTAATTAATCCGCCGAGCTTAGTGATATCCTTTATCTTGGTATTCTGCTCAACTATGCCGGCACAAAGGAAGAGCCCGGCCTTAGCCAGTCCGTGCATTAATATGTAAAGCAGGGCTCCTGCAATGCCTAAGGTATTACCCAGCGCAAAACCAAAAAAGATAAAACCTATCTGGCTGATTGTGGAATACGCGATAATCCTTTTTAAATCAGTTTCTATAAGCGCAGCGCACGCGGCGACAATAGCGCTAGTAGCAGCTATTATGGGAATAAGCGTATGCCAAATATCGGGAAGGGTAAAAGTGACCAGGAACAACCTGGCAAAAACATAAACGCCGATTTTAACCAGCACCGCGGCGTGGAGCAAGGCTGTAACAGGCGAAGGGGCAACACCTGCATCAGGAAGCCAGGTATGAAAGGGGAGGGTTGCCGATTTAGAGAGAATCCCGACAAGTATCAATAATACTGCGATATTTGAAATCGGATCTTTAAGCAGCCACCTTATGCTAATCATATCAAAAGTCCCGGTCTGCTGATAAATATTTATAAAACCAATCAACATGACCAGGGCACCAAAGACCGTGACCAGAAAAGATTTATCCGCCTTTAGAATATAATTCTTCTCTCTAAAGAAACCGATTAAACGCCAACTGGTTATTGCGGTAATCTCCCAAAAAAGATAGAGCAATATCAGGTTTGCTGAAAAAACTAGCCCCATCATTGAACCTAAGAATAACACAACCATACAGTAATATTCATTCTGGTTTTCATAGTGGCTGATATAACCGAAAGAATACAGAACGATGATTGAGCTAATTAGACTGGATACGCAAGCCATAAATACTGCCAGATTATCTGCAAGCAGCGTAAAATTAAACCCAAGTATAAATTCCCTGGTAAATAGTACTGTCTTACCTGATAAAACAAGCGGAATAAGTTTTAGCGATAGGATAAACGAGGAAAATACCAGAACAAAAGCAGCAATATTCCTAAAGCGCAGCGAGACCCTGCTAGCCAGCGGCAGAAAAAATGCCCCTACCACCGGAATAAAAACTATAGCCAAGACTAACCAGTTATAATGCATACTCTTCCCCTATCAAAACATCCCTTTACCTTATTAATATACTGCTTGATTCTCTTTTGGGAGGCCTAAAAAGCCTTGCAGTTAGGATGGATAAAACAGAGTTATTTTAGCAAAAAAGCTTAAGCTGTCAAGAAAAATAGCTCTATAGATTGGCTATTCTTAGTCTATTTTATTACAACCACAAAAGTCCTAGTCTTGGCCGGCGCCTTATTCTTCTCCCAGGACCGCGCATAATTAAAGGTAATACTTACCTTGCCTGGCTTAACTGTCTTAAACGTCCACTCCTCCCAGCCGCCTACGCCAACAGCTTTGGTTTTAGGAGCCACATACCTTAATCCTACCACCATTAGGAAATCTCTATCAATAGAAGAAGCGAGTTGCCAGCGATAGCCGGTTGTCACATTGGATTCCAGGATTATTGCAAATTCTTTGCCGGCTTTGGCCTGGATAAAATTACCCTCTGTGGGCTTTAGTGATTCTTTAGCAAAAGAAGTTATACTGGTAGCAAGAATAACACCGGTAACCCATAAAATAATCCACGCTTTCTTACCCATGCATACCTCCTCTACCGCGAACCTTTATCCTTTATTTCTCTAGCGATAATTATGGCTTCGGCCACCTCGCGCATGGATTTACGCAAATCCATGCTCTGCTTTTGAATTAATCTGTAAGCTTCGGAAGATGGCATATTCGCTTCTTGGGAAAGGATATCCTTTGCCCGTTCAACGAGTTTACGCGTAGTCAAGGCCTCTTCGGCACTTTTCACGCGCATATCTAATTCAGCATTTTCAATAGCGATAGCCGCCTGATTGGCCATAACTGCCAGAAGGCCGAGTTCTTGACTTGAAAATTTATGCTTCTTGGTAGTATAACAATTCAGTACGCCGATTACTCTCCCCTTAACCGCAAGCGGTACACTCGCCAGAGAGCATAATCCTTCTTTTTTAGCAATATCCTGATTCAAATAACGCTCATCTTGTTTAACATCAAAAACGCAAACAGGCTTATTGCTCTGGACCACAATCCCGGCGATCCCCTCACCTACCTTTATATTCGGCTTCTTATTGTAAGCGTCGGATATAGACTGCGTGGCACGCACCACTAACTCTTTTTTCTCCGGATCAAGCAACATAAGCGAAGATATTTTAGAATTAGTCACCTCAGCAGTAACCTGCACAATCAAACGCAATAACTCTTCCAGATATAGCCCTGAGGTAATTAGGCTTGCTACCTTGGCTAATGCCTCAATCTGCTTAACATAAATCTTATAATTCTTATTTGCTTCTTTTGGCATCTATTTCCTTATGAATCTGCCTATTCTGAACAAGGCCTCCTTCAGATTATCCATACTCGAGGCATAAGAAATCCTGATGTAGCCTTCTGCGCATGCGCCAAACGCAGGCCCCGGGACTACTGCAACTTTTTCTTCCTTTAAAAGAACTTGCGAGAATTGCATAGAAGTAAAACCTGTCTTTTTTATCGACGGAAAAGCATAAAAAGCCCCTTCGGGATTTCTGCAAGATAGGCCAATTGCGTTAAGCTCGGTTATTACAAACTCGCGCCTACGCTTATATTCGCGCTTCATCTCTTGCAATGACTTCTCGCCACTGGCCAATGCCTCTGCCGCAGCCATCTGGCTGGTTATTGAAACACACATGATTGTATATTGATGAATCTTGGTCATCCCTGCGATAATCTCTTTTGGCCCGCAGACAAAACCCACGCGCCAACCCGTCATAGCATAAGTCTTAGAAAAACCGTTCAAATAAATAGTGTTGCCTCTTGCCCTAGGCAAAGTCGCAAACGGTACGTGCTCAAAATCATAAGTCAAGTCACCATAAACCTCATCGCTTATACAAAGAAGATTGTTTTTGAGAATGATTTTGTTCAGTTCTTCCAGCTCTTTGCGACGGTATGAAACTCCGGTAGGATTCGTGGGGTAATTTAAAATAATCCCCTTAACCTTCTTATCAATTGCCTTCTCCAATTTCTCGGGAGTTAATTTGCAATTATCTTTTGTAGTATCAATATAAACCGGAACTCCACCTGCTAATTCCGTAACCGGGCCATAAGAGACGTAACTTGGTTGCGGTATAATAATTTTATCCCCGGGGTTACAAATTGTCCTTAAAACCAGATCCAATCCCTCGCTTACCCCTACGGTTATCAACATCTCCTCATCAGGGCAGTATTCAACTCCATACTTATTCTTAAGATATTTATGCAGGCCTAGACGCAGTTTGTATAGCCCCTTATTCGATGTATAGCTGGTAAAACCCTGCTCTAGAGAATATATTCCAGCCTCGCGGATCTGCCAAGGAGTGACAAAATCCGGCTCACCTACGCCCAAAGATATGACATCCTTCATCCCGAGGACTAAATCAAAAAACGCCCGGATACCGCTGGGTTGCATGACTTCAACTTTTTTAGAAATAAAGTTTTTCATTTGTTCGACTTTCAGCTCTCAGCCATCAGCTGATAGCTGATAGCTGCCGGCTGACGGCTATTAATATGATATAGCTATCCGCTTATTCTCTTCCCTATGTTTCAAAATCACACCGTCTTCTTTATATTTCTTAAGTAAAAAGTGGGTAGTTGTGCCGCGTACATTTTCCAAGCAAGAAAGTTTCTCCGCAACGAAACTTGAGACTGTCTGAATGTTCTTGCCTTCAATAATTACCAAAAGGTCGTAAGTCCCTGAAATAAGATAACAGCTTGAGACCTCCGGAAAAGAATATATGCGCTCAGCTATCTTCTCAAACCCCAGATCCTTCTGCGGCAGGATATTTACTTCGATCAATGCGCGCACGCTGGAATCATCCCCTTTGACTAATTCCTTATTTAAGATTGTCTTATATCTTAATACCACCCCGTCTTTCTCATACTTCTTAATCGCCGCCTTTATTTCCTGCGGCTTCTTTTTTAACATCTTGGCGATATCTTCACAGCTTGTACGCGCGTCTTTCTCGAGTATCTCTAATATCTCTTCCATTTAACCCCTCCCTTTGCAAATCTCGGGCATATTCCTCTTATGCCCTGACCTTGTAATCATTCTTTTTACCTTAGAAACTTTTTTATCTTGCGCTGCCTGTTTCTGCTTGTGTTCTAATCTATATAATATATCATCCAATTCATCATAAGTTATCCCCATCTCGCTCTCGTCGGTCTGGCCCGGCCAGAGCCCTGCTGTCGGAGGCTTAGCAATAACCTGTTCAGAAATTTCTAATTCTCTTGCTAATTTACGCACATCTTTTTTTAATAAATCGGCAATAGGCAATATATCTACTCCGCCATCGCCGTATTTAGTAAAATACCCGGCCATTAACTCTGATTTATTCCCTGTCCCGCAGACCAGGTAATTTAATTTATTGGCAAAATAATACAGAGTCGCCATCCTTAGGCGCGGCCGCAGATTCGCAGCTGCCAATTTACCAGACTTAGGAAGTAGGCTCAAGAAACTATCGTAAACCTTGGACAAATCTATAGCCTTAGTCTTTACCCCTAATTTCTTTGCTACAATCCTGGCATCTTTCAAATCCTGAAAGTTGCTATGGCAAGGCAAAAATAAAGCCAATACATTCCTCTTGCCCACTGCCTCTTTTGCCAGGGCGCAGACTACTGCTGAATCTATCCCGCCAGATAAACCTAAAACAATACCTGAGGCACCGGCATCCTTAACTTGCCTTTTTATCCAAGAAACTATTCTTTTTTTCATGGGATATAAGCCTTAAATGCGGGCTTTAATCTTATAATATTACTCCAAATTGAGCCTAGGGTCAAGAATATATTAAGCGGCTTGTGGGTGACACGGCGACAGGTCCCCTACTTTTCGCAGGGCGAGTAAGCCCGAGAAGAAGTAGGGTGGCGCCGTGGCAGGACCCGCAAGCCAATTGAACTATCTTGCTAATACTGGTTAATCTCTTGATATCTTCAGAATTTGATACTTGAGGATGCCTGCGGGGATCTTAATCTCAATCATATCTTGCACTTTATGGTTTAAGAGAGCTCCTCCGATAGGAGAACTAATCGAAATCTTCCCCTGTTCGTAATCCGCCTCTTCTTCCGAAACCAGGGTGTAAATCAATTCCTCACCGCTATCCAGATCCTTAATCTTAACGGTTGCCCCGATTAAAACCTCATCGCTAGGCATATTATCATCGAGAATGCGCGCTGAGCCTAATTTCTGCTCTAATTCAGCAATTTTCTTCTCATTTAAACCTTGGGCTTCCCTGGCCGCGTCATATTCGGCATTCTCAGAGATATCTCCGTGAGCCCTAGCTTCAGCAATAGCCTTGGTAAGCTGCCTGCGCTTAGTAGTCTTTAAAAACTCCAATTCTTCGGTTAATTTTTGGTAACCCTCTCGGGTCAGATATATATCAGCCATAAAATTACTTTCCTCTGCAGCTATTAACACAAACCCCGCAGATATACTGGTCTACCAGCCTCTGCTTTTGAAATTCCTTCAACTTTTCAAAACATTTAATATGATCAAACTCTTTATAGTCTTCTTTTATTGCAGCAGCAGGACATATTTTAACACAAAGATGGCAAATACCGCAATCTTTCTTTAATGGCTTATCGGGCTTAACTGGAATATCCGTTAAGATTGTAACCAGGCGAAACTGTGCACCTAATTTCTCATTAACCAAGAGATTATTCCTGCCAATCCAGCCTAAGCCCGCTAAAGCACCTAATTGTTTATGCGAAAGGTGCGCCTTCTGATTTTCCCAGTCCAGAATCTGCGAAGCAGGAATCGGTAGCGCATTAAAACCTTTGCGCTGAATAGTGTTTGCGACTTTTAAAGCTATCTGATCAAGAAGCGCATTAAGCGTTCTGTAGTGATGAAAATAAATCTTAGTCGGCGCCTTTTTTATATCTTTTAGGATTGACTGCGATAAACGAATGCCAATACAAACCGCGCGGTCCAGGCCTCGGGTGAGTTCTTCAGATAACGCAAAGTCGTGTTTAATCGTAGAGATATCCGCAACCCCGAAGAGGTCTACTCCCTGGTCAACACAGAATTTCTTAAGCTTTGTATTGTAATTGTTTTTAGCCATTTAGGCTTAATAAGCCCCTCTCGTATGAGCCAAGACAAGTCCTTCGTAATATCTATTAGGGAATTATATATACAATATGGAGTTATAGCAAGATATTTGGGTAATTATATGCTATACCCTTTAGATCTTTTTTGTAACAAAAACTCAACTACGCAGTCGACGAAAAGATCGGGCTGCTCGACCTGGAAAGAATGAGCTGAGTTTTCCAAATACATGGTTTGAACAAAAGGTATCTTATCTGCCAGTAGCTGCGACTCTTCAAGCGTAACTACAATATCTTTTCTGCCCGCCATTAACAAAGTCGCTGCCTTTATTTTACTTAATCTATCGAGAGAGCTAAAATTGCTCAAAGCCTCTACTTGCAGCTTGAATCCTTCAGGAGTCACAGGAGAGTGGTAATGTAAGGCAGATTTTACAGCCGATTCAATATTATCTTTGTTACTAAGATACTCGACAGTAAAGATTAAACAAAATAATTCCCTGATGAATAATTCATAATCTTTTCTGTTTCCTAAAGTCTTGAGCAGACTGTTAAATATTAACTTGTTCCTTTGAGAAGTAGAGGCGCAAGTATTTGCCAAAATCAATCTATTTACTCTTTCTGGATATTCTATTGCTATCTCTTGCGCAATATATCCGCCCATGGAATGACCCAAGATGTCTGCCTTTTTAATCGCTAGCTCATCAAGCAAACAAACTGTATCAAGGGCTAATGTGGAGATCTGAAAGCTTTCTTGAGGGTATCGTGTCCTGCCAATACCACGATTATCAAAAACAACTACTTTAAAATATTCTGTTAAACTACCAATTATCGGATGCCAACTCTGGCTATCGCTGGCCAGGCCGGCAATAAGGATAAGCGGGCTGCCGTTACCGTGGATTTCATAATAACAATCTATGTTATTTATCCTAATACTTGACATTTACGTATACCTGTTAAGAAAAACTATCTTGTCGGTTTATATCCGTAACTCTTTAACACCCTAAGAGATAAGGATCTTAGCTTATCTTCCTCAAATAAACCATCAGCATGCTTAAGGCCGCAGGCGTTACTCCGGATATGCGCGATGCCTGACCCAGGTTTATCGGCCTAAAATTATTCAGCTTCTCTTTTATCTCGCGCGAAAGGCTGGGTATCTTTGCGTAATCAAGTTCTTGAGGAATGCGTATCTTCTCAAGATTCTTAAAGCGCTCCACATCTTTAAACTGTCGCTGAATAAACCCGCTATATTTTACCTCAATCTCAAGGCCTTTAGCAATATCAATTTCCGGAAAATCATCCAGTGTAACTTCAGGCCTTTTAAGCAAATCTTCTAAGGTTGTCTGTGTCTTTAATGTTGCGCCCTTAAAAGATTTTACTCTTGTACTTTTTAAGATTTGCATCCCTTTCTTAATCAACTCTTCCTTGTCTTTGGTCTTATTATAATCTTTTTTGCTTAATAAGCCTAACTTATAACCGATCTTACCTAAACGCAGGTCTGCGTTATCTTCACGTAAAATCAGACGGTACTCTACGCGAGATGTAAACATGCGATACGGCTCATTAGTGCCTTTAGTAGTAAGATCGTCGATCAACACGCCAATATAACTTGATGCGCGGTCTAAAATCAGCGGCTCTTCATTCTTAATCCTTAACACAGCATTAATCCCGGCGACTAATCCTTGCGCAGCTGCCTCTTCATAGCCGGTAGTCCCGTTTATCTGTCCGGCCAAGTATAAATTTCTTAAAGATTTGGACTCTAGGCTAGGGTAGAGTTGCGTTGGCTCAACCACAATATGCTCAATACCATAGCCAAAACGAATTACCTTTGCCTTCTCGAGACCTTCAATAGAATTTATCAAAGCTAACTGTACATCTTCGGGTAAACTGGTCGAGATACCATTGGGATAAATCTCATTAGAATCCAGGCCTTGGGGCTCCAGAAAAACCTGATGCCTATCCTTATCTTTAAATTTCACTATCTTATCTTCAATCGACGGACAATATCTTACTCCTGTTGCCTTGATAGCTCCGGTATAAAGCGGCGATCGGTCTAAATTATCCAGAATTATTTTATGAGTAAACTTGTTAGTATAAGTAATGTGACAGGAGATCTGTCTCTGTGGCAATTTAGTTGTCCAGAATGAGAACGGCTTTGGCGAACTATCTCCTTCCTGTATAATTAAATTAGTATAATCTATAGTTGACTTATCCAGCCGCGCAGGGGTACCGGTCTTAAAGCGCATAAGCTTAAAACCAAGGTTCCTTAAGTTATCTCCCAAGCCTTCTGATGAACGTTCATTGATACGGCCGCCGCTAAAATGTCTTAAGCCGATATGAATTAATCCGTTTAGAAAAGTACCTGAGCAGATAATTACTGCGTCAGACTTAACCTCTTCACATGTATCAAGCATAACCCCGCAAACTTTATTATTTTCAACAAGCAGTCTTTTAGCTTCTGCTTCCTTTACTTCCAGGTTAGGAGTATGCATAATCAAATCTTGCATATATTGATTATACAAATTCATATCAACTTGCGCGCGCGATGATTGCACAGCCGCGCCCTTTGAAGCATTGAGAATTCTAAATTGGATTCCGCAGGCATCAGCAGCCCTAGCCATCGTACCACCCAATGCATCAATCTCTTTAACTAACTGACCCTTGCCTACTCCGCCGATAGCAGGATTACAACTCATGCGGCCTATAGAATTTATATCCAAGGTCAACATAAGTGTACGCAACCCCATACGCGCACTTGCTAAAGCTGCCTCAATGCCAGCGTGTCCTGCGCCGATAACTATAATGTCATAATTATTCATATGGTTATTATACCATAAAATTATTCTTTTTGCGGGTGGCCCGCCATGAAACGTGGCGGGACAGGACCCGCAAAAAAATAATTTGGTTAGATTTAATTACTTCATGCGTCTATTAGATTGTAGAAGGCAAAGCCTTCAGGCACACCCCCTTGTAGCATAAATGGATAATGCTCCTTTCTGACTCAGAGGACGATGTGGGTTCGAATCCCACTGAGGGGGTACTGCAAAGGGCGCGATTAGGTCAGAAAGGCTAATTGCGCCCACCAATTATTCTTGACAAGCAGTTATTTGTGGCTTATACTTTAACCAGATCTGAGTCAGAAAGACGGTTTGTGCTACGAGGAAGGCGTTGAGTAATCAACGCCTTTTTTGTTCTCTCTTTATATTATTTGACTAACCTTATGAGGAAGGGCGGGATGTCGGAGCCGAAGGATCTCCTGGCTTCTTTATTACTGCCCAGTATATTGTTGCCCCCAAAAGTTGAAGCAAGATAACAATTAAAATCCAAATAACTTTATCATTCGGGTTTTTAAATTCTCTTTTTGCGCAGTCAATTATCATAAGCAACCAGAAAACAACGCTAAAGATTACCAAGCCCGCTGCACCTAAAATAAGCAATCCTACCAACAGCATACCAATTCCTACCATACCCATAAAAGCCCCCTTTTTTACTCAAGTAATACGAATTTAAAATAATTCTAAATCTTTATAGCTTAATCTTTGGCAAGCTTTGTAATAAAAGGCAGAATTTCACGCCCCATAAGCTCACCAATAGAGCCAAGCCTGGCGCTTCGTTCAGAAAAGCTCATCGAACCGTCCGGCTTAATACCTGCGCCACAGACAAGTAGCGGCACAGGATCTGCAGTATGAGCCTTTACTGCACAGACAGTAGAATGGTCAGCGGTTACAATAATAATAGTGTCCGCAAGATTAATCTCTCCCAATAAGCTGGTAAAGAAATATTTATCTATAGCCTCAATACTCTCTTTCTTCTTCTGGAAATCTCCGTCATGCGCCGGCTCATCCGGACCTTTAATATGGATATAGATGCAGTCGTATTTCTGGATCGAATCAAAGGCAACCTTTGCCCAAACAGGATAATCCACATCTAGATGTCCGCTTGACTGTGGAACATCAATAATATCCACACCAGTTAAAAGAGCAATCCCTCTTTCAACCGGCATCTGCACAAACGAACCAAATCTTAAATTAAAAATATCTGATAATGAAGGGAAATTCGGTAAGCTTGACCCTGCGTCTCTTGATATAATTAAATTAGCGCTCAACTTGCCTTCTTGAATTCTATTCTTATTTATTGCTGCTTCATTTAAAACCTTATTTGATTTCTCGGTAAATTCATTAAGCAGCTTTGCGGCCTCATTAGCAGCCAGATCATTTTCGTAACCTGGCATTGGAGTAGAAGTTTCTATTATGTTATGGAAATTTTCTTTAGCTACCCCAAATAAACCTTCCCGGCCATAGGCAGGATCGGTATTGGTAATCCATCCTGATAACTTCTGATGCATAGCCCTAATCACCAGCACCCCGCGGTGGCCGACTGTGCTTTTAAAATCAAAAGTTGCGCTTGATAATGTAACTTTGGAGTTTATTTCTTTTGCTAATATTGCGGCTTCTTCTGTGCCAAGACTTCTTCCTACGCGGCGGTCTTGAATTGTTTTACCATCTTCAAAAGCAGTAGCAAAATTTACTCTTAGAGCCACATCTCCATCATTAACTGCTAATCCTTCGGCGAATGATTCAAGCGGACCCCTACCGGTATAATATTTATGCGCATCGTACCCCAGAAGACTAATTACTGCAATATCTGACTCCGGGGCAATTCCTTTGCCTGCTGGATAAACAATTCCGGTCCTCCCCCTTTGGGCAAGGCGGTCCATATTCGGCGTGGCTGCTGCCTCAAGGGGAGTCTTGCCTCCAAGCTGCTTCAAAGGAAGATCCCCTAAGCCATCTAGAACTATATAAATGATCTTTTTCATCGTTCAGCTATCAGCTGTCAGCTATCAGCTGACAGCTGAACTCAGCATTTTGAAAAACCACAGGCATGACACTTCATGCATCCTTCTTCATGGCGCAGGGCGCCACCGCAATCCGGACAAACACCAACGATATCAACGCTTGCTGAGCTAATATTATCGGAGGTAACCGGTTCATCAGCATGTGAGTGCTTCATTGGGATAGGAGTAACATCAAGAGAGTTTTTAACTACTTGGGCATTAACTAATCTTCTTTCTACTACGCGGGCAATAGCGTCTGCGCAGGAAAATATGCGTTGGCCCTTTTCCCATGAAGGAGAAGGACAACGGATATTACGCAACTGTTCCATAATCGCCTTAACTTCAATCCCCGCGCGAAAACCAAGCGAGACTAGGCGCCCTATAGCCTCAAGTTGGCTAGCAGCACAACCACCAGCTTTACCCATCTGGGTAAATAGCTCAAATGGCTGGCCTTCTTCATCTACATTTATAGTAACGTAGAGATTGCCGCAACCTGTTGCCACCTTAGTAGTAGTCCCGATAATAACCTCCGGCCTCGGACGAGGAGCGATAGCTTTCTTGTAATCCTCTGCAGAAATCTGAACTTTTACGTCTTTCTTCTGCTCAGAGCTACCGATATTTAAAACCTGCTCTTCCCGGCTTTTATCGCGATAAACAGTTATGCCTTTGCAATCCAATTGATAAGCCAAAAGATAAGCCTTGCGTACATCTTCAATAGTCGCTTCATGCGGAAAGTTAATCGTCTTTGAAGTAGCATTGTGCACGTATTTCTGGAAAGCTGCCTGCATGCGCACATGCCATTCAGGAGCAATATCGTGCGCAGTGACAAATATTCTTTTTACATCATCAGGTACGCCTTCGATATGCTGCACTGAGCCGCTTTCGGCAATCTTCTCCATAAGTTCACGGCTATAAATTCCTCTTTCTTTAGCCACTTCTTCAAACAAAGGCTCTACCTCGACCAGCTTGTCATTATCCATAACATTACGATAATATGATATGGCAAATAACGGCTCAATCCCTGAAGAACATGGACTGGCAATAATACTAATCGTGCCGGTTGGGGCAATAGTAGTAAGAGTGGCATTACGCATCTTAGTCGAACCATCTTTCTTATCGTATATACTACCCTTAAAAGCCGGGAATGTCCCCTTTTCCTTACCAAGCTCTAAAGACTTCTTATTGGCTTCATTGAGGATGAAAGACATAACCTTCTCAGCCAAAGCAACTGCCTCATCGCTATTATAAGGTATATTTAAACGTATAAGCAGGCTCGCCCAGCCCATAACACCCAAACCGATCTTACGCGTAGCTTTAGTTGCTTTCTCAATCTGGGGGAGCGGAAATTTATTCACATCAATTAGATTATCCAGGAAATGTACGGCCAGACGGGTAACCTCTTTTAATCTCTCCCAGTCGATCTCATAGCGCGAATTCGTTCTCTTACAAAGAACGGATAAATTTATAGATCCTAAGTCGCAACTTTCATAAGGAAGTAACGGTTGCTCGCCGCAAGGGTTGGTACTTTCGATATTACCTAATTTAGGGGTAGGATTATATTGATTGATACGATCGATAAAAATAATACCCGGCTCACCATTCTTATGCGCCTGTTTCACTATCAAATCAAATATTTCTTTAGGATTAATCTTTTTTACTGAACCATGCGTATGCGGATCAATTAAATCAAAATCTTCACCCTTTTCTAGCTTTTTCATGAAATCATCGGTGATAGCAATGGAGATATTGAAATTTGTAATCTGTTTATTATTCTCCTTGCACGTAGTAAACTCCATAACGTCAGGATGATCTACCCTTAAGATCCCCATATTAGCTCCCCGACGGGTACCTCCCTGTTTTACCGCTTCGGTAGCCGCATCGTAAACGCGCATAAAAGAAATTGGCCCGGAGGCAATCCCTCCAGTAGTCCTTACCACCGCATTCTTGGGACGTAATCGCGAAAAAGAAAAACCTGTTCCGCCGCCAGACTTATGTATCAGGCTAGTTACCTTTAATGTCTCAAATATTGACTCCATTGAGTCTTCGATTGGCAGAGTAAAGCATGCGCTAAGTTGGCCCAGGTCTTTTCCGGCATTCATTAAACATGGTGAATTCGGAAGAAACTCTAAAGAACTCATCATCCTGCAGAAATCATCTTCCAGTTTCTTAATTTCATTTACATTTTTTCCGTAGATCTTCTCAGCCGATGCAATAGCGCCTGCTACACGTTTTATCAACTCATCAGGGGTCTCAATTATCTTGCCCTGTTCATCTCTCTTTAGGTATCTGCGCTGCAAAACCTTTAAAGCATTCTCAGATAATTTCAAATTCATTTCTTCACTCCCAAATAATTAAAAGGTTAATATATTTATGACAGACAATAATAACATGGACTCTTCAGGCTTGTCAATGAAAAATTACAATATATTGTGTATTTTAGATTTAGTTTATACAATGGATTGTGTTAAGCGCTTATTTAATCGGTCGGCAAGATTCGCGAATCACTAGCTCCGTCGGAAGAATAATCTTTTTTGTAGAGGCCCCTTTTTTAGGCCCCATTAATCTATTTAATTCTTTTACACCTTCTTCAGCCATCTTGATAAGAGGCTGCCTGACTGTTGTCAAAGCAACAGGGCCGTATAGCCCTGATGGATTATCATCGAAGCCGACAATAGAAAGATCATTGGGAATATTTTTTCCTAATTCTCTAGCTACTGCCATTACCTCTAAAGCCATGGAATCCGAACCTACGAATACTGCAGTAGGCATATCAGACATCTTAAATATTTTCTCTGCAGCGCTCCTGGCCTGACCGCGGGAATAATCTGTTTTTAATATATACTCTTCTTTAATCGCAATATTATTCTTCTTTAACGCCTGCTCATACCCTTCGAGGCGCTTTGCTGCTGCCTGCGTAGAGACATCGCCGCTTATGTGCGCTATTTTTTTATGCCCCAGGCTGATTAAATAATTAACCGCACTCTCAGCCCCCCCGGCATTATCAACAGCGATACAGCTTACCGGTAAATCCTGAACATAATTATTAATTACCACGCAAGGTATCCCCGAGCTTATTGCCTCTTCAACCTGAAAACGCGTACCAATGATATCTGAAAATATTATACCGCCTGCCCCTCTTAAATTAAGCGGAATACGGCTGTGGCTATCGGTTAAATGCAATAGCAGGTCTAATTTAAAAGCTTCGCAGAGTGTCCCGCATGCCCGAATTAATTCCAACGCATAGAATGAGTAAAAAACACCTTCGTACCGCGGGATAAGTAAAGCAACAACATTGCTTTTGCCCGTAGCCAATCTTTGAGCGAATATTGACGGCTGGAATTTTAATTCCTTAACAGCATCCAAAACCTGGAGACGGTTTTTTTCTTTGACTGTACCTATTTTATTGATTACGCGCGAAACGGTAGTTATGGATACTCCGGCTAGACGAGCGACATCTTCAATAGATACGTTTTTGGAGGGACTTTTTTTAGTGCGTGTCATTTATATGATAAACAAAAAGCTTAGCGGACTATATCGCCAATCTGAATCGGGCTTGTTGTCCTCTTGATATCACATGCTGAGATGCCGCGCCTGACTTGAATAACCTCAACACTTGCCACAGGCTTCTCATCGTTATATATTTTGAAAGCATCTCCGACCCTAATACCTGAATCCTGGCCAAGATCTACAATTATAAAATTATTCTCTTTGTTTACAGCTAAGACCCTGCCGACTAAGCCGGCATCGGGATTCCCTGATTTTGTCGGACGGTCACCTTGAGGACGCACCACAATCGCAGGTAACTCCACAGTATCTTTATTTCCCGATCCAGACTGAGCAACCGCCTCAATCTTTTCCTTAAACCCATCCATCTGAGAAACCTTATCCGTAAGCATCAGCTCCATCTCAGAAAGCCTGCGCTCTAATGTATTTTTGCCTTCCTGAAGTTCCTGTATCTTTCTATCTAAGGTGATCTTACGGTTATTTAAACTCTGAAGCTGGCGGGTAAGTAATGCATTTTCATTCTTTAATAATTTATCGTTATCCTGAACCTGAGACTTATCATTCTTCTCTCTCACCAACTCACGCGCTATACTATCAGAAAGGTTCTTGCTGTATTCGAGTTGACGCTTCAAATCCTCTTTTTCGCGCTTTAAATTATTGAGATCCAGTTCAATGTTGGATTTATCTCTCTGTAATTGCTCATTAGTTATCTGCAGAGATTTTAAATCGCTGCGCACGCTATTAAGCTGAAATTCCAGATCGTTCTTCGCCTTTAAAACGCTTGCCCAATAGGCGTCGTTATTGTCAGAGGTAGTTATTGGACGTACTACTTGAGCATCTGCCTGTTTAGATTGCAGGTCTTTTAACTTCTGTATAAGCTCTTCCCTGGCCTTATTCACCAGATCATACCTCTTCTCCATATCGGCCTTCTGGCGACTGGCATTGTCTAGTTCGCTGGTTAAAGAGGCAATTCTATTTTCATAATTGCGCATATCGCCCCTTAATTTATCTACATTAGCCATAAGCGTTGTATTTTCGGTTTTAAGCTCATCTCTTTCGCGCATCAATTGCTGCTTAGCTCCTGATACCTGTATAAGCAGGGCAAAACTCACCACCGTTACAATAATAAGGCCAATTATAATTAATTTTACCTTCTGATCCATTTATCCTCCTTTTATTTGCATATGCGCAAAGACCCTTTGCATTACAAGACTCGCGGCTCCTAAAGCAACTGCATTCTCTCGAAGCTGAGAATAAACTATCTTTAAATTATCAACGGATTCCCTAAACGCCCATTCTCTTACCGCTAGATTCACTTGTTTCAAGAAATCTTCTCCTGCTTCTTCAAAACCCCCTCCTATAACCACAATCTCGGGGTTAAGCAGATTTACTAAATAAGCAATCTTTATCCCCAGCCTCTTAGCTGCTCTACTCAATGCAAGGTTAGCTGTTTTATCTTGAGCCCGAGATGCGGCAAATACGCTTTTTAAATCTATTGCCTCTTGTGTAGTTGAGCTAACCTTAAAAAAATCTTTTGCTTTTTCTTTATCGGCCAGCAAACACTGCTTCACATCTTTGACAATTCCTAAGTCTATATCCCAGCGCTTAGAAAAACAAGGATCCCCTGCTGCGCAATTAAAATCATCCTGTTCTTTAAAATTATATACTGAAGTCTCTCCGGCATATCCTTGCGAACCGCGGTAAACCTCACCATTAATCATTATACCGCATCCTACTCCGGAAAACATATAAATAACATTTTTATAACCCTGCTCTAAATCCAACCAATGCTCACCGAAACAGGCACTGGTTGCATCGTTTTCAATCATGGTCGGCAGGTCAAACTCTTTTTCCATAAGCGCCTTTAAAGGAACATCCACTGAAGCATAAGTATAATAATGATCCATCTTCTGCGGCCAATGTATGGAGCCATCCTTTTTATTTATTAAGCCGGCAACACCCACACCGATTCCCTGGATGTTAGCGAAATATTCTTTGGAGCGCCTTAAAATCTCGCGTACAATATCCAAAACAGATTCGGATACATCCTTGACAGAAAAATCAGGCCTGGCCGTTTGAGTTTTGGTAATAATGTTTCCTTTTAAATCCACAAGCAGGCCAACCATATTTGTTAAGTTTAATCCCACGCCGATAACAAAACAAGCCTGAGGATTCAAATCCAAAAGCACGGGCCTTCTTCCGCCCTCAGATACATCAAGTTCTTTTTCAAAGACCAGATTACTTTTTATAAATTCATCTATGTAGTTTGAGATAGTAACTACATTTATCCCCATATCCCGCGATATTTCCGGCCGGCTTATGGGCCCGCGTTTCCTTAGTATATCCAAAATCTCAATACTACGTCTTTCTTTATCAGTTAAAACCTCTTTTTGTAAATCGAGTTCGCGCATTATACATAATCCTGTTCCCGTGGCGACTAATATTAATCATAACTTAACTACCTATGTGTTCGCTAAGTTATCATTTAATTATTTATACTACTAATTAAACTATAAGTCAAGTATTTTTAACAGTTAATGACTTCTAGGGATTCTGAAGGGTTACTACGCACTAATCCACATCAACAAAGTCAATATTACGGCTGGCTATGCCTGTTGGAGAGAACATAACTGCATTTATTACCTGTGTCCCTGATGATTTATAGGTTGTTTTAAATTCAGAAGCATTGCTAGCCGGTTTTAGCCCACCTAAATCGCCTGACCAAAGATATTGCAACTCTATTTGCAGGCATCCGGTAGCACCTATATAAGCAGAAGAGCCTATGCCCAATTCTTTCCCTCTTTTAGGCCGGTAAGAAGTTGCTTTTAGGTCCAATTTACCCATATCAAGATTAGCATACTCATCTTTTAAGGCTGTATCGATAGCAACCTTTAAATTATAATCGAGAGATTTCTTTTCATCTATCTCTTTTAACCTCTCCTTAAGCGCAGCTAACCTATCTGCGTCGCTATCCTTAAGTTTTTCAAGCAACTTATTATAATATTTTCTAGCAGCCAGACTCTCCCCTTCCCATTGCTTAAGTAATCCCAGCTGATATAAACTAGATGCTCGTTGAGGGCTAAGCGGTTCAATTTGGGCTAACTGCTCAAAATAAGTGCGGCCGGTTTTTAAATCTCTTAAAATATAAACATAAATAATACCTGTCTTATAAATAACCTCATCTGCATGCTTACTTTTCGGGAATCTCTTAATCAGATCAACATAAACATCCTTAGCCTGAGTGAAAAGCTTGGATTTCTCTAAGTTGAAGCCGCGCAAGTAGATTAGTTCCTCATCAAAAGCATCTTGCCCGCCTAATAAATCCATCTTCTTAAAAATTTCTTCGGCGTAAAACATATCATTAGCATTATTATCCTGATAAGCAAATATAATGCCAATCCCACCTAGCTCTTTAAGTAATTCTTCTTTGCTAAGACCGCTAGAAACCTTATCAATATAGGTATTATAAACATTTTCGGATAGTTCAATGTTCCCCTGATTGTAGAAATCTACTGCAATACCCTTAAGCGCTTCGCTATCTATGTCAGAAGAAGCTAGCTTCTTAGCATAGATTTTATATAATTCCCTGGATTTACCTTTCTCATCAGAAGCTAATAGTTTATCTGCGACTTCTTTTATAACTTCAATATCAGAGCCTGATCTAGCATATTCCTGAACCGAATTCGTAAGGTCGGCTAAGGAAGCTTCAGCAAAATTATCCTGAAGATCCTTGTGAAACTGAAAGAGTAGAAGCCTTGCGCGAATATTCAAAGGATCTTCTACCTTTGTCGCTCCTATGGCTTTAACTGCCCCGTTTATAATATCGTCCCTGTAATCATTTCCTTTGGCGAAATACTCATCCCAATTCTTAGAATCTTCTAAATATTTAAGCTGGCTATAGCGTGTTGAGGCTATAGAATATCCGGCTAGTGCCGCAACCGCTTTATTACCCGGACAGGGCTCGCTTTTAAGAAAATCTACGAACTCAGAAAACTTATTTTCTTTTAAATAACTATTCTTTAACTCTTCGAAACAAACAAGTGATTTCTGACTTAATTGTTTATCCTTAAGCCCAGGATCTGCTTCACAAATACAGGAAGTAAGTGCCTTGGTATCTTTTGAATCTTGAGCGAATGAGGCCGTGGTAAAAATAAATAAACTCGGGATTAAAACTTTTAAGATTTTAAAACTTTCCTTTTTCATCTCTGCCTCTTATTTTTTGGTTTTGCCTGGGGATTATTCCAAAATTCTCTCACTACGTAATAACTCTTACGCGGGATACGTTTATTTAAACCCTTGTCCGTATTATCTGACAACTCTACCAATCCAAACCACTCTTCGTTCATATTCTTATTACCGGCTGCCTTTATATCAAAATAATAACTTCCGTTTGACCAATTTGACTCTATGTCATGAACGCTCCATGAATCAGGGTTATTCTCATCGTGCTTCCACCATTCATCGCTCCATTCAAACATTATCCCGCCTAAGCAATTTCCGGCGCCCTTTTTATTGCCTGCGATATTCTCATAAATCTGCCTCCACTGTGACTCCAGGAAAAAGGCCTGCATATTCTGGTCATCTTTTCCTAAATACGCATCGTAACAATCCGCTCCGAATTCTGAGAGAAGAATGGGCTTATCAAAAGTCATCTTTAGCGAATTGAATAAATTACCGAAAGTCTTCCCCCGATAAATAATACAGGCGACTAAATCTACGTCGGGTGCATAAAGTTTAGCGTACTCAAGACCCAACAGCTCGCCGTTTCCTAGCGCTACAGGATGATTAGGATCAATCTTGTGTATCTCTTTTGTCAGATCATTAATAAAAGAGTAATAAATCTTGGAGCGCATCTCCCTTTGCTTTTGGGGGTCAGGTTCTTTATCGATCTCCTCATTTGACCAGGAATTAACCCGGTTAAGACACGAATAATTATTTTCGTTTCCCAATGTCCAAAGCAAAACCCCCGGCTCATCCTTTAGCTGAGTAACCATCTCCAGAACACCCTTCTTTACTCTCTCCTGGAAACGTTTATCCCCGTAAAAAGGGCAAGGATACTCCCAGAATCCTAACCAGTCACCTATGACAGTGCGAATTCCGAATTTCTCATACATATCCCGGATAACCTGTTTTACCTCATTGATGTCTTCATGAGACTGATAAAGCCGGATAGTATTAACCCCCATATCCTTCATTAACTTACCATCAACAAGCCAGGACTTGTTTGGATCTGACCACCAATCGTATTCATGATTTTGTCCGATAGGTATGGGGCTATAACAAACACCTTTAACTAGAAAAGGCTTATTATTAACCATAAGCTGGTAATTATCGTTTTGGGATTTCTTAATATAAACCTTAGGCCTAGCAGCGTAAGATTGTTCGCAACTTAAGAGCAGGAAAAAGAGGATTAGTAGAAGGGATCTTTTTTTCAAGATTATTTTCTTAGATTTTAAGAAGGGCGGTTTATTCTTAGGATGCTTTAGAACATAACCGCCCTTCTTGACTAATTATTCAAACTTTATTTCGTCCAAATAGAAGATTATACCATCAGGATTTGTGTCTACATTTGCTGACCAGACGAAACCGCCGATAATGTTAGACATATCTTTTCCTTTCAAATCGATAGTATATTGCGTCCACTCCTTATTCAAGATAACAGGTCCGATTGAGCTTGAGTCGGAATCAGAATATTCGCCCATGATCCCACCGACCTTAAACTCTTCCACGCGTTCGCCACCTTTTACGCCACGTGCCCAAAATGTAAGGCTGGTTGCTTTGGATAAATCAAAACCTGCGTCAACAGTACCCCAGTTATTCGCCGGGTTCTGCCACATCATACCTGCCCAACCTGCTCCTTGAGCTCTTTTACCGTTGTAAGTTATCTTGATACAGCTATCGCCTAAATAAGGATCTTCTTTGCAAACACCTTCGTATTTTAAATCGCCGTAATCACCCATCCAACCGGAAGGAATATAGTGATTCCTGGTTGAAGAGCGGTCAGAGTAAATATAAAACGGCATGGCCTGCTGTAGCTTGCCTTCAGGCTTTAACGTTGAATCTGATTCGAATTTGATATCATCAATGTAGAATGTAGCACCATCGGAATTCTGATCCGAAGTAATAGTCCAGCTAAGCCCACCGTTTATATAAGATAGATCTTTTCCAGCTAGATTAACCGTATACTGCTTCCAGCTATCAGTAAGTTCTATCGGGCCCATTTCTACTACGGCTGAATCCGGATATGTGCCTTTAATACCTCCGATTACTACTTTTTGTAAAACTTCGCCACCCTTTGCACCGCGCGCCCAGAAGGTCAGTTTATTCATTCCCGTTAAATCAAAACCGCTCTTCTTGCTTCCCCAGTTGTTTGCGGAGCTTTGCCAATAAACGCCTGCCCAACCCTGATTCTGTGTCTTCTTGGCGTTATACACAAACTGAATACTTGAAGAACCGGTATGCGGATTTTCCGCAGACTGATCATTCATTTTGATATCGCCGTAATCGCCCATCCATCCAGCGGGGATATAGTGATTATCTCTGGCGTTCTTATCGGTGTAAACCACAAACTCCTTTGCGGCCTTATCTTCAGCTAATGCAATAGTAGTTATAGCTAAAGCCATCACCGCTAAAACCATTATAAACTTTTTCATGACACCTCCTTATTAATCTTCTTTAAAACACATAATAAAATACTTAAGTTGATATTTTCTGATTTTGCTCCTCCTGCCCCCTTTCTCCTCCTTATTAAAACTTATTTCCAAAGCTTTTGATACGTATAATAAGCTTTGCGCAACTGTCGTAAGAACGGGCTGTCCTTTCCGTCCCCTTGGCCACAGAGCCCGAGCCACTCTTCATGCATATATCCGTCAGGAAAAGGCCCTGCCCATAAGCTCTTCGTATCATGTATAGACGGCTCATAGGCCTTCCACCATTCGTCAAGCCATTCGAAAACAACTCCACCGATTGAATTTCCTGCACCGGAATTAAAAGCTGAATTATTTTCTATATCTTCCCAGGAACCTTTATGATATTCTGCCTGAAGCTCCTCTGCCTCTAAATCAGTCTTGCCATCGGCATGAGCCGGACAACCATATTCAGTAATAAACGCTGGCCTATCGGCTTCTTCTTTAACGCTCTTCCAAAAACGGCCGAAACCATAATTTCCGCGATAGGCATTAGTCCCAAAAATATCGACATCGGGAGCATCTTTACCGAATTTATCTAAGAACAATATATCTCCGCTGCATATAGCTACCGGATGATCCGGATCTATTTCTTTTACAGCCTTAGCCACTTCGTTAGCAAATTTAAAGTATGCATCGGGCTGAGTATCGGCATTACAAGCATATCCGTATACATTTTCATTCCCCAATAACCAGAATAAAATGTAAGGCTCATTTTTATATTCATTAACCATCGACTTAACTGATTCGAGCATATTCTTTTTCTGCTCTTCGTCATTATAATCGGTACCGGGGTTCCACTGGGCACCTGAGCCGAGCGCGTATTTACCAAGAAAATCGCCCATAATCACGCGTATCCCATATTTATTATACATATCGCGCAATACTTCTTTATTTACCGGATTAGGATGATGATACAGCCGTAGGGTATTTACCCCCATATCTTTCATCAATTGAAAATCGCCTATTGCCTCTTTAGTCGCTTGATCTACATAGGTATCATAAGGGCCATCGGCCTTTTTGTTATTATTGAAATCGTCGTCCATCCAGCTAGTCATTGTCCCGTCATCGGGAGATTGCCCGATCTTGGTCGGCGCATAGGTAATACCTTTAATCATATAAGGCTTACCGTCAACAATCAGCTGCCAATCACCGGTTTCATACTGAACGATGTGCACCTTGCCCTTACCTGAGATCTTTTTAATATTTAATGAATCAATGCTTGGCTTTGGCTTTATCTTCTCAACCAGGTTAAGTTTAACAAATTTACCGGGGTTTACAATCGGAATATCATTGGCAACATCATTGTCATAACCATTAATTATCCTTATATCTGCGTCTTGTAATTTATAACCTAATTGCGGATTTTGAGAAAGTATATAATTTATTTTAGCGACTGCTGCCTGGCCAACGTACCAAGGGGTATGCCAATAGGTCCAGCCATAACTACCAGGATAATGCACCACTATGGCATAGTAACATTTTAAGGCGCTCTTTAATAGTCCGGCCTTCTCTAATATTAAACCGGTATAAAATAAACGCACGCCCGGCGGTTCACTCCCTGTAGCCCATTTCAAAAAAGCTGCCTCAAGATCAGGCGAATGCATAAAATCCCAGGCTTCCCCGTCAAGACGCTTCTCCTTCAGGGCCTTTTTAAATTCAGGGTCCCATCTTACTGAAGTAGTATTCGGATAAATTCCCTCGCCTATGGCAGCCATAAGACCTTCCTGGTCTTTAATCGTATATTTATAATCTTTAGTGCCGATACCCTTAAACTCCCCGTATTTTTCATAATTCACCAGATCTTCAGTCCCGGGCTCATACAATACGATCTTAGTGGAGATCTGGCTTACTTTTTTCTTCTGCTCTACCTCAATATCCCCGGTCTCGATCTTCTTAATACTCTGCTCCGAGACTAATTTTAGAGACCAGTACCACCCGCGCTGATCCCACCCTTGAGCAAAAGGATATTGATTAATAATTATCTGAAACAGCTTCTTTGCTTCCTCAAGCTTCTCCTGACGCAACAATGTTTCTGCCTGTATAAAATAGGCAGTCGCCACATCATTTAATTCCTTAACCTCCTCAATCTCCTCTTTGGTTTTAGGCATAGCCTTTAAATATTTCTGCTGGCTTTCTGCTTTATCTTTGTATAAATCAATAAGCTCCTGGGTATATTTAAGAGTAGCTTCTGTATCGTGCTTGCCATGCGCTGCCCAGGCCTTATCGAGCAGCTCGCTAGAAGAAGAACTCTCTTGTGCATATAAGTCGTAAGTTAGTCGTAAGTTAGTCGTAAGTCGTAAGTGGTAAGTCGTAAGGAATAAAAGTAGACACAAGGCTATTTTCAAGCCCTTACATACGACATACGACATACGACTTACGACTAGCATCATTTTACAATCACTCCTACCCTTGAGCCCGTCTCTCTTGTTTTCGTCTTTCTTCTTCTACCTGTATTTCTTCGTGTCGCCTCTCTTCTCTTCGCTTTTCGACCTGCGCACGGATTTCATAGGCCCTAGATTCTGAAATGTCAAAAGTCATAATAATGAATATGGCAACTGCAGTAGAGACAATCGGGATACCAATATCACAGAGCCTCATGTAAAATAAGGTCTGCGTTTTTTGAGCAGCACCTAATGCTACATTAAAACCCGTCACATTAAGGAGGACTCCTGCGAGTATCGAGGCACCTGCCTGGCCGAGTTTTTGTATCCACCAGTAAATACCGCTAAACATCCCTTCCCTGCGTTTCCCACAACTCAATTCGTCCAGATCGCAGACATCAGCAACCATAGAAGGAACCATGGTAAAGAGCGCTCCCAGGTGAAATGCTAAAAATGGAACAGCGATCATTAATAAGTATGGATAACGTGGATTATACCCTACCCATTTAAGGGCATAACCTAAAATCGCAAGACACATAGCAATTAAAAAAGTTTTACGCTTCCCAATTTTTGTGGAAATCCAGGTAGTTAAGGAGATAGCCAACAACGTGCAAACAGAACTTGCCGTTCCAAACCAGCCAAGCAATGTACCGCCTTTTCCCCAATCGCCGCCATAAACATAGTAGACAATAACATAGAGCGTGAAGGCAGAGGCGAGCATGAATCCGTTAAAGATTAAAAATGTTACCGCGATAAGCTTAACGAAAGGACGGCACTTTAAAGACTGTGCGCAACTGCTCAGGAGGTTTTTTATTATAACTAAGTTCCCCTCTCCTTTTTTAGGCTTCGCTAACTTACCGAAAAGTTCTTTATTAAAAATTGCCGGCAGGACCCCGCCGACCGCGATAAAAACCCCGACCGCAATAGCGATAGAGCGCGCTCCCTGGACAATATCCGTAAACATAGCTTTATTGTTCATCAACGCGAAAAACCATGGCGCGACAAGCCAGGCAATTTGAGCAAAGAAATTGCTAAATCCCTGTAGCCGGGTGCGTTCATGATAATCCGGTGTCATTTCATACCCGAGGGCAATCCAGGGAATCGAATAACAGGCAAAGGAAACGACAAAAAAACATTGGATTATTAAAAAATACCAGAAATAGAAATTATCGGTACGCCCTTTATAGAGATGAAACATCAATGCGAATAAAATTCCGGATAAAATAGCTCCAAAGAATATCCAGGGTTTACGCCGGCCCCATCTAGTCCGGGTATTATCTGAACTGTGGCCGATTATTGGATCTGAAAAAGCATCAATAAGACGCGGGATTGCTCCGATGAGACCGACTAAAGCGGGATTCATGCCAAGTCCTAGGTTTAAAACAATAACCAGCGATCCGATCGCGGCAGCCTGAAATTGGTTAACTAATGATCCTATACTGTATGCAGCTTTTTGAAGAAAAGGAATTCGGTCTTTTTGAGCTGTAATATGGTGCTTTGGCTGACCAGCTGATTGATCCATTAACTAACTCCTCTCTTTTTTTGTTAAATTAATAACAATGAATTTTGTATTATAACAAATATACCTGGTGTAAGCAATATTATTATCGCCTTACTAAAAGATTTTATTATCCTAGTACCGATGAAGCCACTCCCTTAACAATATATTTCTGCATGAAGATGTACACTATAATTATAGGCAAAGCCGTTATAGTAAGCCCTGCCATCAAAAGCGGGTAATTAGTCAGGAACTCTCCCCGAAACATCATCAATGCCCGTTGAAGGGGCATCAAATTTTTACTGTCAAATATTATAAGAGCTAAAACATATTCGTTCCAGACGTTCAGCGCATTAAAAACCACCACCACCGCAAGCGCGGGCTTTGCAAAAGGAATGGCCACATGCCACCAGATACCCAGTTTTGAGCAGCCGTCAATGCGTGCGGCATCCTCTAATTCCTTGGGCATCTTATCAAAAAAAGTCTTGAGTATGAATATACTAGTGGCTAGCCCCATACTAATCATCGCCAGTATATAACCGAAAGCAGTATCGCGCAGATGAAGCTTATTTAACAAAACATACAAAGGCACGAAACCTCCGGGCATGGGTATCATCATCGCCGCAATAAATATAATAAAAAGGATGTTCCTACCCGGAAAACGTAAACGCGAAAAAGCATACGCCGCCATCGAGGAAACAACTACTATACCGAATACCACGCTAACGGTATAAATTGTGCTATTTAAAAAATAGCGGCCGAAATCACTATTACTAACCGCAAGGTAATAATTTTCAAAATGTAGATGCCGCGGAATAATGGAGATATCGCTAAAAATTGTCTCCTGAGTTTTAAAACTTGAAGCTACCATCCATAAAAGAGGGTAAATACAAGTTATTGCTACCGCCAGAAGAAACAGATGAATAAGCGTATTTATTGTAGTCTTCTTAGCCTTATGGTATATACTCATACTTTAAGCCCAATTACGCGCTCTCCTTGCCAGCATGTTTATAACAAAGGAGACTGCTACCAAGATAATGCCTAGATTAATCCCCATGGCGCAGGCATAGCCAAATCGCGATGAATCACGCATGACAGCAAGTATCCTTAGAACCGGAACTGATGTATGGCCGGCAAATTCTCCGCCCACAAGCCCCAGGATCAATGCGAACGCCTGCATTGTCCCCAATACAGTCAGAATCGCCACCAACATAATCACCGGCATCATTAGCGGCATGGTAATATTCTTAAACGATTGCCACGCATTGACACCGTCCACGCGCGCAGCTTCATAGAATTCCCGCGGAATAGTTTGCAACCCAGCCAGAAATATAAGGAACCCCCAGCCAAAACCCTTCCAGCTGTGGATTATTGCCACGGTAGTAAGAACAAATTTGGGATCATTAAGCCAGCTGTGCGCAAACTGCCCCATGCCCATAGTAACAAGGGCGCGGTTGACCATATTCGCTCCGTCCACATCGTTGACGATAAAACGCCAAACCATCCCCACCACGATTTCCGAAAGTATGGGCGGGATAAAAAATACCGCGCGGTAAAAATGCTTGAGGCGAATCTGGCGGTCACATGCCCAAGCCAAAAGAAACGCCAGCGCATTCTGAAAGGTCAGCGCAATCAGAGTGATGTAACCGGCATTACGCATTGATTGCCACCAGCTGGGATCATGAAAAATGATCTCCTTAAAATTTGCCAGGGCTACGAAAGTTTTACTAGGTAGAATCCCATCCCAGTTAAATAAACTCAACTTAAAAACCCAGACAAAAGGAATAACGTAAAATATTACGAAGATTGTTACTGCTGGTAATACGAATAAATAATCCTCTGCTATTGCTCTTATTTTCATGTCGTAAGTCGTATGTCGTAAGTCATAAGTAGGCTTATTGGCGTTTCTTAAATAGCTCTCTTTCCTTCACCTTCTGCACTTCAAATGCTACCTGTTCAGGCGTTTTCTCTCTGAGGATGATCGCCTGAACCCCCTTATCAAATGCCTCGATTACAATTGGAAATTCTGAAACCCCCCAGGCATTCGGATGCGTAGCATTATCCATCGCCCTTGAGAACTGCGCCAGAATTGGCGGGACCTTATCTAAACATTCTCTGTTGGCAGGCAAATTGTTAGTTACCCTGGAGAGATACGCTTGCTGGTTGAGTTCAGTAAGCCACTTCAGGAAATTTACCGCCTCTTGCTTATTCTTTGATCGGGCATTAACCACAAAAGAAGAACCCGCTCCTCCCCAGATACTCATCGGATAACTATCTGATGTCTTAGGCGGCAGAAACGCTGCGTAATCCAGTTCCGGATTCATCCTCTGGTAAACATTCACGCACCAGGAGCCGTTAAAAGCAAAAACCGCTTTCCCGTTAGCAAAAAGCTGCTCTGCGGTTTTATTTATCATAGTTACCAGACCCTCGATCAAAATACCGGATTCGCGCATCTGGCGAAATATTGAGAGTACTTTTATCCAGTCAGGATCAGTATAAGGAACCTGGCCCTTTATAGTAGCGATAATTTTATCTTTGCCCATGATATTAAAAGCGTAATTGCTGGCAAAGCAATCGATCATCCATAACTCTGACCAGCCCGAAACAAAACCCTGCAGATTGGCTGCTTTCCCGCCATAATCCTTGGCGGGTCCGCCACGATTTGTGGCGGATATTTTTCTACCGATCTCTAATAATTCATCGAATGTCTGCGGCGGGTGGTTGGGATTAAGACCTAATTGTTTAAATAAAGACTTGTTATAGACCATCTGAATGGTCATGATATCTACTGGCACGCCGTAAATCCCTGTTTTTACTCCGTAGCTGTTACCATCTGTAAATTCATTTACCGCTAATGCCTTGACAAAAAAACTATTCTTCCATTTTGCATTATTCTCCAGCATGTAAGGGGTAAGATCCAGAACAAAACCTGCCTTAACAAAAGAGGAAAAATCTCTTTTTTCTCCCAATATCCCGAAGATATCCGGAAGGTTTGCGCCTTGGACAGCTGAGCGCACTTTTTGAGAATATGCGTCGGAGGGGGCATAGAGTTCAAAATTTACCTTGATGCCGGTCTTAGCTTCGTATCTCTTAGCCAATTCCTTAAATGCCGGCTCGCGGTCAGTCATCCAATGCCATACGGTAACGACTTTACTTGAATCTATCTTAGGTGAACATCCTGAAATTAAAATTAAACAAACTGTAAACAAAGTACCTAAAAACTTCATTTCGCTAGTACTCCTCATGCTAGAAATCATGCCTTATCCTTGTCTTATTTTTACCCCTTACCTATATATATACGGAGTATTAAAATTTAACATATTTCTAAGACAAAATCAAGGCTTTTAAGATCTTAATATACGGGATAAGCTCATAAGGTCCGCACCCTCAAGCTCTACGCCAGCGCGAAACTCATTAGCTTCTGAGAGCTTTGACCAAACTGCTCTTCCTCTTGTATAAAGCGGCTCTCCTCTATCCGGAAAATGCACCCAAGCCTCAAGCGGGGTATTGATCTTTATCGCCTGCTTAAGTCTTAGGCCCATCCCTTTAGCGCTGATATCATTTGTCTCAGCCGGGATCTCTTCTCCGGTATCTAAATCCAATAGCCTCACCGGCATTTTTAAGTTAAACCTCTGGAAGATTCTATGATCTTCCATTCTCTCGCCTCCCTTCTCTCTTATTGCACCATTTGACCACCCCTTTACTGCTTCGTTCGGAACATTCTTGTAAACAAATTTATAGATCTTCTCTTTATCCTCAGCTGTTATTCTACTAAAATATAATCCGTAAGTATTCTGGCCATCGATAGTCTTATGCCAGGCTACCCAGACTTGGGCATCTATGCTAATCTCCGGAGATAAAATTAAGTGTAAATTCACATAGGTATCTACAATAAGCCTTAACCCCAGAATTAACTGCATCCCTTTAAAATTGATATCCTTAATATGACAGAGAGCGTCGGATACCGCTCCCTCCAGGCGAATCTTGGCTTTCTGGTTAATCTCCCATCTAGGTATTTTCCTAAGCTCCTGCATTATGCCCCTCTCCACCACTGCTCATTTAATCCTCTTCTATCCTGTTCAGAAAAGTTATTATAGATATATTCTTTGATTTTATTTCTTTGAACGTCATCAATATTGTTAAAAAATAATCCGTAAGTAAACTTTGCTTCGCTTTGTTCTTGCCATGCTACATGCGCACCCAGATTAAGATTAAGAGCCTGACCCAAAGCAAGAGAGATATTGGAGAAGGCTTCGCTAAAAAGACGCTTGCCCAATGAGAGACGCATCCCGTTTGCGCTGATATCTTCAACAGTGCAAGGAATGGTATGCGGTTGATCCTCAATCTGCAGATCTGCATCCTGATTTACCGCCCACCTTGGAACACTTCTGCGCTCATCCATTGCTTTAATCCTTTCTCCGTGGCTTTACCTATAAATTAACGGACCAGACCTAACTTCAATTTCAGCCCGAACCTAGATTTGCGCTTATCCCTCTGCCTCCCTGCAAGTTACGCTTGTATAACTAAATGCTAAAACTGGCTATTTTATAGTTTTATTATAAGACTTCTAACGGTATTTTTCCATAGTTTTTTTTAAATCTTAATCCGTAGTGGCTCAACTAACGCATAGGTCTTTGCATAACGATCATGAGGAAGTTAAGCGGCCTTGGCCTTCTTGTCTCAGGGTCGCTTACCCGCCTCCCTTGTTTCAGCTGCCCTTGCTCTCCTTAAAACACCGGGGTATTTTTTATAGCCCTCCGGCAGATCTTCTAGGGTCCTTGCGCATAGCTTTATCATCGCGCTTCTTAACAAAGTTACCCAGTTGCCGTAATATTTCCCGACGAGAGCCGACCTATCCGCTCCCTCCAATATATCTCTGACAAGCGACTCCTCCTGAATGCCCAGAATCCTTTCTCCGACAGCATCAGGCCCCAATACCGGATGCGTATAGATATCTATGGTCTCATGTTCCTTAACCCCAAGCCGTATACCTAACAGGTCAGACGAAATTCGGGAAGCGGATTTATGCGGACTATGCTTGCGCAAGATCTGATCCGTATTATACCCCGCTTTCTTCAAAGCCTCTCTCCAGCGTCCTTTAGGAAAAACATTCCAGGCAAGTTTATACAACCACATAAAACCATCTCTCTGCAGCTCCGCTACGCTTAACCCAAAAGTAGGAGAACCCTGGCATTGTCCTGCCCTGGCCTTGATTTCTCTAACAACATTGGCTTCGGTACTTTTTATCGGAGCGCCTTTTATTAAAATACGCTGCCAACGCTTAGGATAATTTATCCTGCGGATATCCAGGATAGCCTCACCCGCTATCCCTCTTTCAACAGCCAAAGCACGCAGATCGCTTAAGCTCCTGTAAAGAAACGGACCGATACTAACAACGCCGGCAAGCGGTTTTTGTTTTTTTGCCTGATGCCCAAAAAACTTACTTATAAACCCGTTAAGAACTATCAACATGAAGCGATGACTACTCACACTTAAGCATCCTATCCCGAAAGTACGCTTTATCACAAATGCGCGGGCAGGTTTCTTGCCATGCAATACATTTAGCAAATACGGTAGGAATTGCGTGGGGACACCGGTTGCCTCGCTTAAAAGCAGAAGACCGGATTCACCTCTTATCAACTTCTCCTCTGCCCTCTTCTTCATCGAACGGATAGATTCCCATGCATACCTACGGATCGTTCTTTCGAGAAAACCGCCATTGACCAACTCATCAGCTATAGCCTTAAAATCTTCCGTAGCCGGGCAACGTAGTCCGTAAAAACGCGCCACAACATAACGCTCCTCCATATTTAATATCGGCCAGGCATTGACAATATTGCCGACGGGTACGCTCAAATATCCAGCGAGCCGCTGAAACTCCGCCTGCCCGCAAATAATCTCTTGGGGCAAAGAACCGGCCTTGCCCACAGTTAAACCCAGCAGGCAGCCGGCCAAAATTAACCAGCTTACCGCCGTCTGGTCAAAACCAAGGAAAGGCAAAAGTAAAGCGAATCCCGCTACGCAACAATGAGAGGCACTACCAGAGTCGACTCCATAACCCGCTGGGACAGGAATGCCCGAGCCGGGAGCAAATCTCTTAAGCCCTTCCAAATCCTGTATTACTGAAGCGATATCCGTAACAGATATAGTTATTAATCTCTTCTCGCGATCAACCCCTGTTATCTTAACGTTAGTGTTTCCGATATCTAGGTAGCTTAAGTCCAACTTCTCTTCTACCATTCGGGAAAGTTGCCTGATAATTTCGTTAAGACGCGCTTTTAAATTGTCCTGATTTTGCTGCAATAGGCCTGAAAGCCAGATAATGGCTCCCCTCAGCCCTTTTTCATCTGGGACTTCTAGAATATGACTATTCAATAAATATTCAACACCGCAATCAAACAGATGCGGACCGGGGATGTACGACTGTACAGCGCAAGGAAGATCATTATGCTTTCCGTAGTGGGTAAAAGGTACTATCCGGAATAGAACATTCCATGCCTGCCCTTCTATATTTACGGTAAAAACGGGAGGAGCATTATCCCAGAGCATCTTGAGGTAATTGACAGCCCGGACATAGCACTCAACAACGGGTAGCGAAGATCTACCATACTGTTTCAACACAAACAATTCGCCAAAATGAAACACAACGCTATCCACTCCTATATCAATATAGGCCTCTTCACCATAATGAGGAATTCCCCATTCAGGCATCCCCGGAAGATCGATACCTTTCGACATCAAACCCACAAGCATACTTACGCCTAAAACCAAGAACATCTGATCAGGGCCAAGGCTGAAGGAGCCTCCGGAGCATGACAAACATAATAAACCTAAGAACGCCAGAATTCTTAATGCATCAGCCGAGGACAGATGCCATTTTGGCTGAACAGACATTGAAGGTTGCCTGGACAAGGCTTGATTAATTTCTACGCTTAAACCGGTTAAAATAAATAAACACACCAGGATATTAATCTTAAGGTAGTTATCGAAGTTACAAAATAATACTATCGTGAAAATGGCGGCAGCAACACCCATTATTATCAGATCGCGGTCATGCGGGGCTGAACGAAAAGGATCATTTGGATTTTGTTTAAGCACCGCGCCCAACAAACAGCCGACTAAAACCGGCCAGACTATATCAAAGAAAGCTGATGTAGTAAAAGAGGCAGGCGCCAACATGCTTATACCTATGCCTTCTGAGACAAGCTTGCATGAAAGGATAATCATAGGAACTGCTCCGCTCAAAACTGCAAACAACCCGTGCAATAACGGTAATACAAAGAACCATACCAAGATTGCAGCGCTTGCTACGGTTATAATAACCTTAGCGGCAAGCCGTGGATTTCTGGCAAAGATTCCGCATATTTTATTCAAATCGGTTGAATTTTGTCGATTAATAATTAATTGCCAAACCAAATGGTAAATATTAACCACTAACACAATGACCGTAAGTGCCGCAGCCAAACTTCCTGCAGCTAAATATGAAGAAGATAATAACCACAGACTCGCAGCTCCCAAAAGAAGGTTTATTAATGGGCCTGCTGCATGAATACATAATTCTCCTGCATCGCTAGAGTGATCATTAAAGGATAACCCACCGGTCTCATGCAACAAGATGACACCGCATGACTGTCCTAAACATAAGCTGGTTACAGTATGGGATAATTCATGGAGCAACAAACAAACGAAATTTACTGCTTGAATGATTAATATACAAAGCGCTATCGATAGAATGCCAAGCGGTTCCAAGGTTAATGAGCCCATGAAGCATGCCGCAGGCAAGGCGACCAAAAAAGACAACAAGTTATATATAAGTATCCTTCTACCGCTGACATGAATAGTAATAGCACGAAAAATCTTTAGGTGAAATACAGGGTAACCTGCTAAATCGGGCCCGGCAATACGAGTCAGATTGTAAATATAATTTGACAAAAAAACTGCCGCTAATATGCCGGAACAAGCAGCAACGCCCAAGGGAGAATATTTGAAAAGAAATACAAAACTGCAAACTATGAGTGTAGAAATAAAGAATGATATTAAGATAAGCTTCAACGTCTCATACCGGTCGATGCTATTGAAACCGAATAATTTAATACACAGGATAAAGACCGCTGCTGCCGTAAACAACGCCAACCAAAAAGAACCACCGGTGAATCCGCAGCAGAGCAGGCCGAGGATAGACAAACCAATGGCAAGACGCGGAGAGATTCTGTTCGATGGAGCTAAGGGTTTAGCGCGGTCAAGCGGCTGGGCATCACTTCCATTATTACCTGACGGAAGCGGATTACGCATCAGAGCAACTCTCACATTCATCTTTAAATCCGCGACAGTACCTTTATTATTGATTACGCGTGTTGCCATCCGGCAGTACTCTCTGTGCGAAGGTTGCAACTTATTTAACCTCTCGAATGCCGTTCTGGTAACCTCCGGATCTACCCTCTTTTGCCGGTCCCTTTCCAGCATTCCATTCAAACGCCCTTCTTCGGGCCTAAATACATACCAGACCTCATCCAATAATTCACTGACACTCATTTTATGTATATACGCGGCATCAAGAAATATAAACTTATCCCCCCGCGCAATCGTATCCCCGATATCCCTTGCGACCACTCCTAAAGTATACGGCGCTAATATGCCTTCAGCCTCAGCCAAAGCCTGCCTATCTCCGAAAAGAATACCTATATTCAATCCCCCATACGGATTGATAACCATTTCACCGAACCGAACAACAAGCTTCTCTCTTATCTCCGGTGGAATCCCTTGCCGCTTAATTGCATCTATATCAATGACTTTATAGCCCTGTTCAAGCAATAATCCTCCAACAGTTGACTTACCGCTAGCGCATGGCCCGGTTATACCGATAATCTTGGTACCGGCCCTTGATTTCGCCTCCTTAATATCTTGCCACCTGCTTTGCCTAGGAGGAGCGGCTTTAAAATCCTTGATTAATTCCCTTGCCCCGCATAAAACAAGCGGGAATAAAAGCATTTCTACTGCATGCTCGGGAAATATAAACATACCAATTACAGCGAGGACGCTTGAAATTACTATGTATGCAAGATCCCGGTTGTGGGGACCTTCAGGATAAGCATCTACTATCTTAGCAGCGCTTTGTGGCTGGTTCGGCAAGCCTCCATTTTTTTCTGAAACTATCACACCCAGAAGCAGGCTGCCGACTAGAATTAAACAACTCATTGAGAAATTAATATTTGTTAAAGCAAGCGCGGGAGGAGCTTGCGCAAGCATACTTGTGCCTATGCCTGCCAGTGCAAGTTTGAGCGTAGCAATAAATGCTACGATAAGCGGCCAGTAGGCGAGGAGGATTATAGCTGCTGCGACGGCTGATAATGCCACTACGAAAGCAGCGCGCGAAAACTTTGTCTTGCCTTCGGCTAAACCTACCTTCCCTCTGATATACTCCAGCCAATAAATAAAGATACCTCTCCATAAAATACTCATCCCTGCAACGAATAAAACTATATATTCAGCAAACCATGTCCAACCTATGGTAAGCCCGATCCCCCAGAATAAAGAATGGAAGATGAAGACGCGGAAGCTGTTGCTATAAGCTTCTTCAATCAGCCCCCAGGTAAGCTTATCTTTATCGCGGTTAACGAGATATTTATGGATTA
>JAPLLW010000016.1:104357-151870 GCA_026387355.1 Candidatus Omnitrophota bacterium
GAAAAGGATGTTATCCGCCACGAAAACTCTCAAAAGAATACACGGTATATTTGCTGTGACAAAAGAGAACCACCACCAATATACAATAAGCCCTAAATACACGCCTCCTCCCACTGTCCAGCGCAAGATCTTCCCCCAATCAATATGTTCTCCCCTGAGGGTCTGGTTAATATACATACCTAACCCGCAGGAAAGCCCGCCGATAACAGCGTTTGCAATTATACTCTGTGCATGAGAAGTACTTACAAATGCCGTGTAACAATCGCCGAAATAGACGATGGCGGAGATGGCGATAATGATTAGCGCAATGCTTTTTAAAATCGCTATGCGCATATCCGGCGTTTTCGAGGAATGGCACCCGACTGGCTGAACAACCGGCGCTTCTGCAACCGGGCAAAAAGCACTAGGCGCGCGTACTCCTAATTTGGCCACACCTGCGTTAAGTCTTTCATACATCTCTCTCTCGCGCTGCGATAAAGCAAACTGCAAGAGATAATTGGAGATGTTTTGATCCGGTTGTTCTGACCAGCGCTTAAAGGCTTTATAGGCTAAAACCGGGGAGAGCAAAATGTGGCAAAGACAACATACGAAATTATTCTCGCTTTCTAAACCTGAGCGCAGGGCAATATATAACCCAATAAGAATAAACGGTATAAATAACAACGCCAGCCCCATCATGAGTGCCGAATCCGGCAGGCTAAAGATTAGCCCGATATCGAAGCCTGCGAAGGAACCTCCGGTACATGAGGTTAACAACATGGTTAACAAACAGAGCACTAATACGGGAGAGATCTTTTGCAGACAAGCTATTAACGACGCCTTTCCTGCTCCCCCTTCTTTTAAAAACCAATCTTCGCCACGCAGGTCAATAAACCCGTGAATCTGCCTCTCTGTCCTTCTGTCATAAATCTCGAAAGATGGCACTAGCGACAAACCGTAGAATACAATTTGCATATCCGCATCGCTCGGGCTCAATGTACGCGAGCGGATCTGAAAGCGCGCCTCGGTGCGATCCGGGTCATCATGCAGACGGTAACGCAAATCATAATGCCTCTGCAACTCCTCGCGGTTAGCGTATTTACCTTCTACGATTATCACCATCCCCTTCCTGAGAATAAATTCCTTAGGCCCATAAGTCTTAGTTTTCTGATCATAGGCATTAGGCACGCTTAAAACCCGAGCTTCATCTCCGGAGACGCGGAAATCATCAATAGCCTCAAACATTCTCAGTATCTCTTCGTTATCAAAGAATTCTTCTTCGTCGAGATAGTTTCTGCCTTCCCGAATCTTATTTGCCAATTTTCCGACAAGTTGCTTTTCAGCCTCATTTAATGCCCTGCCCGTAACCAGCTTCTGTATTGCCAAACGCCAGGCCCTGTTCTTTAATAGCATATCTAGAGGTATGATAATAGAATCGATCCCGCGCTCCTTCAGATACCTAGCGACCTCTTCGGCAATTGTTGTTTTTCCTGAACCTGAGCCGCCGTCTACGGAGATAACCGGCGTTGCTCCGAGAGTATTCCCAAAAACACCGGTTACCCGGTCGGCAATTACCCGGCACACACTCTCCAGCCTCATCCGAAAATATTTCTCCCGACTTTGCGTAACCGGTTTTCCTGTAAGAGGATCAATAGGAGGATGACCATAATAGCCCTTAGCCCTGGAAACTTCATCCACTATAGGCGGCACAAAAGCGCCATCCTGGGTATTGCGGTAATATGTCGAGGAGACATTCAGGTCGATATCCGGATCCTTAACCAGCGCGATATCCAGGATATGCCTGCTCTTAAGCTCTTCTTTTGACTGGCGGGAGAACTCTTGAAGCTCTTCCAACGTTACCCTTGCTCCGTATTCACCTCTTTGGATAACAGTAAAAGTTATCCGGTGATTCGGATTGCTCCCAAAGCCGCACTTCTCAAACATTTCATAAGCCTGCCTGATATAATGGCGCATACGCTGTTCATTCTCTGCGCCAATAAGACAAAAAACATGCATCGCGCGATCAGCGTTCAGGGCCAGGAAACGATGCATCTCTTCCTGGCCTTCGATGTTGTTATTTTCCTCGCTTCCCAGGTCTGTGTAACGCAAAAACGGGAAAAGTTTCCTGATTGCTTCTTTTACCATATAATGCCTGTCTGCCACGCCTACACATTCACAGGCCAGAAGCTTTTTGTAACTAATCTCTCCCTGAACCCTGATAACCACGGTATCAAGGTCCAACGCATTCATACACATAAGCGGAGGAAGCACATGGCCCCAGTTCATGGGATTACCGGTAATAGGAAAAAATCCTACGCGCACAGGCCGATCAAGATCATGGAGCCTGGGGTCTTTTTCCTGCTCTGAAAACTTTCTGGTACTGACGTTGGCAAAAGGCGCGATCCTGCCTGAAGCGGCTTTCTGGCCTACCATCATGAATGTACTCTCCATCGCATGATAAAGCCGCGATAAGAAAGCTGCTTTCTTTTGCGCAACTGCTGCATCGTAACCCTTAATCGTAACATCAATATGTTCCCATGAGGCATGCGCTGCCATACTAGCGATGAAATTACGGGTATCCTCCAGGGCCAAAGATTCATCCCTTATGCCCCTGGCTATATGCGAGATAAGTTCGTGATATAGGATTGCTATCTGTTCATGTTCGGCTTGGCTCAATGCGAAGAAATACGGATAGATATAGACGATTCTTTGATCGATATTGCAGGCGGCGACATTACCGCAGGTAAGGCTTAAATCAGTGGTAATTACCAAACGCCAATTGTTTAACTGCGGAGGCGCCCGGCCTAAGATATTTTTTAACTGCGCTAACCTGTCTCCTAAAACCTCATAATGATTTTCAATCAATGTATCGGGCTGACAAATATCGAATTCATTCACGGCTACATCAGCCAAGGTCCTATTCGCTGCGTACTTTTCATCAATAACCTTCCGTGCTTCTTTCGGGACGGCAAGAGGATAGCTACAGCGAACAGGTGCCTGATTAAATAATTTATTTGGGTTCTCGCAAATATCCGAATTAAACGCTATAGCCTTTTCTAATAAAGATCTTGCCTTCCCATTTTTATCTTCCTTTAAACCGCCATTAGCCCTAGCCTCGTAAAATAGCTCACCTCTTTTTCCAGAATATTTCCTAATTAGGTCATTTATAGATACTTCAACTACTCCCCCTTGAAGCAATATCTCAACCATTTCCTTAACAAAATCAAAGTCAATTTTACGACTACGTAATCTAAAATCTTTTGTTAAATTACGCACAAGTCCGCGTACCGGCTCCTCAAAAGCACTAAAGATTTCTTGACACCGAGCCACATCAGCATTTTCATATTTAGAAGCATAGCTTAATGACTCAAGGTCAAAAGCTCCAAGTAACCCTTTACTTTCCGCCATTTTTACATACGGGCTACCTGCCTGAACACGCAGGCTTCCAAGAATACGTGAATCTGTTTTAAACAACTCTGTTTCCTCTATAAACTCAATATTTTCTTTTAATTGCTCGAGGGTTGCAAAAGGATCGAAAAAAATAAAACCAACCTCTATTTCAATTCCTAACTCCTTAATAATCCGTAATGCCTGCCGGTTCTCATCAACCGTAACTCCTTTTGCGTATCTTTTTAATTGCCTTTCGCTACCCGACTCAATACCTAAATAGAAACGATGAACACGCCCTTTCTCATGTAACGCCCTACAAAGCTCTATTCGCTTGGCATTCTTGGCCGCGCTATCTTTAGCGTTATAAATATTATGCACCATTACAGAAATGTGGCTGATATAGACAGGCTGTTCCCCTAGTACGGAGAGCTCTTCATTCAACTGATTAACCGCATCCGCAAAGTCATTTATCCTTTTAGCCGTAGAATCAAAGCTCGCTTCATCCATCGGACCCATGAATTCAGAATCCATAGAGAAAAATTTCTTAATCCCATTTTTGGCAAAATACCTGATTTCATCAATGATATTCTTAATGGGAAATGCCCTCCAGGAGATCTTGCATCCTTTCCCAAACTGTCCCCGGATTGAACAAAAAGTACAATGGCCCCATGGGCAGCCCCTGCTTGTTTCTAATCCATGCTGGAATCCGGCATTAATATCAAATAATTCTGGCGCAGTTGTCTCTGTAAAACAAGGATATAAATTCAAATCAACAACGTTTCTTGGCCCGCAAATAATTTGACCCCCGAGGTTCAACGCAACATTGTTAATCCCACGATAGCACTCAAGATTCTTATAGTCATAAACACCCGGGATTTTTCCTGCGGCAATATCTCCGGCCTTTTTAACAATTTCTTCTAACGCGTATTCACCTTCGCCCAAAACAGCAAGGACATTCATGAAAGATCCCATTTTTAAAACAGTTTCGTATCCGAAGGTTGAGCCAATATTTCCTAGAACAAACAATGGGCTGCGGTCACCCAAACGCTGGTTTAACATAGTAATAATTTTTTCTGCGGTTTTAAAAGTAAACCATTTAAGCGAGAGACCAACAATGACTGGCTGAGTGCAGACACTTCCGCTAACAACATCAACCACTTGATTTATGGCCTCTTGATATCGCTTTTCTTCTGTGCCCGTAGAAAAACCATTAAGGATTCTTTCCATATGGATACAGCTTACATCTATCCCGGGAATAACACTGCGCAGGTAACCTGCAATAGTATAAATTCCTCCAGCTGGCTGACCGCGGCTTGAATGTTCAAGAGAAACTAGATTAACCAATATCACCTTAGCAGTCTGCCGGGCCTGAGCAGGAACTGTGAGAGGATAGGTATGTAAGGCTCCGCCCAACAAATTGGTTAATCCTACGGCCAAGAAACCAAAGATAAGAACAGAGATAATAAGCATCGGTAAAGGGATTAAAATTCCTAAAATATGAAATAAAATAACTGAATGCAACCCGAAGAAGCCAATAAATACTCCAATCCCAAAAGAAACGATATTTTTTGAAGAAATATACGAGGCTTTCCCGAGCAAACTGTCTATTTTCTTCCCCAGACTAAAATCTCCATTTTGATTTGCAAACAATACCCATAAAATGGACCATGGTAATTCCCACGCCGAGCTAGTTGAAACCATTGCCCCTGAAGCTACATCTCTGTTAAGGTTAAAATAAGTTATCGGACACCAAATGGGCCAGTTGATAAACATTGTCTTACGGAAATTTCCACTTCTTTCTGACCACATCTTTTTTACAATCGCCAGCGAATTTAATGTAGATTTTCCATCTATCCGCCACTTTTTATACCCATCGTAAATCCCGGATACAACAAAAGTCCAAAGTACGGATATTACTGCCCCTGCTGTCTGGTCAACGAAAGACCTAAAGTATTTCCCTAGCTGTGTATCATTGGGGATTAGTTTTTGATACTCAGCATAAAATATATTCCAAATTATGCCGAAGACAAAACCATATGCAAAAATGGCCATTCCGATTTTCGTAAAATCAAATCCTTTCTGCTTTCCTTTACGATATGCAGACCATTGCGATATTATCTCTCCAATGCCAAAATAAACCATAGTATTGCCCCAATAAGGCAATATCCCTAAGACTACCGCCGCCGGCTTATAAAAACAAACCAACGCTGCTAATACCACGGTAAGAACAAGCCAGAAAATAATAAATTTATCAAATCCTGCCGCTTTTTTAACTATTCTTTGCGTCATCCATTCCAAGGTATCCCCCATTGCCTCATCTTCATTGCGCAAGCCTTTAGTTATGTGGGATATAAGTTCGTGGTATAGAATCTCTAATTGTTTTGCTTCTGGAAGTTCGAAGAAATACGGATGGATAAAGACGGTCTTTGCATCAATATCGCAAACTGCAACATATGATAGGCCTATTTTAGGATCGATGCCGAGATTTTTGGACGTAGCAACAGCGGTTATTTTAATAGTAAATTCCGGCGGACCGCGTATAAGCTGATTTAACCTTGAAAGCCTCTCCAAAATTATCTCTTCCCAATCTCTTAGGAAAGTGCTTTCTTTCGAAGTAAAAATATATTTATTATCAGTTAAGTTAACATCGGCCTTAGCAATATTTGAACTTCCAAATTGCCTAACTACTGCTTCATGCTTTTCTTTTGGAACATTAAGAGGGTAATTATTTGTGGGGGCTTGAATTTCATCAGTAATGTTTCCTGCGGCAGAAAAGTTAGCGCTTTTTAGTGTGCTATCTTTATCCAAGCGCTCAGAAAGAGTCGCGGCATTTTGCCTATCCAAGATCTCGTCTGAATCAAAAATAATTAAGTCAGCTCCTTCATTATCTATAAAAACAAGCTCAAATGTTGTATTTCCGCAATCTTTATGCTTTGCTAAAATTACCGGCAGCATAATCCTTTGAGGAGCAAGCCTTAATATATCGCTTAAATAATAGGAAACTCCTTGATATTCTCGTTTTTCTATTTTATCTAAATTCTTTATTATTTTATCCGCGTCATATTTCTCTATCAAACCGCTTATCTCTTTTGCAATTTTTGCCTTTTCTTCATCAGTACCTTTTGCGCGCGCCTGCAACAATTCAATCATTTTATCTCTAAGCGCATGCTCGGCCTGAATAAAAGTTACAAATTTATTTTTGCCAGTTAACTCCTGCGCTTTTAAAGCAAGAACAATCCTGCTTACGAAATTCTTATCAATAAGGATTTCCTTGCAATCTTGAGAAGCATCGATTAATTGTTTTAATGCTCCCTCTATGGCTTTCCAATTCTCAACCTTTACACCTGTAATCTTACTCAAAACTTTACAAAATTCGCCAAAAATCGTCAGGCGATCTCTCGCCTCCGGCGCCCTCTGATATGCCCACGTAACTCCTTTAAGAGCATCAAGAGAAATCGATACTTTACTTTTAGAATAGTATATATCCCTTAACATAATCCTGCCTTTTAGCCTCTCCAGAAACCGTGCTAAACAATCAAACATATTAATGTTTTCATCATTTAACAGAGAGAAATTATCATCCGGCACGCTATTATCTGATTTAATGCTCTTAATAAATTCTTCTTTACTCTTAAACACTTGAGCTAGATTCACTAACTTGACAATAGCATACCCATCGTGAGTTATCCATATAGCGCCGCCGTTTTCCGTAGCATCCAAAGCGCCCACCTCTCCGCCCTTCTCAGCAAAAGTAGGATCCAATACTACTAATTTCTTTCCGGCTAATATCCTAATCTGATTATCCTGAATTTTATTATGTCCAACAACCAACCGCTCTATGTTACCGCCAAATTCTGTTAAGATGGCATCTACTATCTTTTCTTTAGCAGCATCCTTTAGTACTACATAACCGCTGTCTTTAAGCGTTGTGTCAACAGAGCCATCATCAAGGCAAAATTCCTGCTTTAAAATGGGCAGCTTTTCAGACAAAACTTTGCCCTTATAAAGAAGGTCATAAATTAAATTAGATGGTTCGGGTGTATCTTTAGTCACATATTCTATGGCGATTCTTTTGTGCTCCCTTGCATACATAGGGCCATATTTACTATCTGCCAAGCGCGTCATCCATTCATCTGCTGGTAAATAAATCTCGGTTGTTGTTGTAGGATCAAACCCGGCAAATAACATTCCAATTCCATTCCAGAAATCTTCCGGATGCGCTAAATCAGCTTCGCGCTCAAGGAATGCCTTGCGGATCCGGATTAACTCTCCATTTAATCTATCGTAGTAATACTTTACCTTACCCTTAGGAATAGAATTACCGAGTAAATCTGCAAATCTGAATTCGTCATTGATTGGAGGCAGGGCATGCATAATCAGAATCTGCTTTTGAGCCTTGGAATTAACAACTCTTACTTTTGCCAACTTCGGAGTGCGCGGTATCTGTGGCTCTGGCTTAATAATCCGGTAAAACGGCGCTTTAAGAAAATGTCCGATAAGAGAACTCAAAGAACGGGGCCCTTTTTCAATAGCAATATTCTTATCAGTCAATACACCTGAGATAATTATTTGAATTGCTGACAAAAATTCTTTCTCTTCATCATTCATTAATACTAACTCGCTATTTACAATGAAGTGCTTCTCAATAAATTTTTTTGCGGCATTAATCATCGCGGCTTCAGTGTGGGTCCAACTTATATTTTCTTTAATTGTTTCATCTGCCGCCCTTTTTTCATCTTTTGTCTTTTTCTTATCATTTTTTATTTCTCTTTGTGCCTTTAATTTCCAAAGCATTTCGGCAGTTAAAGGTACTTTATTATACTCACCCATTAAATCACTTAATGCTTGCTCTGTTACAGGCAATCTAAATAACTGTTGATTAGGATGAAAAGTGTAAACTATAACTTGCGCAAGCTCTTTCAATAAATTATCACGCGCTTTGCTATCATTTTTGTAAAGCCTATTGTAGTAAAATTCGTAATACGCTTTTGTAAAAATATACTGGAATACTTTACCGGCAACCTGAGAATTAGACTTTCCTTTTGTATATTTCGCCCAACCTTTAGGGAGATTTTTTCTAAACTCAAGCGCTTTTTTGATAATATCCCCTAAACCAAGAGCGTTCAATAAATCGTCATTTTCATAATTAAATGCCATGCGCAGATAAAGGGCGCTGAAACAAGGACTTACTCCCAAAATACAAGCGATTGCCCAAAGTTCATGATCAGCAGCAGTAAAATTAGTCACGAGTCTTAATAGCGGGAAAAGATTATGACCGCGGTCGCTTAAGTCGCCCACAATAACAAACGGATCATTAGGAAAAACGCGCATAATCCTTAAAACGCCATCCAGCGCAGCATGGGTATCAGATGCCAATAAAATACCGCGAGGCAAAGCATTGGAATCTGCACCCCAGTTCTGCATATAGAATTCACTTATTACTTCAAGTATTTGCGGCATCAACTTCACAGAATAGCTGTTTACCTTTTTATCCCCTTCTCCAATTACCTGCATTAAATCTCCGCAAACCAAAGTAACCGGACCTTTCTTTCCAACTAATGACTTTAAAATATCGGTTACAGTGAAATTAATCAGGCCACTGCGCCACTTACCTATATGCACATGTCCGGACAGCCAATCCTTCCTACTTTCTACCTTTGCCTGAAGTTTTACTTCGCTCGAATTAAACCTAATGTCATTGACAACTACGAAGTCAAAGATTGAAGACAAATCTCCTCCAGGAATTTCTTTTCTCACAATTTCTTCGATAATCCCTACAAAAAAATCGAAATATTCTTTATCAGAAATACCTTCGGTTTCAGCATCTTTTATCGGGTTCAACATCAATATGCGTGGAGTATGCTTTGCCTTAGCCAAAGCTCTGACTACCCCCTCTATCATCAAATGAACAATTACGCTGGTAATCTGCGAGCCCGGGCCAAAGATAATCAGGCCTTTTTTATGCGCCCTCTTGGCTTTTCTATTAGCCTCATCTAAATCCTCGATACTTTTAATTACATCCGGATTAGCTTTAGGGAGATATTTTGCAGGAACAACTTCTTTTCTATTTTTTATAACCCTCTCAATATCTTTTCTTTGAGCAAAAAACACATTCTCTATAGGCGACTCATTAGGATTTTTTCCATTTCCGATATGCTGGGTAATTTCCTCCTGCCCGTAAAGGTAACTTTTATCTTTTAATTGAGTCACTAATTCAAGGCTTTCTGTGCTGCAACCAGTAAGCATAATCTGACTTAATGCTGATGGATCGGCGCGGGCAATCCTGGAGAACTCTTCTAATATGCTCTTCCAGGGACCTTCAGTTTTTCCTTTACCCATCTTTATTAATAACGCATAAATAATCATATTTTTTACAGAGTGCCGAAAATGACGGCTAATACCTTTGTCTGGAGACTGAATTTTTTCCTTTGCGGCTTTTTTATTTGCTCCTAAAGACTTATCAAATAACAACTCCTTATTTACTATATTTGGGTTAGTAGAAGCGTCGATTATTTCAGCTAATTCCATAAGCATATTAAGAAAATCTCCAAATTCTTGCTTTGTTGTGAGACTATTATTATCTTTTCTGCGCTCTTCATCATTAATATAAATATAACGCAGATATTCCACTACCTCTGTAAATGTCGTAAATCCTTGGTCTCTCTCAGTAAAATTCGCTACCTTGCCTTCAAATTGCACATACCATCTTGTGAAACGGGCATTCATCAAATCTTTTATGAAGCTACAATCAGAACAACTGATTATATTACTGGTAATATCTCCGAGTGCTGGCAAATCTTCATCCCCTGCCATGGCGCGCAGAACTCCGGAGCTACTGGGGTTATCATAGATCCTTGAAAGAAGTTCTCCGGCATTATTAAAAAATACCCCTCCATCAAGCTGTGTGATAACGCGTATTGGATTATACATATCTTTTAAATAATTTTTGTGGAATTTAGCGCCAGCGGCTCCGGAAAAAATCAACGCATTAGGTAAATTCTTAATTTTCGAATCTGCATTTATTCTTGACTGAGACATTGCGCCAACCCCTACAAACACCAGCATATCGTGTATTGCCTCATCTTCATCGCGCAAGCCTTTAGTTATGTGGGATATAAGTTCGTGGTATAGAATCTCTAATTGTTTTGCTTCAGAAAGCGTGAAGAAGTAAGGATGGATAAAAACAGTCTTGGCATTGATGTCACACGAGGCAACATGGGTCTGGCAGAGATTAACTCCTGTAGTGATAACTAGTCTCCAATGGGATAACTCTGGAGGAGCACGGCCGAGTAGCTGCTCTAGTTGCGCTAATCTGTCTTTTAATACCTGGTAGTGGTTCTCAATATATTGTGCCTGGCGATATTCTAAGTTTAATCCGGCTACTTCTACTTGAGTAAAGGTATCTTCTCCTATGCCGTGCTTTACTGCCAAGGCCCTTGCTGCTTCTTTGGCTTCAGCAGGTATGGGGAGAGGGTAATGATTAGACTGAACAAGTTGTGATGGACCGGAGACCTCTTTCGGCAATACAAATGAGCCCAGGGCAAGCTCTCTCAGCATAGCCAATACTTTTTTCTCATTACAACTCCTGCCGTAAGTCCGCGCTTCAGGCAACCAGATGGCAGCTGGCTCTTTAGAAACCGCAGGGTCTCCTGTTTTATACCAATACAGATTATATATCTGAAGGTAACGCGCTTTATTGCTTGCATCAGGCTCGTATAAGAAGAATACCTCATCTCCATCCTCGGTATCTAAGATAACTGCACTAATTTCTCCGTTAAAAAAGTTACCGGTGTAAATATCCCCTATACTTTCTACTTCGTTTACTGCGCTTGGCGGGGATGGATTATTATTAGGGTGGTTGTGAAGAGATATACACTTAAACCCTTCACTTTGAGATGAAAACAACTCCTTTGTGGATAAATCATGCGCACTAATCCAGGTTGTAACGGCATAATCGATATTGATAAAATCATCCTTTAATTGTTCGATGCAGCGTAATTTCTCCCTGTCCAATTCATAACGCTTGCTTGTAGCAACAGAGAACAAACTTATGGTGGATTCATTTAATTGCTCTACCAGATCTTCCGCTTGTTCACGCAAATCTACAGTCAGCTTACGCAATATATCTTCTCTATCCGGAGAATCTTTTAGGTTTGATAACCTCTCAAAAATCATCTTTAATATATAGATGGTACGCGCAGGTTTTGTAAAATAATTCACTTCCTCGGTCACAACAAGCTCGTCCTTTGACCTTGCCCGAATAATCGCAAATTTATTTTCATCGTGCGGGCATTCTAACTTAACAACAACCCCATTTTTTTGGAAAAGCTTACCTTCTAATTCAACGTTTAACTTACGCGCTAACCGCACCATATCAAAAAGCTGATCCCTTATTACGAAAGGCACAATCAGGGTCTGCCCTTTTTTGCTAAAGACTATATTCGACTTTTGCGACGCGTCCAATGAAGAAGCGAGCAGGGAATTATATAGCGCCCTAAAATGCTCTAGTAAAATACTTAAGAACTTCTCCGTTCCTTTTACCAGGTCACCAAACCAAATAACCTTCTTCATGTTATCGCCTTGACGATTATCAACAGAAATTACCCAGAGCCTCTCTTCTTTTTCCGTCATCCAAGCGACTATCTTATCGTTGCCTTCCACAATTTCATCTCCGATATAAATAACCAGGTCGTGCAATTTCAAAAGATCCTGAATTGATAACTGCTTACTTGCGTCCAATCTTACAAATCCTATAGTAGTGCTACCACTAATCTCATACCTTAAAGTAGCTATCCCTCTTTTACTTAATCTATTTATTATCTCATCGGCAATCTTTTTGCGGGTTAACCTTGCAGGATTATAGGTAGCGGCGATAGCAAAATCTTTCTCAAATCTGTATTGCTCCTTGTCTATATTTCCGTAAGGACTGTAGTTATACTTAAGATTGCTGAAATTAGCCTCAAACGGCTCAATACCTGAAGCCGTTAATTGATATCTGGCTTCTAACTCATTCCTAATTTCGGCAATTACCGCCTTTAGCGCCTCTGCTTCGGCCGGAGTAAAGGTACGACTATAATCCGGGTCAATTGAAGGGCACATCTTATCATCAAAAGAGAATTTTCCGGCGCCATCAGAGGTATAGACATTGCTAAGCGGAATGTGGTTGCGTACGAATAACTCAAAAAGCGGAGTTAAGGAGCCATATTGAGGTAACTCTTCTACTGATTTACCGGTTATAAAATAGTTCCCTGCAATAAAATTAACCAGGCCTAATAAAAGCTGGCATATTTTCTCAATAATAGGCTTATTTCTTTCCAGGGTAACCGTATTATCGATATCCATGGCAACAGCAATCTTCTTACCTTTAATTTCAGCCAGCAATTTATCGAGCTTAATTTTCTCTCCAATGGAGCACAGAGGAACAGGAAGAGGATATGCATTTGCCTTTGATTGTTCTACTAATGCCTGGTTTGCCAGCAAATATTCTTCTCTATGCGCGCCTTTGTAATCCACCTGCCTATTACCAATCCTATCTGTAAGTGTAAGCTCACGCACATTCCCCTGATGTGTATAAAGTAATAAATTATGCTTACCTTCGGCAAGATACTCAACCGCAGCCTTACCTAATATAGCGCACATCTCTAAGTCTTTCTTAGATGTGGCGGCTGAACGGTAAAGGTAATCGACTTTCCCGACGATAAGCACATCGATCTTCTGAGACTTAAGCAAGTGTTTCAATACCGCATGTATTATCGGACCAGCATTCTCTAATTTTGGATGGCCAAACGGATCAAGCTCGCTTGTACCTTCGAAAGCTGCCTTAAGATCTCTTCTCTTAGCAAATACCTCATCTAATATGCGGCTGTTATTGGCAAATTCTTTTACGATCTTGATCCCCTCGGAAACTACTACAACACCATATCCGCGCCTGTTGTAATCCTGTGCAACCTGCTCTGCCAATTTCTCAAAATCTAAATACTGTTTAGCTCCCTCATCCGCCTCTTCTGGAATAAGTGTGCGGCTAGCCTCAACATTTGCGCCAATACGCATAGCCACAAACCCGGCGCTTCTTCCGAATACCTCAACCACCATTACGCGTCTGGTCGATATCGTATCAACTATACCATTCTGCACTGCCGAGGTAGCTGCTTCGGTAAAACTATCAAATCCGTAAGTGGCTGCATCCGGATCAGGCAAAGCAATATCATTATCCATGGTTTTAGGCATACCGATAATTAAAAACTCCGGATGCTCTTTCTGTAGCTGATATGAAACTCTATTCGTATCGTCTCCGCCACAAGTAATTAGCCCATCGAGGTTAAGCTTACGAATATTTTGCCAGATAATTTGAGGCTGACCCTTAGCAATACTTTCATCGCTATAAGGATTAGCTCTCTTCGTATGTAATATTGTCCCACCCTCATTTGCATGCGGCTCGACTTCTTCCATAGTTAGAGGACGCGCCTGACTAACTAACTTTTCATCGATAAGACCTTTCCATCCGTCCCAAATGGCAACAAGTTCGATACCGCGCTTTTGCGCCTCTTTAAGTGCCGCATAAATTACCTGGTTATGCCCTGATGCCGGGCCGCCTCCGGTAAGAATACCGATACGCCTGGTTTTCTTTAATGCCATCTCTTTAAATTGCCTAACGATATCCTCGAACCTTGTCTCTGCAATACTTGTGTCGGATAGCACTTTAGCCAATTGGGCATCGCTAGCATTTTCATATCTTTGACGCGCTTTTTCCAAGGTTTCGCCTTCGTTTTTGACAAATAGAACCTCACCAAAAGCTTCTAAAAATCCAACCGGCTTCTGGACCGAAGTGGATATAAAAACGCTGTAACGCCCGTTATTATAGGTAAGGAGCATATTAAAAGGCTGATTTAATTCATGAAGTATGGATATAACCTTAAAAATGAGGACCTTTAAGGCTTCTTCTTTTTCTCCTGTTAAAACAATGGTCCTTAAGAACCAATCGGGGAGTGTATAGATAGAAATTCCGTCAACTTCAAAAAGTATTTTCTTAGAAGAATCGGCTTCAATTTCAACCGGGAAGTTTATATCCGGATAATCAATACCATGCAAATGTAGATGGTTGACAGAGGCATTACCGCCACCCGCGCTGTTGAAAGCCACCTTGTAACTCTTGCGATTAATAATCTTTAAAAATCCTAATGCTACTACTAGCGCTTGAGGAATAAAATACTGGTTATGATTTTTAACCCTTTCAGGTGTAATCAAAATATGCCCGGGTAAAAGTGGCAAAGAGCATACGAGAATATCTGTATTTATGCCAGCGATATTAATACCCTTAACAATCACCTGACTTTCATCTACTTTATTAAAATTAAACTTCTCCGGGTCAAATGGCTGGGATATTAAAGTTGAGTCAACTTGAGTCACATCCCTCATCGCTCTTCCGGGATTGAACATCGCATTTATTCTTACGGCCTTTCTCCTCAAAAGTTCTGAAAGATTATATTTAAAAACCTTACCTGAAGCCATCAGTAGGTCCCAGGAACTGCTTAAAATATCAAATAAATTTGATTTATTATTAAACGCGATGCTGTTAAAAACACTAACCAATTTCTCTGTATCCCCCATTGCTTCATTTTCATCGCGCAGGCCCTTGGCTATATGTGATATAAGTTCATGATATAGGATCTCTAATTGTTTTGCTTCTAGAAGTTCGAAGAAGTACGGATGGATAAAGACAGTCTTGGCGTTGATGTCACATGAGGCAACATGGGTCTGGCAGAGATTAATTCCTGTAGTGATAACTAGTCTCCAATGGGATAGCTCAGGAGGAGCACGGCCGAGTAGCTGCTCTAGTTGCGCTAACCTGTCTTTTAATACCTGGTAGTGGTTCTCAATATATTGTGCTTGGCGATATTCTAAGTTTAAGCCTGATACTTCTACCTGAGTAAAGGTATCTTCTCCTACGCCATGCTTTACTGCCAAGGCCCTTACTGCTTCTTTGGCTTCAGTAGGTATGGGGAGAGGGTAATGATTAGACTGAGTATTTCTTGAAGAGATAAGTTTTTCCGCCCAAACCTTAATTAGGCCGCGCGCCTGGTTACGAATATCGCCTTGAGTTAAACCCATACGTAGGGCATTAAAACCAGCTAAACCATAGTTTTCTTTATTTTTATAATCCTCACAAGCATGCATTAATTCCTCTACGAAAGAAGATTGGTCTGGTTTTAGTTCTCCCGTAGAAGAATGCTCCTGCCCGTAAATTACGATATAACCTGTTCCTGCGATAATCTTACCTGCGGCATCTCTGATCATGGGCTTAACCCTCTCAGGGATTACTCCGTCAGGAGAAGCAAAAGACGGCGAACCATTTACCTGCCCCTTACCGAAGCTTGTAGGTCCAGCCTCCATACCCTTCCAGGAAAGCATTCCTCCTTCTTCGGTTGCCTGTTGCATAAGCCAGGAATTAAACACGTCATGGTTAGAGATAAATATGAGGTTACGCCTTAATCTTGGGTCGCTTTCAAATAACTCTTTTATTCTTTGTATCTGAAGATCGGCGTACCCTCCAAACCTGCGGCCTCCGATAAAGATCACAGCATCTTTCTCAATGATCTTTTCCCGGAATACCGGGTCATACAATATATCAATAATCAAGTCCGCGCATTTATAAGGAACGAACCTGCGCACAAAGGTAAAGAATGGCCGCGCAAGAAGTGCTTCTACGCCTTCGGCTATCAACCCTGATTTATCGATCCCGATATCTATTGCCAATTCCTTATGCTCGAATGTGTTGCGGAATAATTCTTCGATAAATAGTTTTTTCTGCGCCTGTTTAACAGCAAGCATTCTTTGAATGAATTTATTTTTGAGCTTACAATTATTTTCTTTATCCAGCTCGGAGAAAAGAATATAGGGATCATCTACTTTCAGTATATCCATATACTCTTTAACCAACCTCTGGAAAACTTCACCCTGCCATCTCTTTACATCCGCTCCTTCGCTATTACCAAATAGTTCGTCTTCGGCAATCTTATGCGCAAATTCTTTATACATATCTTCACGCATGATCTGCGTATGCATCGTAGAGCATCCGGTTATCACATCACTTACCTCACCTGTAATCCTAACCAGGTCTACAAACTTACCGTCGAGATAACGACGGATATACCGGTCATTCATAAAGCGCTGGTTGAGCTTCAAAAGGCCGGCCATATAATCATGGTAACGCGGCATACCCGCAGGTACAATAGTATGATTATAATGATGCACTTTAAGCTGCTTGAAATACCCTTTTTGATCTCTACCGAATTCATCATCAATAACTTGAGGAACAACCAGGGTAGTATTGACTTCGCTAGTCTGGAATATCATATTACTACTTAACGTTCCATCATCAATACCATCAGTAATAAAACGTAAGGCTACTTTACGGTACAATAAGCTCTGCAACGCGCGAAAATCATCGTCGCTTTCTCCGCAGTAAGCCTCATGAAATACATTAGGGCAATAAAGCCAGTATTCGTTTAATTCTGAATAAGGATTCATATATATAATTACATCAACTTTTCCTACCCCCATCATATTCAACTCTATGCCTTGGTAAGTCTTGACTCTAATCAACTGCTCTCTAACCAGATCAATAAGATTCTGCCCGGTTACGGCTCCGACAGTTTTAATCGCACCCTGGCCTTTAATGGCACCGGAATAAAGTATGCCAAATACATGCAGCATCCTTCTTGCTTCAAGGCTACCCCAGAACTTGCGGAGTTCTGCATAAAAACCTCCCACCAGATCCGGCTTGAAACTTCCCAATCCACCAGCCATGAGAATCTTAGCCAACTCTCCGGTCATAAATACTGCATCTTCCTGCGAACAGCCCCTAAACTTTATAAGATAATTACAAAATTCGCTCAGGAACTTCATGGATAACTCATATTCCATCTGGAAGATAAATATATTGGTTCCTTTAAGCGCCTCCGTAGCCTGTTTCATCATCTGTTCTTTAAAATCCTGCGCCCAGGGAATAGATACGCCATAACCACGAGTGTCGTCCATCCTGTCTTGAGTACGCATAAGTAGAGAAATTCTTTTCTTTAATTCCGGCTCGTTCAAAATTTCCTGAATTACAGCAGCCTTTGCAGTCTTAGCCTGCGCATTTAATCTTTTGAGAATTGCATTGAACTGCTCATCCTCCCCTGTTGCAACAAAAATATCATCTGAGTCTTGAGCAAAGAAAGCTTCAGTATCTTTAAGCGCCAAATCATTCTCATCGCTTAATCCTTTTAAGATATGGCTAATTAACTCATGGTAGAGGATCTCTATCTGTCTAGCTTCAGTTAAACTAAAGAAATACGGCTGGATAAATACGGTTTTAGAATCAGTACTACAGGCCGCAACATTGCCTTGGGTTGCGGATAAATCAGTGGTAATAATAAGCCTCCAGCTGAAAGCTGATGGCTGACAGCTGATGACTAATAAAGGAGGAGCGCGACCTAAAAGCTGCTCAAGCTTGGCTAATCTTGCTTTAAGAACCTCATAGTGGTTATCGAGAAAACCTTCGGGCTGGGTTAGGGTAAAATTAGTTACTAACATTTCGGTTAAGTTTTTACTCTGGCCGTATTTAGCTTCTGCCTGCTGCTGATCTACCACAGGAACGGGAAGCGGATAAGCAGAGTTAACCGCAACAGATTTAAGGGTATCATCTACTAATAATTTAACCGTTTCTTCCTCATAAAGCGGTAGATGCCTTAACACTGCTCTTTCTGATATTTTTATCTCAAGAGTAGCTAAAAGTTCGGAAAAATTACTCGGGCTATTACTTGCCTCAAGGATACGTATAATATGCCCCTGCCTTCCGAGAAGCTCATAAATAAGAAGTATACCCTCTGCTACCTGGCTTGCATCATTCACCCTCTGAATAAAATCGCGCAACAATTCGCAGTAAAGCATAAACTTCCCTACTTCACCATTCGATTTTTCGGCGATCTTTTCAAATACAAAAGTAACCAGATACCTAAAGATATAGTAATTTGATTTGGGATCCCAGAAACTATGTTCAAAATCCTCCAGATATTGCAGGCAACGGTCATAAGCCTGAACATCCCAGAAATGACGCGCTATTCTGCGTGAACCCTTCAAAAGAGAATGTCCTTTGACAAACCCGAATGCCTCAGTAAGCTTTTCCAGGAAATAAACTATCTTTTCTCTGGACTTTTTATTATTAGGATCAGTAATCTCTGTGTAATAACCAAATGCGCTAAAAACCGCTTCCACATCATTCCATGTATCAGCATTCTCCAGCATAGCCATCATACGAGGGCTGATACGCTTATAGAGGCTTACCGGATCAAAGAAAACAGTATGGAGGTAAACCTTTGCAAGGACTTCAGTACGAGTATCGTTCCTGATCTTTACACCTGAAATCAAACCTTCTAACTTCTGGCATAAGCTAGTGAAGCTAGGTATAGAGAAATTATCCTGCATTAATTCCCAACCCACTACAACATCATGCCGCTCTCCTCGGGCAAAACGCGCGGAAAGTCCGCGGATAGTCCGGTTTAACCGACGTAAGAAGTTTGTGGAAACCTCGCTAATAATATCCATAGATAATACAGAGTCAATAATTCTAGTGCCCTCCTCGCCAAGGCTTGCGATAAACGCCCTATTATCAAGTATGCCCACCACTTCTGCACAGGCAAAATAATCAGCAAGATACTCAGGGATCATCTCTCCGAGCTCGCCATCGCCTCCTGAAGCACTTATACCAAGTAAGCACTGGCGGTTATATATTGTCCTGAGCCCGGCCAGCATACCAAGAACAACAGTATCGGTTGCCGGAGACATAACATAACGCTCGGGATGCTTACCCTCATTATCACAATCTTTAGGATATGGATAACGCGCTAAAATATCCCCTCCCATATCTAATCCCACAGTCAATACATTTTTGCCTTCTGTCATACGCGCATATTCTTCTGCAAGCTTTTTAGAACCGACAGAGATGTCCATCATCAATAGTTCTATGCCAGATTTAGAAAGCTGCCGGATGATCGCTGCCTCTTTTATGTCCATGGCAAACCGAATTTTATCCCTGTTTATGCGCGAGACAATGTTTTCCTGGTTGAGAAGATAGAAATTATTTGTCCCGTCCACTGGATCGAGTTTCCTGAATATGCCGTTTTTCATTGTGCCGATGTTAGCTGCAGATGTAGGCCCGCCAAAAGGATTCTCTTCTCCTCTCTTCAGGTTAGTGGTAAAAACCTTTACCTTTATATTATTCTTGCCTACGCGATCCAGCGCAAACTTAATCTGCATCGCCAAGAATATCGCCCCGATTATGTCGCCACCGCCACCGGTCGTTACAACATGCAGCTCTTCAAACTTATGCCCCTCTATTAGATCTTTCCATGGCGCTTGCAGATATAATCCTTGATTATTCCTAACCTGAGTCCACATAAGCGAGCAGGACAAGCTGTGTCTGGCGGCAAAAGCAAAAGTATCTTCTAGTGCTGGCAATTCATCTTTTAACCCTAGGCTAATATGGCTTACTAATTCATGGTAAAGGATTATGATTTGTTCGCTTTCGGTAAGTTCAAAGAAATACGGCTGGATGTAAACGGTCTTTGTGTCGATGTTACAGGCAGCAACCATGCTATTGGTGAGGTTTAAATCAGTTGTAATAATAAGCCTCCAGCTGATAACTGATAGCTGATGGCTGATAGCTGATAAAGGAGGAGCGCGGCCAAGTAAATTTTCTAACTGCGCTAATCTCTCACCCAATACCTTCTGATGATTTTCAAAGAAAGAACCAAACCGGCTCAAGTCAAACCCGGATACGGTTACTTCGGTTATAATCCTACTCTCACCGTATTTCTCATTTGCGCTCCGTATAGAAACAGGGGGAACGGCTAAAGGATAGGGCTTCGGAATAGAAGATTGCTGCTTCTCTTGTAATACAAGTTTTAACCTGCGGACAGCAGGCATTACTTTATCGCCAGAGAATATCTTTATTACCTCATCAATAAATAAGTCTTCAAGTAACTTGAATAATTTTCTGGTTGCTTCCACCTCTAATCCAAACCCGCATTCCTGCGTCCAGAACCAATCAGCCTTGATTTCTCCCAGGGTAGCCGCATTATAAGTCCTCTTCTCTTTCTTATTCTCTCCGGATAAAACCGTTATTCCGGGGACAGTCAGGAATGGGAAACCTACGCCTCTGGGTTTACTCTCCATTTCATCGTCAATAGCAAGAAGCAAATCCCTGTCTGTGCCGGCAAGATGCAGATCTTCAATTAAATTCTCTGCTGCGGCAGCCTTATCTGCATCGCACCTTATAATATCAATGCTCGATGAACCTCCCGGGATCACTACCAACTTAACTTCGGGTTCATCTTGCCTTACTAACTTGTCATTGACCACAGCAACCAGTCGCTCAACAATATCGCTGATAATTTCTCGCGCAGAATATTCACTCCCCTTTAGCTGCTTTTTGGTAGGATAAATCGGCTTAAGCGTGGCTTGAATTATGCGGTCCGCAACAATGTTCCTCCTTCTGCTTACCCCGGGCCAATTTTTATACTTTTTACCCTTCAAATCCTCTTCTCCTATTATCGGATCAAGCTGCTCTCTTACAAGATCCTGATAATCTTTATCTTTCCCTATTACTTCTGCCTTCAGGATTATAGACAGATGTCTTAAGATAACTTCGATTTTAGCATCTATTTCAGTAACTACCGCAATCTTGAATTTATCGAAGAAATAATTATTGAGTTCGGCCATGGGCTGACCTCTCAAAACCTCCCTTATTTTTCCGGCAAGTTCCGTAAGGTTCTCTTTTTCCAATAAACTTCTGTTTTGTCTTATAGTACGTATGACCTCTTCCCAAATAACGCTTACTTTCTCCAGAACTTCCTCTACCGCCCACTGAATATGCTTCTGGCTTAATCCCTTTGTGTAAGCTATATCTTCCTCAAAATTTCTTTTTCCAGGATTAAATTTCGCCTTAACCCCCGCTCCATTAGCGTAAATACTGAAGAATTCAAGGAGTTCTTCCGGAATAAGCTCGATAAGTGAACGGTCGTATTGTTTACTGTATTCGTTTGCCGATACAACCGCATACCTAAGCCCAAGCATAAGAAATTGACTTATATACGCTAAGTTTACCGGATCTATATTCTTATCACGCAAGGCAGTAGTCTTGTCCATATCGGCGGCGATAGCCCCTTTGCGAACTAAAACAATGCCTTCCTTAACCCAGTTACTCATCACAAGCCTACCGTTAGAATTAACCATTAACCCTTCCAGAATTTTTCCTTCCCTTTTGAAGAAGTAGCAATCGTTTTCGCAATCGAAATCTAAAGTTACTCCTACTTTGGCGAAAACAAACAATAATATTCTTCCTTCCAACATTTCCGTCTTATCAACAAATTTCTCTATAAGATTCAAGAGAGATTTCCATAGCGGGTATATCTCCTTTAGGCCTAATTCCTTATCTTTATCTAAACCAAGACTCAAAATCTCCTGCCAGATAGCCAAAGGTAAAGCTTTATTATATAAATTATCCCATTCCTTTAACGCTAGAGCCTGACGGCGGACAAAAAGATCGCTGTCCTTTGCTTTAACTACTTCTAGAGAATACTGATATTCTTTTTCTATACGCCAATCCTGCCTCTGCCTTATCAATTCTCTTGCAAATATGTTTATATCTCCAAGGCATGAGAGGTTAATTCTTAATTTATTCTCAATAACCTTGGTTAGTTTATCCTTTAATACCTGATGTATCTTTAATCTGATTAGCTCAATATTACGCTGATGCGAGAATAATTGTAAAGGAGTGCTGGCAAAATCCTGCGGATTACTTTTAACACCTTCAATTAAACCATTAAGCGGATAGAATCTTGAGCCAAGAATCTTAATTGTTGAGCTTCTGCCTTTTTCAACCTCTCTGACTTCCTCGGAGTCCGCAACATAAATGAAGAAACGGCAATATTCAAAGTTTCTCTCCTCTCGCGATGACGAATAAAATACGCCGGACGCATCGTAATAAGGTTTTTCCTTAAAACCTCTTTCGCCGATTTTACGCTCTCCTATTAAACCGTTCAACATATACAATGAAGCTGGCTTAGGATTGGCTATCCCGGTCTCATCCTTAATCATACGTAAAGCAGCCGCCTCAAATGACTCACCCTTGTAAAGATGTCCGGTTGCGGAAAGATCTTTCCTGCTTCTTTCCAGATCTCTGTCTACGCGGCTTTGCACCAATACCTGGCCGGAGGGATTTATAAGTAAGACTTGCGCATTACCATGCCAAACAGCGCCCTTATTTGAATGACCCTTTATCCAATCAACATTTTCACCCTTAATTATTTCACCGGTTTGAGGATCCACTATCTGCAGTAAACGATGCACCCTGTATTTGTCTTTATCGTTAGCGCGTATATCGCGTATATTTAATTCAATCTCTAAACGTAAACTCTCTAACCTTTCGTTGGCATGACCGAAATTTGCCATCCCGTTATGATATTCGGCCAAAGCCTGGTGGAAGAACTTAAGCGCTTCCCCGTCCTTCGCATCACCCAACAAGCTACACCCTTTTTCATAGCTTTGCTTAACTTGCATAAAGAGGATAAATAGTTGGGTGTCTTCTTTAGCCTTTTCTTCATCACGTATCACCTTGGTAATATGGCTAATTAACTCATGGTAGAGGATCTCTATCTGTTTATCTTCAGTTAAACTAAAGAAATACGGATGGATAAATACGGTTTTAGAATCAATATTGCAAGCGGCAACACATCCTTCGGTAAAGTTTAAGTCAGTAGTAATAACTAGACGCCAGGCGGATAATTCAGGTGGAGCACGGCCAAGTAAATTTTCTAACTGCGCTAATCTCTCACATAAAACCTCCCGATGATTCTCGAGGAATGAACCAGGTTGATTAAGGCTAAAATTACTTACAGCCCTGTCGGTCAAAACTTTATTTGCTCCGTATTTTTCATCAGCAGCCTGACGGGACTCAGTTGGTACGCTAAGAGGATACGAGTTGCCCTGGAACCCAGCCCTTTTTTCAATAATAAGAAATCCGCCCTTACTACTTACATCATTAACAACATTGAGCGCGTATCCCTGTTCAGTAAAATAGGCTGCAAATGATTTTAATAAGGAACTGGAATTAAAACTATTAACATGCCCCCAACCGGCATCCGGAGTTTCTTCATAAGGGACATGTATAAGATGTAGACCTATGTTTCCGCTGGCGGACATCCCAACAACAACCTCGCTACCGAAATTACTTATATGCTCATAAAAATCATTGGCTAGAACAATAGCTCCTTGCTCGTAGATTACTTTCTCAGCATATCCTTCACCCAGGTTCACATCGTTCTTGGGCGTTTTATATGTGAAATTCAGACCCTTGCTATTTTCCGTTAATGCGCGATAATCTACTACGCATTGCTTATAAGCAGGCTCCCCTAGCTTCTCAAAAGCCGCTAAATCCGGGTCAACAATATAAAAGAAGGCGTTAAGCGCTATGTTGTTTTGTTTTGCCCACTTATCTAATTGCAAGGCAGCAATAGGAGCAAAAAGTCCTGACCAAGCCCCAACATCATAAATATGCGCGGTTAACAATTTATTAACGAATAAGAATTCCTTTATACGCTCAATCTCGCTCCCGTAAACATGCGCATAATCCCCGATAAAATCTTTAAAAATAACACTTCCCCTGTATTCAACAGGCACCCTATCCGAAGAAATGCCTTCTATTGCTTTTGTATATTCTTGTACGGTATTCTTAAAAAATTCATTAAAGATACCCTGAGCTGCTTTGGATAACTGCTTTAAAATACCCCAGAAAAGCGCCATCTGAGAATCAAGTAAGAATTTACGCTGCCCTTCCTTAACATCGATATTCTTATATATAAACCTCAACAGTCTATTTAAATGAACAATGATATTCTGATTGAATCTCGCCGGATCGCGGATAAATTCCCGTATCTCGTCAGCACGATTATTCAACACAAAAACAACTAGAAAATCATGCGCATTCTTATAAAGCCTTACATCTTTGATAATTCTAGAATAGTATTTAATAAAAGTGGCGACCTGTTCTCCTGCTGCCTTATCCCACGGCGCATAAGGTAAATCTACTAACTGATCCACCCCCTCCTGAAACGTAGCAATTCTAACCTTAACATCTTTGCCATTGATTGCCCTAAAACCCTCAACTTCAGGAGTGATCAGCGGAATAAACGCCTCTTCTATTTTACTAACTATTCTTTCATAATAGCCGTTGCTAATTGGCCCACCGGTAATTAAAAACACTTTTACCCCGTAAACTAGCGCCCTTCTAAATAAGTCCACCATTTCGCTAGAGATATTTTTATCCAATTCGGAAACAGTGTTATCTACGTCAGCGACAATCGCCACCAGTTTCTCTTCCCCGCGCTCAAGCTTCTCAACTGCTTCTTTTAGAATTAAATATGCGCCGTGAGTATATTTCTGTGCCAAGATTTTAATATTGGTAGCACCGATTATATCCGAAGGATTCCCTAAATAATAACTTCTAAAATCTAAACCCTCTGGCCTTAACATTAAAAATGATATGTCTACGGGAGAATCACCCAATGCAATAACCACGCCTTGATTAAGACCATTCAACGCCTTTTCTACTGCGTCCTTTTTATCAAACAAAGTGACTTTTAGGTATTCCGGACCGACAAAGACTTTGAAATCAGAATTCTCAAATCCAGCCGCCAAACTATCAAGCTTTCCTTCTAATGCTGTTTTACTACCACTAAAGTTTATCCTGCCCTCTAAAGCAGCAATTGTAGCCGGCGGGAAAACCACCTCTAACTCTGAAAGTTTGTTTCTAAACACTACTCTTTGTTGCAATCTCGCGCTTATCGCTTGCACAAGCTTATCAATATTATTAAGACCAAATTCATCGATTTTTGCCAATAAGTCTTTAAAATCTATCTGAATAGCGTTGGCAATTGTCTCCATCACCGTACTTAGTATTACCTTTGCCACAGTCAACTGCTCTTGTTCATTAAATTTCCTACCTTCTTCCTTTATAACCTTATCGCCATTGGTTGAGTAGCGTAAAGATCCCCTACCGGAATTAAAATAGAATTCAAAATTGGTGAGCAATGGAATAAATGCCCTTGCATATACATTATTATATCTACCTGACGCATTAGTATCATTGAGGAAGGCAAGCTTAGCAATCTGGCCTTCCTTGACAATGTTAAACATCGGCTCACCCTTATTCAATCCGAATTCAGGAATCTCTGCAACAGGCCTTACTAATCTAATAGGAGGCACATTACCTTTATATTTTGGATTCCTAATAAATTCCGGCATCCCTGCCTTACCTTTAACTACCCAGTAAGGAGCCCCGTTATGACGCTTAATGTATTTAAAGCTGGACTGGGCATTGGTTGAAACCCAGTCAGTCATTACAAATGGGGTCTCTCCGATATTAATAGTGATATGCTGATATCCCGGAGGAAACAAAACATGATCCCCGGGCTCGGCAAAAACAGCCATTACATCTTCTACCTCTTCGTAGCCCGGTTCATTAATAGATGCATCCTCTTCCGGAAGTGAATGTTTTACCTTAAAGAGTAGGAAGATATTTCTACCAAAGTTATTTTCATAGACCTCAGGAAGATTGGTTTTATGATGATGGCCTTCGGTACGGACATATTCTTCATAGCGCTGGCCGTTAAGAAAAGCCGGGATTGTACCTGCGGGAAGCACCGTAACATCAGGCCTTAAATTATGCGCCTTGATAAGATCCCATAGGACTTGATCATCCCAGTAAGACCCTTGTTGACCGCAGTAGAGCACTGCTTCAGGATCACCGTATTGCTTCAGGTCTGGCTGGGAGGCAATGTTGCCCGCATCATCTGTATATTGATGAGCCATCATCAAGCTCATCCAAAGCGGCTTGCCGGACATAGCATTTGCGCCAAAGGTCTTCTTCCATGGCTGAACCCAAATCCTTGCCTGCGGGGCATAAAGCACTTCCATATCTTTTTGGTCAACAAAACAAGGTAGGCCTACTTGCTTACTCATATCTAACATACCAAAGAAAGAAGCTGTATCAGCTAAAGCCGCGTTTTCATCCCTTAGCCCCTTAGCAATATGGCTGATAAGTTCATGATAGAGAATCTTGATCTGCATGTATCCGGGCAGGGTAAAGAAATGCGGATGGATATAAGCGGTTTTTGAATCAATGTTACATGCGGCAACATTTCCTTCGGTTTTATCTAGGCTATTTGTGATTATAAGCCTCTTTTGGTGAAGAATCTCAGGTAGCTTACCTAACATTTGCTCAAGTTCATCTATTTTCTCATCCAATAAGTTAGCTAAAGCAGCTCCGTCAAAACCCGAGGCATACCTAAGTTGTATCTCAGCGCTCAAAGGTAATGGGTAGGGATTCTTTTTATTTAATCTATTTTTTAATTCTTCGATCTCTCTTACTGCCTGACGTAATTTATTTAAATCGTCCAACTCGCGAGTAGGCATATTTCTAACAAGCTCGCATAAATGATCAGAAACTTTATTTGACCAACGGTTAAAAAGGAATAGCAAGAATGCTGCTACTGATATTGCTATAGCTGTCATAACAAATTTTAGAGTTAATAAAATACCAAAATAAAATACAGAAAGACCAAGCAATATAACGGAACCAATAAATATTCCTGTTAATACCTTCTGGCTTAATAAAGATTTACTAGGGGCGCTCTTTAAGAACCACTCTTCTGAGCGTAAATCAATAAAACCATGGATATTTTTTTCTGTCCTATTATCGTAAGCCACATATGCTGGAACTAAAGACATCCCGTAGAAGATAATTTGCATATCTGCATCATTAGGACTTAATCTTCTGGAGCGGATCTGGAAGCGCGCTTCGGTTCTATCCGGATCATCATGCAGGCGATAGCGTAAATTAAGATACTTTTGGAATATCTCTTCATTCGCATATTTACCTTCAAAAATTATTACTGTACCCTTCTTTAAAGAAAATTCTTTTGGTCCGACTGTCTTTGTCTTTTGATCATAGGCTTGCGGAACAACCAAAAGCTTAGAATTATCAGTGCCTCGGCGAAATGCGTCAATCCCCTGGATTATCTTAAGTATCTCATCATTATTAAAGAAAGCCTCTTCGCCAAGATATATCTCTTTCGCAGCTATCTTGCCCGCTAAGTCTCCTACAATATCTCGCTCCTCTTGCGTCAAAGTCCTACCGGTAACTAATTTCTGCACAGCCAAACGCCACCTTCTATCGCGTAAAAATATATCCAAAGGAATAATTAAGGTCTCAAAACCATGTTCTTTCAAATATTTAGCTACCTCTTCGGCAATGGTCGTCTTTCCTGAACCTGAGCCGCCATCAATAGAGACCAGAGGCATCCCACCGGGAGCTTTACCATTTACCTTAGCAATCTGCTCAGCGATTTTTCGAGCTACCGGCTCTATCTTCATTCTAAAGTATTTTTCCTGGCTATCGGTTACAGGTTTACCTGTGCGCGGGTCAATGGGTGGATGTCCGTAATAACCATTGGCTTTGGAGAAATCATGAACTACCTTGGGAACAAAAGCACCATCCTGGGTAGTGCGGTAATAGGTTGATGAAACATTTAGGTCAATATCTTTATCTTTTATTAATGCTATATCCAAGAGCGTATCTGCCTTGAATTCTTCTTTAACCTTTCTTGAAATATCCTGCAACTCCTCCAAGGTAACGCGCGCCCCATACTCCCCTCTTTGTATAACCGCATAAGTCACCTTGTGTAAGGGGTTCTTGCCAAAGTTGTACTTCTTAAACATCTCATAATTCTGCCTGATATAATGCCACATCCTCGCTTCATTCTCTGCGCCGATAAGATAGAAAATATGAACTTTGCGTTTTGCGTTCAGTCCTAAGAAACGATGCATCTCTTCTGCGCCCTCAAAATTATTATTTTCTTCGCTTCCCAGATCCGTATAGCGGATTAAGGGGAATAGGCCTTTAATTGCCTCTAACACCATAAAATGACGGTCTTTTACAGAGACGCGCTCTGATGCCAGAAGCTTCTTATAATCGATTTCGCCCTGAACGTGCATAATAACAGTATCTAATGAAAGGGCATTCATGCTCATAAGAGAAATAAGGGTATGTCCCTGATTTATAGGATTACCGGTTAAACAAAGAATACCTACGTTAATTTCCCTATCAAGCTCTTCTAAATATGGTTCGTCTTTCTGCTCCGAGAACTTCATAGTATTAATTTTTGCAAAAGGATTGGTCTTGCCCTGTCCAACCTTAACTTTAATTTCAGCCATAGTCCTTTCTGTAGCATGGTAAAATCTAGAAAGAAAAGATTCTTTCTTCTGTGCTACAGCAGCATCAAAGTTCGTGATGTTGCCTTTAATACAATCCCAGACATTATCAACTACCTTCTGCTTATGCGCGACAATGCCTGCAGGAATGCTGTAAACCATAAAAACATTCCCACCATCTATAGGTTGATGAGGTGCCAAATGGCAACCGATTCTATCCCTCCACCAAGTCCATGAGCTTTCGGTAGCTAACACATTGATTTCTCCTAACCCGGCAGACCTATGTAAAGATACGGCCTTATTAAACAACATCCCCCCTATCCCTAACTCCCCATAATCCGGCAAGACCGCTAAGCCAGTCCAATCATCAAAACTACAACCAATCGGCCACTGGAACCCTCCCACTATCTTACCGGTAGAGAGCTCTTCGGCAAGGTATGTAGATCTTAAATAAACTTCCTCGCGATTAACATCACTGCTAAGAGATGCTTGCTCAAATACTGCTTTCAATCCATCCAGGTCTTTTTCCATCGACTTTAAATCTAAGGGTCGTATAGCAATATCAGTCTGTACAATATAACGATATTGACTTAATTTATCCTTATTGGGAAGCTTCTTTAAGCTGCGAACAACCTTTACTGGGGTCAGCGTATCACGCATTGCCTCATCTTCATCGCGCAAGCCTTTAGTTATGTGGGATATAAGCTCGTGATAAAGTATCTCTAATTGTTTTGCTTCGGAAAGCGTGAAGAAGTACGGATGGATAAATACGGTCTTTGCATCAATATTACAGGCAGCAACCATGCCATTGGTGAGATTTAAATCAGTTGTAATAATAAGTCTCCAGCTGAAAGCTGATAGCTGATAGCTGATAGCTGCTAAAGGAGGCGCACGGCCCAGAAGCTGCTGAAGAAACGTAAGCCGATTGCTTAATGTTTCATACCACTCGGCCTTGAAAGCGTTTTCGCTTGCAGTCAAAATAAAATTGCTATCCTTTATTGTTGCTATGGCTGAAGCAATATCGCGCTGGCCGTTTTGAGCAACTGCCTGCTGGTGGGCTTGGACAGGGACAGGTAGAGGGTAATGATTTAAAGTTATTTTAGATAAAAGCTCGGCTCTCTTTTCAACAAAACCAAGACGATCGCTTACTTTAGGCGCTAGCGCCTGTAAAACATCGTTAAATAAAACACGATCCTTATCGCGGTCTTTTTCTTTATCAGAAATGCTCTTACCAATACGGCTTAGCCCTTCTAAATAGTGTTCTATCGCAAAAAGGCAGGCGAGCCTATCTTCTGGATCAGCGCTAGGCGACTTGGCTATAGTAAAAATCAAAACCCAAGAAATTAACTTTATCGCTCATCATCATTAATCTATAGACTCCTGTCAAAAGCAGCTGCCTAAGAACATCATTCCTCTTAACTTCTTGCTCTTGATGAGGAAGGTAAATATCTATCTCTTCGTGCACCTGGCCTACAGAGGTCATCTGCGGCTCAGTTCCTGAGACGCGTACCACTGCAAACATTCCTCTTTCTGGATTCTCTATGGCCATATCCGAATCATTCTTTAGGCCGGGAACAGGACGGAATCCTTGAACGCCAACAATGCTCATAAGATCGTCCTGTATTTCACGGAATGTCTTACGCATATCTTCAAGGGATGTGCAAGGAACGCGCAGGTCGGGAGTTTCAGCGTAGAATTTAATTCCCTCTAGGGTCTTTTCGGCGGATTTTTTGTTTTTGCAGAATACCGAAGCAAATAGCCCTGAGATATAGACCGAATCGTCAAATTTAAAATCCCAACGCGGGAAGAAATGCCCGGTTTTCTCAAAACCGTAAACACCGCTTCTATCTTTTAGTTTCTGAATAATATTAGTATAACCTGCAAAACCCAAATGGTAAACACATCCGAGCCCCTCAACAATCTCTTTGACGCAAAAATTATTACGTTCGTCCCCTATGATCACTGCCCCGGGGAATTGCTGTGCTATCTCCTTACAGGTAACTGCGCCAATAAAATCTCCTGCCAACTCCACATAGTGAAATGGCCAACCCTCTGATTCCACCTTGCGCAATCTTAACACCACAAAGATACGGTCAACATCTGTATCATAACCAAACCCTATATCCGCATCCACCTCTTGCATCTTAGCCCTAAGCTGCAATCTGTTTTCATCCAAGGTCGGATCAGGAAGATGGGCAGGGAAGGTTCCGTTTGGATCTGCGTTTAGATAGGTAATATCCATACCCATCCTCTCTAATTGGCCTTCAACATATTTCTTGGCCATACCATTACCACAATCAACTACAGCCTTAAGCCCTAAGTATAGTTGAGGCAATTTTACAGGCTTAAACTTATCCAGCGCCTCTAAAACGCGATAAGGCTGCAATGCGCTCATACAATCCCTGTCTACATTATCCTTAAATACCTCTTCTTCCCATTCGGCAATCTTGGTGCATAATAAAGTTGTTTTTATATCATTAATCATCTGGTCAATAACAGTCGCCCCATTAACCGCGGGTAAGCGGGTTAAAGAGCCATAACGGTTATTGTTAAGTTTAGTGAACTTGCGCTGATTGGCTTCATAACGGATAACAAAGGTCCCTTTTAACGGCAAAGCATTCTCCAGTGCGTGCTCAAGCGGTAAATCTTTATCCGGGCCGATAAGAAACTTGTCTCCGGCCCACCTTACTTCTGAGTGAGATGCGGTATTCATACACGCTATATTAGCGCTAAGTAAAGGAAGGGCTTCCAGGAGGGCAGGGGTTGAAGTCTGGCCTATATCTACTACATCAATGCCGCTTGTTAAGAAAGCGCGGATGGCTGCCTCGCTTAATACAGGAATATGCGTTATAGGTTGCAATCCTAACCCCATCCTCTGCACATTCAATTCTTCTAAAGAACGCAAAGTATATTCATTCATCGGCCCGGAAGCTAAGCGGTCATCGCGGGCAACAACTGCCAGATAATTACTACTGCGCTTTATGCCAAACCTCGAAGAGATCTCCATCTGGCGCCTATGTACATCCGCAAAATAACTTTCATTGGCCCCCTTAGCTCTTAATATCTTCCTCTGTTTACTCTCTACCTCAACCATAAGAGAAACTACTACTCGAGTCATATAATACTGCACTTTATCAGTTATATTCTGAGAGATAGACTGGGTATCGGCACGCAAAATCAATTCCGGTATAGCTACCCCTCTTATGTCGTAACTCCTGAATATGTTAGGATCTATAAAAATACGCCTATAAGTGATGCGGCCGTTCCTGCCTATTTCTTTCTTCCCGGTTGCATCCATTACCGGATCTGCCTCTTTTACCCTATCAATACCTGCATAACGCAAATGCATATCTTCTTCGCGGTCAAGGCTTGCGAAATACTCTAAAGTCGCCTCTGCGACTTTAAGGCTAACGCCGGCAAATTGCGCATAAGAATCAACGGTAAATGCCTTGTCATGCAATATCATATCAATATAGGCTGCCTTCATCTTCTGGGTGCCCGGGAAATAACGGTTAACGTGATCAATGAACATAGCGCTACTTGTTCGCGGATAATCCTCCTTGGAACTAATCTTATGCCTAAGAGCACTTTGAAGTATAAGGTTATATTTAACCCCTCCTAAATCAGCAACATGATAAGAACCTGCCAAATCTTCATCTTCTATCCCATATGCCAAGTGCGCAACCAGCTCATGATAAAGAACCTCTAATTGCAGACTGCGTGCGATATTTATAAAGTGAGGATGGATAAAGATGGTATTTTCTGGATAACTAACGGAAGCCTTCTGCTTTAGATTTACAGCAGCAACTTGACCTGCGGTTAAACCGAGATTTGCTGTAAATACCAAATCCCATGCAAAAGGAACATATACATGAAGCCTGCTTAAATTTTCAAGAAGATCCTGCATAACTTCGAATTCTTGATCTGCGTTTTGCTCAGCATCAAGCAACGTCAGGCCTTCTGCCTTAAAAGCCTTATCCTGATATGTAGCCCAATTTTGCTGGATCGCCTGACTAATATTTAAATGATAAGTGTTCGGACGGATCTTTCTAAGTAATCTTCCGATAGCCCTATAGTCATCTCCTATGCGCAATGCATTTACTTCTCTGCCGTAAGCGCATACTGCTAAATGATTGATCCCTTTTACCCCTAAAGCAGAAGCATCTCCTCCGCCAGGAAAATATTCATCTCCAAAATGATAAACTAGGCGCCTGTCTAATTTATGCGATTGGATAAAACTCTCTATTGCGCTAGCTTTATTTACGCCTTTTCTGTTAATATTAATACTGGTTGTTCCGCCAGGAATCATATCATACTTATCTGCATTAGGACCTAGGGCAGCTTTTATCTTGTTAATAATAGCCATACGTACTTCTGCCCTACCTACGCCTTCCGGGATTGGGGTAATCGTTAATTCTATGCCATCTCTTAAATCCATCCAAGGTACATTTATCTCGGCAGTGAGCTTAAGCTTCTCCTTTGCCATCTGGTCGTCGATTAGGCGAGGTTCCAATAAACGACGCCCATGACTATCCAAATCATATCCAAATACAAACAGCTTATGTTTTTCACCGCTCATCCAAGGCATAGTAAAACCAATATGCTTATAGCGCGCTGCAAAAGCACCGTCCTTACCCATCTGCGATCTATATTGATTCAATAGACGAATTCTTACCTCTTCACTTATATTTAAAGCTTCGCTGCTAAATTTATTATTAACAATCTGGATTAATGCATTTCTTATTATTTCAAGATCATCCGCTGAAATTGAATACGCGGCATTATGTTCTTCGTCGAGTTTCGCCTGACCCCTTTCATTAAACTCAAATTTCATTGCTCCTAAAGAAGTATACAAGAAGCAATTCTTTATTGCTTCAGGCCTACCCAATTCCACAAGCCGTTTGTAAATGGGCGCAACTACGCGCGGGTGTTGCATACCAAAAGACTGCGCGGTAAGAAATACATTTCTTTCTTTGCGCATCAGGCTAAAACAAATATCATCTCTTAATTCTGTGTATTTTCCATCATCAAGCGTTGCCCTCTGATCGGATAACTCAAATAAAGTTCCGTCTATATCAAATATGCGCGCGCCGGAAGAAATTATTTCTGCTCCATGTTTAAGCATATCATCAGAAATGCGCGAGAAATTAGCCTCGACTTGAACATTTCTCTGCAAAACTTTCTCTGCCCGATGGGCTATCCTGGGCACATCAAAACCAGGCTCATCCTGAACATAGATTGGATGCTCACCTCGTTCTGTAATCTGGCCGATAATTGCAGCGTCTATATCTTTAGCATCTAATAACTCTAATATCTTACGCGCCAAGGCCTCGGGCGCTGTAATTAACAGTCCTCCAGAAGTCTGCGCATCATAAAGTATGGATACCGGAGCTTCATGCGCGCTGTCATCCACTGACACATCAAGCCCAACAAGATGAGAAAAATAATGCCTATTGCGATTAACGCTACAAGGATATGCCATTAAGTAAAATTCTTCCGAGCCGGGGTATAACGGAACCCGATTAAGCCATAATTGCGCTCCCATTTTTCTTGGCTCAAGCATCTCATTCAAATGCCCGATAAGGCTAAACCCGGTAACATCAGTACTAGCGCTTGCCCCTGTTTCTCTTAGCACCTCGGAGGCTTTGTCGCTTGGCTCAACCAAGCAGCTTAACATGTGTCGATAAGCATCTGCTTCTTTAGCAGTCAAATCCAGGGCTTTAAGCACCGCAAAACTAGATACAACCCCTGAACCAATAGGTTTGGTAAGAATAATCCAATCGCCTTTATTAACCGTGGAATTACTAAGATACTTATCATGATGGCAGATTCCATACATTAATGCGCCGTAAAAAAGATCCTGATTCGGCACAGAATATATACCTAGGTGTTCGCTAGAAATACGCGCAATCTCGGATTTACCGGCATTCACTATTTTGCTGACTACGCCCTTTTCAATAAGCGAAGGTGTAAACATAACATCAACTGTCCCCTTAGGGAGAATGCCTTTTGCGTATAAGTCGCTGGCAGCGTGATCAATGGCAATGCGGCTATAGAGCCTTGCTGAGTTAACAATCGGCTTAATAATATCTACGGTAAAGGCAATCGAACGCTCTTCGTCCAGCCGATATAGTATAACGTCATCTTTAACGTGCACCTGGCCAAAATTATTTAAAGGAAGCTTGCTTATAGCGCAAGAAAGAATCTGGTCCAATTTATCAGGAGGGTATTTAGCTGCGCACCCTTGAGTGCGATGTGTTGCAATAAGCTTATCTTCTAAAAATGTTATCTCTCCATTATTAGAAGACGCGCTTGGCTCATCAATCAAAACAGGTACCTCGGAAGCGGGAATCACCTCCACCAAGGCCATGGTATAAATTACATTCGGGTTATCTACAGTATGGCCTCCTGCAATCGGGATGCCAATGGCATCAGTTGATTCAACCATGGCGCGCAAGAAGTCCTGCAGGTTCTTAATATCTACCTCAGGGCTTGTCGGAAGACCAAGGATGCTCATCGCAAAAAGCGGCTTACGGTTCTTTTCAGTTATTACTCTAGCTATATTCTTGACAAATACCCTTGCCTTCTCAGCAATGGTAGCGTTAATATCATCCGGATCAACTGATACTGTTGCGAAAGTAAAACGTAGTCCTGTCTTTTGATCTACTGCCCCATAAAATTCTCTAATGTTATATTCCGGTTGCAACCTTGCCTTATCGCATAAATCCAGCAATGCTTCTCTCCACTGCGCATCCGGCACAATTCCGACTGCGGCTAATTTTTCCATATTATCCGTAATCGCCCTTAAGATATGCGCCTGGGAAAGTAAGAATCTCTGTGTATAAGCATCACCGGATCTCTGGTCTAATCCTAAAAGATGGTGTGATTGGATTTCATCGAAAAGTAAGGAAGTAAAGAAGTAGCTGCATAGTTTTGATTCAAGATTGGTATTAACAATTACTGGATGCAAGCGCACTACATTTGCTTTATCAGATTCGCTATAAATATACTCGGCGATAATCCTGCCCTGCGCAGTTGGGCTTGTCTCGGGAGTGATATAGACAATCAGCTCTTCTTTTTCCGGAGGGGCATGCGCAAGATACGGGCGAAGAATATCAAACCAGCTTGATAGGCGGTCTTCTTGTGTAGATGACAAGTTCCCCTCGTTTATGCTCATCTTAATCCAAGCATCCTTGATAATAAGTTTTAACTTAACAGGAGCAAAAGTATCATATTTATCGGTAGTGACCGAGAAAGGATAGTGACGAGAAACAGGTAAAGTTGGTTTAAGAGTAATCGCATTTGTTATTTTGTGGACTAAATCAGCTACATTTACACTCTTTAAGTTAACTAAATAAAGGCTCTTATTAAAGTTCTGATGATATCGTGCAAGATAAGCAAATATTAATTTAAGTTTATTAGCTTCTGAAGTATTTGTCTTGGATTCATCAACAAGTCTCAAAAATGCCTCTACCTGCTCAACTGAAGCCCCTAATTTTTTAACTCCGGATACAAATGCATCCAGGGTAGCCCCTGAAGTATTATATTCTAAAAGCAACGGTAATAAATCCGTAAACAAATGATGAAGTGACGCAATCTCCTGACACATTCCGCGCTTGATTGGTTCGCCATTTAAACCATTGATTAAGATCTCATTCCTTTTTAATAATAGGAAGAGGTTAAAAAGAACAACGCTCTGTCTTTCTTTATCCGAAAGAGTAACATCGCTAAAAATACGCTCTGATAAACCTATGCCGCGATCATCATAACCTGCTATAAAGTTTTTAGGAGTAAAGATATTCAGTTTAAGGTTATCCTGATTTTTGATAAGACCCCTTGCTTGCATCCAATTTAATGCCTGGAAGATAACTTGCTGGCCCGTTAGAATCTTTTCGTCAACTGAAGAGAAATATATTCCGCAGGCAAGTTTGGCAGTTAATGATTCCAGGGAATCATTGCCTTCAGTGCTGACATTGGTAATATTCTCCTCGGGAATAAGATAAGTATCAATAACGAAGTCTGCGGCTTTACGAATAGTATCAGTGCGATAACGCATGATGATATTGTGGTAAGGATGATACTGTAAGAAGTACTCCAACCTCTCTTTATCGTCTCCATTTAAGAGATACTCCATTCTGCGTCTTTCAATAGACTCGATATATACGGTGAAATCTCCTTTAGGCAGGGCCTCTGGGACGTACAACTCAATCACCGTGCCTTCAACTAGGATAACTTTGTATTTTCCAGAAGATATCAACGCCTCGTAATCCCGGTAAAAAGCCTGGCTGTCATAATACCAGAGGTCCGGCCGCTTATAATTATTCACCTCAATAAGCGCAATCTCTGACTTCGCAACAGATCCGGATAAGCCTTCCTTAAGCAGAGTGATGGAATGGGACTTACGATTACCCGGCCTGCCATCAATCCTTACAATTACCGGTGTACTCGGCTGAACCTTTAATTTTGCCAAGATCTTATCGCGTAATTGATGAATTCCGGTTTTTAATGATACCGCTTTTCTCTGCGGCATAACAAAATCAGCATAAGGATGAATACTAAATTTACCGTTAGAGTATTCATTGCGCCTAAAGAAATGCAATTTATAAGCATCATTCTTTACACGAAGTCCTAATGCCACTTCTAATTCTTCTACCCTGCGGATATAACGGGAAACCCCAAATAACTTATCCCAGAGAATCCTGAGTGAGTTATAAAAAGGAGCTAGCTGCGGTAGAGGTAAGATCATGCAGTATATTTCCGTATTTAATTTTGGCTTATTTATTCTTCCGTTGGCAAAATACCATCCTTCATTGCGCTCCACTGCGGCAAATAAATCCCTTAAGGCTTCGGCGTATCTATATACCAAAGCATGGTCTTTCCCCCAGTAGAGCTTATCCAAATCTAAATTAATGCTTTGTTTTATCTGCGCTAAGGCAAGCCTTAAGTTTTTCTCTCTTATTGCTTTGATAACTCTTAATAAGTCGCTAGAACCAATCTCTCTAGCAGTCTGCCATAGCGCCTGCCTGCCTATGCTTGTTAAATTATCTCTTAAATGAGCAAAGTAATTTTCTTTAATCAACTGATTTTGCAGGAATATAACCTTGTTAATATCAAATTGACAACCGGTAAATCTATGCATTAATAACTTATATATGCCTGGCCTCGGTAAGACTTCTACTCCTAACTCTTCTTCAATAGCCTGGGCCTCTTTTATATCATCTTCATTAAGGGCATAAAGTTTACCTAAGAAGGCGTATTTTCTACTCTGTAGATATTCGAATGCCGCCATATATGCACCGCCTAGGGCAACCGCATAATCTATATCAGTATCGCTCAAGCTTATTTTTAAGTTTATGCCTGCAAATTCCTCTAGCAGCGTCTGCTCAATAGCCTGTATAATAATCTTGCCTGCCTTGCCTTCAAGATTCTTACCTGAAATAATCACTTGTTCATTACCGAAGATACGCGCAAGCTTAACAAACCCGCGCGCAAGATACTGACCGCTTAGAGTAATGATTTTCTTTGCATCTTCGGGAGTAGAAGATTTTAACAAATCCATTATCTCGTGATAGCTTAACTTTCTTCCTAAAATTTCCTCGGCAATAACTTCGAGTGCCTCTGCTGTACCATAGCTGCGTAAGGTCCCTCTTACTCCGGTGTGCGGATTAACATGCGCCTTAGGTGAACGATTAATTATAATCTGCCTTATCTCTTCGAAATTATCAGTAATATTACCGTTGGCATCAATCATCTTGCCTGCCATTGCCGTGCCCAGCTTAACAACTAAAGCATTGGTAAGTCCGGTTGCAAATCTTTCTCCGAGCGCTGCCACCTTACCATCCATCTCCACAGAAACAGCAATGCCGCCGAGCCTAGAGGATAAATCATCTTTAAGGTTAGTTACCTTAGCAAAATCTTCATTAGACAACGACCTGGTTACGTTTGCCCGGGTTAAAATACGGCCATCCTTCATCATGCCAACTGTACCAATACCAATGCCCTGAATCTGCTTTAAATCAATACCTGCATCTGCAGCGGTTGAGCGCACAAACTGTTCAATACCTTCTACGAATTGCACATAAGTAGTAGGACGCGCCCAGTCCTTATTGCCGCGCTCAGGATTCCAAAGTATCTTGCTTGCCTTAGCCACAGTCTCGCTACCCTTCACTATTACGCAACGGGTATAAGTACTTCCTATATTCATACCAATAAATAAAGCTTCCTGCGGAAGATTAGGCAGTTCTTTTAAATCCCAACGTAGCCTCTCCGGAACATCTAAATAGGCAACTGAACTCTCAGCTCTCTCAAACTCTAAGCACTTACCAAAGAGTAGAACCACCCTCTCACCTATCATTCCCTGATTATCAATTCTAACAAAAGCCTTTACAACTTCTTCAAAATAAAAAGCGTTGCAACCGGAGATTATTATGCGCTGGGCAAAATTATTTACTAAGAGATCATAAATCTGCACAGCAATCTCTTCTATGCGCTCTGCGGAGCTTAATTGAGCAGACAGTTCTAACTCAAATGTGCTCCTGCCAATATCTGCCTTATCAAAAGTAACCTCGATAGTTTCGTTATTTTCTGGCATTACAAAACCTAATAACCGCAAGATCTCATCCTGCGCGTTTTCAAAATTACCATTAATTATAATGTTAGCTCCGGCATCAATCAGGCGCTGCCTGGATAAAGCATCCTTAGCAATACCTATAGCAACCGCTCCCACATTAACCGCTGCCTGCATATCGCTAACTCGGTCTCCAAACTTAACTATTTGGCCATCAACAAGCCCGAGCTCTGCCTTCATACTACTCATTACCTTGGTCTTAAATGGCTCGATGCGAGTATCTGCTTCTTTACCTTCGGGATGAACGCAAATCAAATCATCAAATAAATCGGTTAATCCAAATGCCTCTGCCATAAGTCGGATTTTCTGAATATAGGCCCGAGAAAGAGCAATTACCTTAACTTCGGACTGTCTTTTAAACAAAGCTATAAGCTCCTTGACTCCGGGGATAAGTTTGCCCTGAGTTTCAACTAAAATCTTGAATTCTTTAATATACTCATCCACATACTCCTGTTCACTTCTTAAACCGGTTCTACCTTCAGCCTGGGCCTTGGCCATTGCCCAACGCAATACGCCTGGTAAGCCCGCCGGGATAGGAATATCTTTTTCATTTGCTGCGTATCCAAGAATATCTGTAATAATTTTCTTTACAATCTGCTTAGCTGAGAGGTCCTCTACTGTAGTTCCATCCCAATCAAAAACAATTAGCTTTCTTTGAACTTGAGCAAACGGACGAACTGTTTCAATGCGCGGCATATCTTCTAGCCCGGCAACGCATCTCTTTGTCTCTTCGGTAAGGCTGCCACCAAAACTAAACAATTTTATTATCTCATCTTGAATGCCTTCGAAGTTTCCGTTGATAATTACATGCGCTCCGGCATCAATCAGGCGCTGTCTTGTACCTGCATCCTTAGCAATACCTATTGCAAGCGCGCCAACATTATTAGCTGCCTGCATATCAGCAACCCTATCTCCAAGTTTAATTATCTGGCCGTCACGAAGAGCTAACCTCTTCTTAAGATTACCCATCTCTTTAGTCTTAAGCTTTGCGATATCAATATCTTTTGTATCTCCGGGAATTAAACAAATAATACTATCAAATGCATCGCTAAGGCCTAAGACTTCGGCCTGCATAAGTTTTTCCTGGATATATGCCCGCGAAATAGCAATCACGCTTACTCCGAGCTGCTTTCTAAATAAGGCGATTAATTCTTTAACCCCTCCTACAACCCTGGCCTCGTCCTTTACAAGCGGTGTTAAGTCTTTAACATATTGTATCGCGTAATCATATTCGCTCTTTAAACCGGCCTTGCCTTCTGCCTGAGCTTTTGCTATTGCCCAACGTATTGTTCCGGGCACGCCGCCATCTGCAGGAAGTTCTAAATCATCCACATCTCTACCAAGAATATTTCTAGCAATACCTTTTGCTGTATCTCTCCACAAAAGAGCCTGCATGGTAGTATCATCCCAATCAAAAACAACTAACTTTACTTCTACAGGATTAAACTTACGCACTACTTCAATACGCGGTAATGGCTTATTGTTGTTCTGCTCTTTATTGGGGAATAATTCTTCCGTATCTTTCATTGCATCTATATCGTCACGCACGCCTTTAAGAATATGTGATATGAGTTCATGGTAAAGTATCTCTAATTGTTTTGTTTCTGGAAGTTCGAAGAAGTAAGGATGGATAAATACAGTCCTAGCATCGATGCTGCAGGCAGCGACCATAGCATTGGTAAGATTTAAATCAGTAGTAATAACTAATCTCCAGTTGGATAGCTCAGGAGGGCCGCGGCCAAACAAATTCTCTAGCTGCGCTAATCTCTCACCTAAAATCTCTTGGTGATTCTCAAAGAATGCGCCGAGCTGATTAAGGCTAAAGTTGCTTACGGTTATATCGGTTAAGACCCTGCTAGTACCATACTTCTCTTCAATCTCCTGACGGGAATTAGCAGGAACGCGCAGAGGATAATTAGCAGGCTGGGATTTTGCTGCGGCGATCTTACCATATTCATCAAGCAGAAACTTACCTACGCCCGCTAATCCATCCATTCTTTCTTTATTCGTAACTTCCACATAAAGTTTTACTGCCGGCTCAGTTCCTGATGGCCTAAGCATAATCCAATCTCCTGTCGCAAAGACAATCTTTACCCCATCTATGGTAATCAAATCAACAACCGGGATATTCCAAATAGCTTTAACTCTATTGGCAACCGGGGCTTCAGTTTTAGCTACACCTCTTGCTAAAGCTTCATTTGTTTCGCTAACCAATTCTGCAACACCTGCTTTAATACTCTCTTTCCCCCTAACAGTCGTGGTAGTAATCACAAATGCCTTACCGACTTCTTCTTCAATCTGCTTCTTGTAAGCACCTAAAGACTTTCCGGTACGGCTGACAATCCACAAGGCAGCAAGGCTAATAGCAATACCATCATCCCAGGATTTCATAAAAGGCCCGATAGCCACATGAGCGCTCTCTTCTCCGGCAACCAAAAATTCTTTTCCTGCATCTACTGCAAGTTCGGCAAACCATTTGAACCCTACCGGAACTTCAATAATTTCGAGGCCAAGGTGACTTGCTACGACATTGACTAAATTACTAGTAGCTACGGTTTTACCTACCGCACCCTTGAAACCGAGCGCCTTGTTTAAGAAATAAGCTAACAGCGGGATCAAGTCGTTAGCGGTAATTAAATCACCGCCAAAATCAACTGTTCCAAAACGGTCTGCGTCTCCGTCAGTACCTAACCCGAATCTGTTCGGGTCAGCCTTTATTAAATCAATTAGCTCTCTTGCGCTATTTATTAAAGTCGGATTAGGCGCACCATTAACCTCTTTAAATTCGGGATCCCTGTTATTTTTATGAAGAACGATAAAGAAAACCCTGCCGCAATCTTTTGCTAATTCATCAAAGATGGCTTCCATATATTTAACCGCAGTCCCCTGCATCGGATCTAAGAAAAGACTAAAATCAGGATGGGCGCGCACATAATTACAGATATCATTCCAAGCTCCGATTGCTTTCAAAGTCTTAATAATGTATTCATGTACATATTCCTGTATAGCCTGCTTAAGGCTAATTTCCGTAATATATTCATTTGCTTTAGCTTCATCATAATTTGCTGTCATATAATATTGGGCTTTATTCGCAAATTCCTGGACTTTATCGGTGATTGCTTTCTTAGCAGCTCCGCCGTGGTAAGGCGAGAACTTTAATCCATCATCTATCGCAGGGTTATGACTGGCGCTTAGATTAATTACGCCAAAAATATGCTTAGAGTTATTTGCGCGATACGCTAATACCGGCGTAGGAGTAGGCTCTTCTAAAACAATCTCTACCTTTATATTATTAGCTGCAAGTATACTCGCTGCTTCTACTGCAAAACCAGGATTCCCTCTTCTGGGATCAAACCCGATTAATATAGTATCTCTCTCATCGGTCTTTCCGCTCTTTGCCTGTTCTGCTTTTTCATAATGATAATAATCGGCAACGCCCTGAACTGTACGTCTGACATTAGGAGAAACGAAATCTTCTCCTAATTGACCGCGCCAACCTGAAGTTCCGAATTTAATGCTAAATCCTTTAGCTAAAGGCTCGAGAGGTAAGATACGACTACCTGGAACCTTTTCCTCACAGTTAACAGCCACTTTCCCAGGGTAATCTTTCGTTCCCGTTACCATATCATCAACGATAAACGGCAGATCCTTCAAAGAAATCACCTTTGATATTATTTTGGGTATTAAACGGGCGCATTCGTTAGACTGGAATAAGGTAAGGGTTTCTTCAAAATCAATAGCATATGTCCCATAGACCCCAGTGAAATTAATTGTTTTACCGGATATGGATGCTGTGCCTATGCCTAGCTTCTCTTTTCTTATCTTATCTATTTCTATTTCCTTAAATTTGTCGTTTTCTTTAGTCCCTCCGTAAAGATGAATGTCTCCGCCAGATTTAACCATTCCAATACCGGTATTAATAATATCTTGAGTAACTATGGTAGGAGTCAGAATAACTATATCGAACTCGCTGTTGAATCTTTTCGCCTCATCAAGAAGTAGGCATTTGTTAGCATCAAATAACTCTCTTTCTTTTATAAATTCTAACCTGCCATCAGCTATATTAAATAAAACTGGATCTCCCTTAAAATATTTTATCAACCACGCATAGAATAACCCGGCATTGCCTGCACCTACGATAGCGATCTTCTTATTCTGGAAATCCTGCAATTGTAAAACATCCAATAGCCCTTTAACGCTATGCAGGACGCAGGAGAACGGCTCAGCAAAAACAGCTACTTCCAACGGGAGATCTCTGGGTATCCTGATAAGTGCTTCCCCTGTTTTTTCTTCAACGACAAAGTACTCAGCAAATCCAGTGGTCCTATTCTTGGTTATATTCGGGTTAAATACAACTCTATCCCCTATTTTAAATTGCGAATCTTCACCAACGGCTACAACCTCGCCTACTAATTCATGGCCGAAGAGCGGGCCCCTGTCTTCTAAGACGGTTCTTGATCCGCTTGCTTCTTTAATATCCGCCCTACAAACACCACTTAATAAAACTTTAACCACAACTCCCTTAACTTTGGATAAATCTAATGCCCCGGTTCTAATTATTACTTTCCCCTCTTTTAACTCGCAATAATTGTAGATTGTTTCCTTGGGTAGATCTATGGCAACTTCGTTGCTGCGCTTAAAGCCAAAGTTGTCATAACGCTGCAGTAAGGCAAACCTTGTTATTGCGATCGCGCCTAACTCTGTATTTCTACTTTGAGCTATCCTGTCATATAAGGCCTTGAAGCGTTCGGGAGAAATAGGAGTGGTTATCCTGGCAAGGGTAATGTGTAGAAACGGAGTCTCGCGCCGGCTATCCGGAAAAGTTTTATCAAGACTGTCTCTCAAGCCAAAGACTTTTTCATCTGCAACGTGCCCCTGCGCGAATATTCCGCCGTCAGGGCCGAGGCTTAAACCTCTGATGCTGTATTTGATCTGGCCGGCTTTTACCGAGCTAGACACCGTATCTGTAAATTTACGCACATGCTCCAGATTAAGATTTGCGGCCGACTCATCCGAACTGCTCGGGACAATATCGAATAACGTGCTATGCAAAAGTTCAACCGGAGTTATGGTCAGTTCGGGAAAATCCCGTTTTAATTCCTCCATTATTTTACTCAGGCAAGCTACTAATTCACCGGGGAATTCAGAAAGAGGGATAATACTTGCGACTCCGTATTCCGGACCCTGCCGAGTAACTTTTCCCGGTACTTTTCCGCTCGCAACCATCGCAGTAGTCGTATCCCAGATACTAGTATAGGCATGCTCTAGACTTGAAACATCGGTAACGCGTAAGCGTCCGGCAACAAGAGCGCCTTTCCGCGAATCAAGATAATCATATGCAGGTTTCAATAAAACTTTATCGGTATGGCCGATTTCTGCAACCATCTGATCAGCTTTTCTTGCTGCTTCCTGTGCTGAAACATTTCGAATTTCTGCCGCATCTTCATCCGAAATAATAGTTATTAACCCGGTTACATCCGGAACACCACAGGGGATGTCTTTCCATGTAGTCAACGGATACCAGTGCGAGCGCGGGATGACGTAAACACGAATAGTAGATGTGCCGTCATTGGCAAAGAACAGATCAACGCCGCTCTTCCCAACCTTAAACTCCGGCTTCTCATCTTTTAAGAGGTCGATTCCATTCATTAAGCGCACAAAAGAAACGACTTCTTTCTTTAGCGCTTCTTTATCCTCAACTTTGGCCTCAAAAACAAAACTAATGCAAGGCCAATTTGGAAGTTCTCCTATGGTAACCGCACCACTCTGCGCCAATACGGAAATTTTCTCATCTTCGATCGCCGCTTTCTCAAATAAACCCTGACCGTGCATATGATAATAGATGCTTGCGCCTATTCCGTTAGCAATCAGGCGCGCTCCTTTAACTAATGCGGTAAAATCTATAAAATCTCCGATTTCCGACTCATCAATTCCAATTTGCGGACGGTGCTCTTTATTGATAAGGACAAAATGATGGTTATCAGTTATGGGGAAGGGCTGCATAACTACAAGCCAATTGCGCCATTCAAGAGCTTCTTCAATTGCCGGCATAAATTGCGGGCAGAGATTACACTTTTGTCTTCCGTCAACAAGCTTAATTTTCCTACCCATATCCTGACGATCAAGATGCCTGCGCCAAATAATAGAACCTTCTGTTTTTCCGAATTTATTAACTGCATCTTGCTTGCTTTCTGGCTCGACAAACTTAACACCCTTTCCGTAATTCTTCGGGTCACGGTAGGCAACCTGATTTACCTTGTGCCTGCCTGCCCAATAGGTTTTAATCTGTCCAAGTAATCCCGGAGTAATAAAACCAATCTTACGCTGCTTTCCTGAAAGTTGCATAATCTTTTCTGCGCTAATTTCATCCTGAACATTATTTTTCTGCTTTTTTCCTTTAAGTATATACCAACCGAATATTGAGATTCCCACAGCAACAAGTATGGCCAACACAACCACAGGAGAAGATGTTGCACCTGCCACTGGCGTCCAGGCAATGTTGGATAATGCGAAGAAGGCAACTAAGAGAGTGGAAATCACAGCAGTATTATTGTTCGATTTTCCTTCAATCCTTATTAATGCACCTTGCGCTGTCACCTTAACACGTTCAGGCTTATTTAACATCCCCCTTAACGGTACAATCGCTTCTTTAAAACCTGATTTGGCAAGCATTTTAATACCCCAAATATTAATTTCTGACCAACAACTTTCAATGCCAGCAAGTCCGGCTTGATATTGCAATCCGGGATTATTCCCTGCCATCTCCTCGATTGCTTTAGCAGCATCTTCGGCGACTGCGATATATTCGCTATAATGATCTGAACCGCCCCCTTCATAATAATCTAACCTAGGTGATACTTCCTTAATAGCTCTCCTATAATCATCATCTGAATAAAACCTGGAAGGTTCTATTTTAACAAGGCTTTCGATTATTACAAAAGATTCGCTGGCGGTAACTTCTCTGCCGTCAGGAGAATAGTATGTGTCTGGAGTAAACGACACCATATAACCAACTCCACCGCAAACATCTGCGCCTGTTAATCCGGGAACTTCCCTGTACCCGTCCCTAAGCCGCTTCTCTCTGTTTATTGTATATAGAGACCTTTGAGCAGCTAATAATTTATTACGGATAGCCAATACCAAAATAACTACTACTGCTATAGCGAGAACCGAGACTAAAGCTACCACAGGAGACACTGTAGTTGCAGTAGCCGCAACCGGCGCCCAGGCGATGTTGGATAATGCGAAGAAAACAGCCAAAGCAGTAGTAACTACCGCTCCGCTATTGCTTGATCTTCCTTCTATTTTTATTAATGCATCGTTCGCTGCTTTATATAAACCATATATGTCTCGGCCAGAAGAGTGCTCTTCTTGAATTTGTTTTAACGGTGCGATCGCTTCTTTGCGGCCTGATTTAGCAAGCATGCCAATGCCCCATATTTCAATCTCTGTCCAACAACTTTTAATTCCCGCAAGACCAGCTTGATATTGCAATTCTGGATTTGTTCCGGCCATTTCCTCAATTGCTTCGGCCGCTTGTTTAGCAACAGGAATAGAATCACTATAATGATCGGAACCACCACCCTCATCATAACTTAACCTAGACGATACCTGTTCTATTGCCACACTTTCTGAATGGCTTCCTGAATAATCCTTAATGAGTTCTTCGATCGTTTCAAACGCTTCACTTGCGGAGACTTCATTACCTCTAGGAGAATAATAGCTCGTTAATGTCATCGCGTAGCCGCTAAATACATCTGCCCCCGGTGAATTAACGCTTCTGTAGCCCGGTTTAAGCTGTTTCCGGCTAACTATTCTATATAAGGGCTTCTGGGTAATTGAAACGAACTCGGCATTAACTTTACTCTTTGGTTCTCGATGTAATGCTTTATTCCATTTAGCCAAAATTGCGCCAACTGCAATAACCGCTGCCACTGTGACAAAAGCTAAGACTAATACCATTGAGGTTGTGACTGCAGCAGCAGTAGCCGGCATACAGGCCATAAAAGGTAAAGAGAGAGCTAATACGGCTGTACTCGCTACCACTTTACCGACACCCGCAGCAGGCGCCGAAGCCTTCTTACTCTTAGCGTCTTTTTCCTTGATCTTTGCGATCAATTCTTCGCGGTACTTTTCGTTATCGCGGATAAATTCATATGCCTTGTAAGGAGCAAAAACCCAGTTCTCACGGTTTCTTTCCAAGAGGCAC
>JAPLLW010000028.1:0-34907 GCA_026387355.1 Candidatus Omnitrophota bacterium
TATCGGGATGGGTGGTATAATGGATGCTGCAAGCGCTTTGGAGTTTATTATTGCTGGAGCAAGTGCAGTAGCTATCGGCACAGCGAATTTTATTAATCCAAAGGTTAGTGAAGAAATCATATCAGGTTTAAAAGAATATCTTGAGAGAAATAAAATTAGTAACATTAAAGAGCTTGTCGGGAGCCTAAAAGTATGAAGCCGGAGATAATTCTTGCTTTAGATGTAGACAATTTAAGTCAGGCGCGCGCTTTTGTAGATAAGCTTTATCCGAAGATAAAGATTTTTAAGGTAGGGGCGCATCTTTTTACTGCTTTAGGCCCCAAGATACTTGAGATGATTAATAATAAGGGTGCTGAAGTTTTCTTGGATTTAAAATACTTTGATATCCCAAATACTGTTGCTCAAGCTGTGCGTGCGGCAGTGCGTCATAAAGTAAAGATGCTCACCCTGCATATCCTTGGTGATGAAGAGATGATTAAGGCAGCAATAGCAGCAGCAAAAGATGAATCCAAAAAACTCAAAACAAAGAAGCCTTTATTAATCGGCGTTACAGTTTTAACTAGTAAAGAAGCAAAATCCAGCGATGTCTTTACTCTGGCTAAAATAGGGATCGAACTTGGTTTAGATGGTGTGGTATGTTCGGCAAGAGAAGCTAAGTCTTTAAGAAACAAAATTAAAAGAAAATTTGTAATCGTAACCCCTGGCATTAGGCCTCAAGGTGTCTTTAGAAATGATCAGAAGAGGACTGCAACAGTAGGAGAGGCGATTAAAGCAGGAAGCAATTTCTTGGTCATCGGCCGCCCGATCTTAGAAGCAAAGAATCCTCTTAAGGTTGTCGAGGCGATCGTAAAAGAGCGTTAAGCCATACCTTTATAACCTCATCCGAGTTAGTGGCTGTTAATTTAGAACTGTTCTTGATAAAGACTATCTGGAAGTTGTTTCCGGAGATGATTTAGTATCGGGCAGGTAAGAATAGTTGGTGTTTTCCTACAATATGCTTGATATTTAATACTAGTGTTGTATAATTTAGCTCTAAACTTGCGCGCGGGTGGTGGAATGGCAGACACGCAAGCATGAGGGGCTTGTGCCGAAAGGCTTGGGGGTTCAACTCCCCCCTCGCGCACCAAATAAAGGGGTCAGAATTATTTTTTCCTGTCCTAAACCATAGAAAAAATAATTCTGACCCCTTTATTCTATTTATCTTTCTGCGATGCGTTTATCTTTTACGTAGTTGCTTTTCTCGAGGCTTTTAGCGTAAGCCTTTAATTCTGCCCCGATTTCCCCGACCTGAGCTACGTGAGTTATCTTCCGGAATTCATTTGTTACTATGCCAATTGATATAGAAAGAAGCGGGATTTTTTGTTCCGTACCCTTGCGGTCCTTAGCTACGATATATCCTTTTTTCCTGTCCTTTTCATTATAAAAAGAAGGGACCAGATTTTCAAAGTAGAGGATTAATTTTTGGCAGAGCAGATCTGATTTTTCAGGGGTAGTAACAATTACAAAATCGTCTCCTCCAATATGGCCGACGAAGTCATCATGGTTGCCGCACTCTTTAGTCGCGCGGATTAATAATCGGGCAGTCTCTCTGATTACCTCATCTCCGTGTTCAAAACCGTAGATGTCATTATAAGCCTTGAATTTATCAAGATCAAGATAGCAGATAGCAAATTGAGATTTACTATCGATGCGCTTGGAGAGCTCTTTTAAAATTGAGACGTTTCCCGGCAGCCGGGTAAGCGGGTTTGCCTCAAGATCACGTTCGGTATGTCTTAGAATCATGCGAATACGGGCCAACAGTTCTTTTGGCTCAAATGGTTTTACCACATAATCATCTGCACCCGCGTCTATCCCGTCTACTTTATCGCTGATGTCGCCTTTACCAGTGACCATAATTATAGGCAGGTGACGAAGCAGCAGGTCTTTTTTTATCCTACGGCAGACTTCACGGCCATCGACCTTTGGGATTTTGTAGTCTAACAATATTAAATCAGGCTGAATTTCATGAATAATTTTTAAGGCCTCTTCTCCGTCGCAGGCTTCAAGCAACTCATAATTCTCTTCTGAAAGGGTAAGTTTGAGCACGTCTCGGATATCCGGGTCATCATCAACAATAAGTATTTTTACTGCCATAAGTTTTTATTCTGCTAGGGGCAAAGTAAAACTGAATGTAGTCCCTGAACCGACTTTGCTCTTGACCCAGATTTTGCCATTATGCGCTTCAATAATATGTTTGACCAATGAAAGACCAAGGCCGGTACCCTTTACCTCTTGGTTTATTGCATTATCTACGCGAAAGAATTCTTCAAATATTGAATCGTACATATCTTCCGGAATTCCGCAACCGGTATCTTTTATATCAACTTGGATTAGCGTATCTTTTTTATGGCTACTGATAGCAATCGAGCCACTATGCGGCGTAAATTTCATTGCATTGCCGATCAAATTAATAAATACACGCTCAATCTGGGTTTTATCCATTAGCGCTAAATGTGCATCGGGTGAGAGCGCAACGTTTAAATATAGTCCTCTTTCTTTTAATTGTCCAGATAATAAATCTTCAACCTGGGAAAGCGCATCTTTTAAATCGCAAATCTCTAGCTTCATTGTCATCCTACCCGATTCAATGCGGGCTATGTCTAGCAGGTCGTTAACTATGTGCACTAATTCATCGCTGTGGCGGTTGATTTTCTCCAGACGTTCGCGTACATCTTTAGGTATTTCTCCTAATTTACCGGTAAGTAATATCGCGGCGTATCCTTTTATAGAGGTAAGCGGGGTTCGCAATTCATGAGATACGCTAGAGACGAAATCAGTTTTACGCTTACTAATGCTGCGCACTTTCTCCAGGGCTTCGGTTAATTCGGCGGTCCTAAGAATTACTTTTTTTTCTAACTCTTGTTGAGCAAGCCACGTTTTCTCGAATAGGCGCGCATTCTCCAGGGCTTGTCCCAGTTGCGTCGAGAGGATCTTAATTAATTCCTCATCTCCTTCGGTGACCAGCATTTCGGTATTTTGTGTTCCGGCAAAAAGCATACCGTGATTATTCTGTTGCGGTAATATAGGCGCAATAATAAATGAAGTTGCCTTAAAGATGGTTTTTGATTGTTGCGCAATAATTAAATTATTACTTGGAGAAATAGAGGAGAGCGTTTTTTCGCCTGCAATAAAATTATTGAATTTTTGGGCGTTGTTGTTAACAAACAATTTTATAGTATTTATCTCATCTTCAGAGTATCCGATATAAAAGGTTAACTCAAATTGATTGTGCACATTATCCCAGAGCAATGCAAAAGCTTTTTCAAAGCCGAGGTCTTCCATGTATTCAGGCTGTATCCTTTTAAAGATCTGTTCCTCTACCAGGGTCATGCTTATGATGCGGGATAACCTTTGCAGGGCATAAAGCCCCAGGACTTTTTTATCCAGCTCTTCCTGGGTTTTGTTTAGTTCCATATCTGTGCGTACGATAAGCCGGGCCTGTTCATCCATATCGTCGAGAGATTGCTTTAAGAGCCGTACTTGATTTTTTGATTTATTCAAGTCGCCTATTTTATAGATTAACAGAATAGCCAAGGAGACGATTGTAAGAACGTCTATCGAAAGCAAGATGGTTTGTGTGTTGAGCATTTTATTCCGCGATAGCTAAAATTGTTATAGAATTATTATGAAAGTAAGTTTTCCCTAAATAATTTATAGTATTTAAAGGGGCTTGTTCGGTGGATGTGTATATCCCGGCAAAGGGGATATCATCTCCTAGAATATTCTTAATAATCTTTACTTCTTGATTGGCCATTCTTCCCAGGAGGGAAAATCTCGAAAGTGAATTTAAAACCATAGCAAATTTTATTTTATTCCTGCCCATATTTTTAATGGTTGCCCCTGCCGCCTCTTGCGTACTAGCTAAACATGCCTCTTTTGAGCCGATCATTAACCTGACCATGCTTCCTTCAGGTACATCTCCTAAGAACTCCAGAGAGCCATCTGGGCCTATAGAAAGGATGCTTCTTAAGAGAAATTCTTTTTTCTCTCCGGTGCTTATCCCCAGAGGATAGAAAGTGCGCAGGCGCTCCAGATTGTTTTCTAATTCCGCGGTATCTTGCGCAAAGTATTCTTTGTATAAATTAACAGCCGGCCGGTTGTCTATTTCAATTACCGTATTCCCGGATGCTTTGGTTATCTGCCGGGGTTTTCCTATCGGCTGCCAACCGTGTTTAGTAACTATACTAAAATTTAATTTTTCTCCCCAGATTATACCCCAGGCGCCGTCATTCATGGCTACCTGGTTTAAAGATAGCGAGTTATTTTTTTGTTCACCTCTGTTTATTATTGATCCTCCGGCTAAAGGAAAACTTTTTCCAACCCTCTCCTGTAGGCCGAGTATCAGGTTTTGGCTGTTTAGCGTATCCGCGTTAGTAAATATTATGCTAAAGATCCTACGCACATTTGTAAAGCCGCGTAATAGTTTTTCTCCTAAAATTTCTCCAGCAGTCAAGCTATCAGTTGTAATATTATCAACTCCGGCGATATTAAAATGCATGTTCTTAGAAAGACAGAAAAGAATAATCACCAGTCCATGTTTTAGCGAAGCTACTGTGGATATAACCGCCCTGCTATTTGCGCCTAAGACTGGGATGGGCCCGAGGAGGCCGGTAATTGTTTGTAAGACCAGGGGGTGATTGAATTTTTCCGTGCTGAATACGAGAGCAAAGTCAATATTTTCGTTAGCAATATTTGCCCTGGCTTTTTCAACCGCCTCTTTTACTGCCTTGATATAATCTTGCGCCGAGCTTGCGCCAACTCCTATCCGCATGTTGTTTATTATAAACACTTTAAGATAGAGGGTCAACGAATTTCTATATAAAATTATTGACCACGTATCTACTTATAATTAATTTATTAAACCGTATGTTTGTAAAGCCTGAATAAAAAGTAGGTGCGGGGTTGACTAAATAAAAATATATAGTACAATAGTCTAGAATTTAATATTGGCCCCATCGTCTAGCCTGGTCTAGGACGTCAGGTTCTCAGCCTGTAAACACGAGTTCAAATCTCGTTGGGGCTATTGAATACATATATGCACCGAAGGTGTATTTAGTGAAATCCCTGCCTACCGGCAGGCAGGCCGTGAGCGAAGCGAAACGGGACCAAACTTATGCTAGCTATTAATTCGGCCAATGACTTATGTCATTAGTCGCGCGTATTTAGTAGGTTACGACTTAATTAAGATTTCTCTTGCAATTTGTTTTAGTTTATGATAAAAAATAGTATAACGAGGAGGGTTGATGCGAGAACATCTAGGTTTCTTAAAGATATCCAGCGCAGTAGTTAAGGTTGCAGCCTGGATTTTTTTGGTTTTAGGGGCAGCTAGCGGGATTGCGATAATTTTTAAGAAAGTTCCGGGCTATTCTTCTTGGATGGGCGTGGTAACCTTGGCAGCGTATATATTCTTTTTCTTCTTTTTCTATCTTATCGCTAAAATCGCCGACCTCTTGATAAAGATTATCAACGAAGTCAAGAAGGAATAGGGGGGAGTAATGAAAAGAAGTTTAAGCATTGTTATATTATTAGGTTCATTTGTTTTCTTATTGTGTGGCTGCGATAGCCTAAATTTCTTAAAATCTAAGAAATCGGTTTTTTCTAGGGGATCCACTTCTATAGTAGCCAGAGGCACAGTTATTGCTAAGGCAGGTAACATTCCGATTACCCAAGAGGATCTTAATCAGGACATTTTAAGTTATAATGAAATGATCCCTGCTGACAAGCCGGAGAAAAAGATTACTACCCGCGAGCAAAGGATTGAATACGTTAAAAATGAAATGGTGCGCAGGGCTTTATTATATCAGGAGGCGCTGAATCGCGGTTTAGATAATGACGAGGAGATTGCCGCTGTGCTGGATAGGACAAAGATGGAGCTTTGCGTGGTTAAATTAATGAAGGATGAAACAGACAAAACAGATGTTAGCGCAAAAGAAGTCGAAGATGCTTATAATACCTATAAAGATCAGTTAAAAGAACCGGAACAAAGAAATATCCGCGAAATAGTTGTAGGTTCGGAGCAAGATGCCAAGGAAGTTTTAGTCCAGCTTCTTCAAGGGGCTGATTTTGCAACTCTGGCTAAAGAGAGGTCAAGGGCTCCGAGCAGTAAGGACGGAGGCGATCTGGGTTTTATCGATAAAAATAAAAGTAATAAATTTGTCCAGTTTGACGCAGTTGCTTTTTCGGATACGCTGGAAGTCGGCAGGACGAGCAATATTTTTAAGGGGCCGGATGGATATTACATCTTAAAGCTCGAGGCTAAAAAGGGCGGAAAGCAGAAATCGCTTTCGGAGATGTACGATGATATTAAGAGGACGCTTGTTTTCTTAAAAAAGCAGCAAGAGATCGACGACCTGATTAGTAAGCTTTCTAAAACAAATAAAGTGGATATAAAAGAAGGGGAGATAAAATAGTGCAAAAACAAAGACTGATTTTTCTCATCGTCGGGGTTGTTTTAGGTTTAGTTGCTGTGGTTATGGTTATAAATTATTTGAAGGATATGGAGGAGAATACCAAAAGAAAAGCAGCAAGGGAATTGGAGAAATTGCGGGCAAACCAGGCCGTGGTCTTAGTAGCTAACAGGGATATCCCCGCGGAGACTCCTATTCAAAGCGCAATGTTGGACACATCAATAGTCCCCAGAGAATATGTCCAGCCTCAGACAGCAACCTCCTTGGATAGTATCAGCGGGATGATTACTATTGCCCCTATTTCAAGAGGTGAGCAGATCAGCCTTACAAAATTAACTTCTTCAGGTCAGCAATCCAAGCGCCGTGATCTGGCATCCGTAACTCCCGTCGGCAAAAGGGCGGTTAGCGTAACCGTAGACAACATCAGCGAAGTAGCCAGCTTAATTAAACCCGGAGACATTATTGATTTAATAACGATTATACCTATGCCGAAAGAGGTAGATGGAAAAAAAGTTATACAACAGACAATCGTTCCTGCTTTCCAGAATGTTTTAATTTTAGCTGTAGGCCAGGAGACTGATCCGAATGCAGTTGTGCCAAAAGGACCGCAAAGGGAGAAGATTAATCAGATTACTGTTGCTTTAGATACGACAGATGCAAATATCCTTACCTTTCTTCAAGAGCAGGGTAAGATTCGCGTCTCTCTGCGTTCAGCAAAAGATACTCAGATCGAAAAGGTAGAGCCCATAACCTGGGATACTGTTTTGGATCACATACCGTCATTGAAATCAGACGATCCGTACGTAGAGACGATAGATGTTTACCGGGGATTAAATAAAGAGAAGATGCCAGTATCTCAATAAAGAGAGCGAGACTAATGAAAAAAAATCTTATTATTGCATTCTTAGCCGTAAGCAGCATATTTTTTGTTTTTAAACAAGATTTACTTTTAAGCCAAGTAACTAAGGGAGAGCTTAGTACCTATATTGGCACGAATCTCGTGGTTCCCATAAGTAATCCAACGCGTATTGCTATCGGCAATCCTGTGATTGCGGATGTGGTGCAGGTAACCAAGAAGACTATGACTATCTCTCCTAAATCGGTAGGATCAACTACTCTGGTTTTATGGGATGGTTTTGGCGAGCAGTCTTATATAGTTAATGTGTATAGCGACGACACTAAAGAACTAAAGGTCAGAATAGATAATGTTTTATCCACGCTTAATGTTAGCGGTGTCTATACTAAAGCGGAAGATTCAGAGGGTAAGGTCTTTATTTTAGGAAGATTTGATAATGCCGCTTTAAAAGACAGAGTGATTCTAGCTATGGGTCCTTTAGCAAGTAAGACAGTGGATCTTACTACTGTTAGAGATGATGAGGCAGTAGTTGAAATTGATGTCCAGGTTCTAGAATTAAACAAAGGCGCTACCAGTAAATTAGGCTTTACTTGGCCCGGTTCAATTAGTTTAACCGAGGTAGCTGGTTCTGCCCCGGGGTTAATGGGAACCTCCTCTTTTATAAAATTATTTGAATTAGGTAATTTGACTCGAAACACTTATAATTTAACATTGGATGCGTTGGTTCAGGAAGGAAAGGCGCGAGTTCTCTCTCGTCCGCGACTGTCTTGTCTTAGTGGTAAAGAGGCAAAGTTATTGGTCGGAGGCGAGGTGCCCATACTTAGCTCATCAGTGGTTGGCGGAGGCGTATCCGGGACAACCGCTACTCCGGGTAGTGTTGAATATAAAGAATATGGTATTAAATTAAATATCAGGCCCACGGTTAAAGAAAACGGGCGCATATATCTTAATTTAGGGGTTGAGGTAAGTGAAGTAGGTACGGCAGTTCAGACAAATTATGCCTTGGCTTATCCCTTTACCAAGCGCACAGCTAATACCGAGCTATATCTTGACGACGGTCAGACTATGGCCATTGGTGGTTTAATCAAACAAAAAACAGAGGAGGAATTACGTAAGCTCCCCTGGTTAGCCGATGTCCCGGTTTTGGGTATTTTCTTTAGACAAAAAACAACCAAAGAGGGAAAAGGTTATGACACAAGAGATGACTCCGAGCTTTTTATAACCCTTACCCCGAAGATAGTTAGTCAAGGTAAGATCAAAGATAAGAAAGAGAGTTCTATAGTAGAGGCTAAGCCATTGCCGCCTCCTCCTGTAGTTGATGAGGCCACTCTTGATCCGCTTACAAGATATTCTAAAGTGATTCAAAAACGCATAGTAGAAAATATTACTTATCCTGATGCCGCAAAAAGCTCAAGTTTTCAGGGTATGGTAAAATTAGGAATAAAGCTTTCTTATAAGGGAGAATTACTTGAGACCAAATTAATCAAATCTTCTGGGCATAAGATTCTAGACGATAATGCCATAAGGACAGCTAGAGGGATTCCTTCTTATCCGCCATTCCCACCCACAATAGAAGCGCAGGATCTCTGGATAGAGGTACCTGTAGTTTATCAGTTGGAATAGATAGAATATGGCCAAGATAATCGCAGTATTTAGTACAAAAGGCGGTGTTGGTAAGACTTTAATCTCTACAAACCTAGCCGTATCTTTAGTTAAAGATCAGCTTAAGCGCGTATGTCTTGTGGATTTTGATTTACAGTTACCCGGCGATATGGCGCGTCTGCTTAATCTCGTTCCGGAAAAATCTGCGCTGGACATTTTTGCATATCTTAAAAGATTATCTCCGACGCAAGGAGCTATCCCCAGTCAGAAAAGATACGATTTCCTGATGAAGGCTTCTTTTGGTCTGGATTTTCTTCCCGGTATATTAAAACCGCAGCAATCTTCTAACTTTGAATCGGATAAAATAAAAGACGTCTTTAATTTCTTAGGTAAAGATTACGATTATATTGTCGTCGATGTCGGCAAGAGCTTCAGCGAATCGTTTGTTGGGACGCTGAATCAGTGCAATCTTATACTCTTAGTAGTTACTCCTGATATCCTGTCCATTTATCAGACGCGTTGGGCCTTAGATACCTTACAATTCCTTCAGTTCCCCTTAAACATGGTTAAAATTGTTTTAAATAGGGCAGAATCTATTTCAAGTATAAGTTTAGAGGAGATTAAAGGCACCCTCCCCGTTGAGATTATTACAAGCCTTACCTCTGAAGGTAAGGCTGTAGGTTTATCGGTGAATAGCGGAGTCCCGGTAGTCTTGGATAATCCGCGTTTAAAGTTTTCGCTGGGGATGAAGAAGTTAAGCGAAAGGCTTGCAAGCGACCCTAAGATTTTTATTGAGCATAAAGACATTGATCAGCTTAAACTTAAAGAAACAGCCATAGAGAAGACGGGTGATTTCTGGATGAAGTTCGGATTAGTGGATACTCCGGTTACCTCTATAGCTGAAGAGACGGACGAAATACTTATTCTTAAACGCCGTATACATACTCGGCTCATAGAAGAATTAAATATTAAGAAACTGGATTTAAAGGTATTCAGTGATCCGGCCAAGAAAAAGGAGCTAAAGAATAAGGCGGAGATGTTAGTGGGGAATCTTTTGGTTGAAGAATCCGGGATGTTGATCTCATCGCCTGAGGTGCGCAGAAAGTTAGTTAAGGAGATTATTGACGAGGCGCTAGGGTTAGGCCCGCTCGAGGATCTTTTGGCTGATCCCGAAATTACGGATATCATGGTTAATAATAAAGACGAAGTTTATTGTGAACGTAAAGGAAAGATCGAAGTTACGAATAAGAAGTTTATTTCGAATGAACAGGTCAAGATTATTATCGAGCGCATTATTGCCCCTATCGGCAGGCGAATTGACGAGTCTGTGCCAATGGTAGATGCGCGTCTTCCTGACGGCTCGCGCGTTAATTCAATAATACCCCCGCTTTCTTTGGGAGGACCGACGCTGACTATTAGAAAATTTAGAAAAGAGAGGTTTAAGGTTGATGAGTTAATAGGCTTAAAAACCTTGAGTTTTAATATGTCGGAGTTTATTAAGGCCTGCGTTTTAACGCGTAAGAATATTATTATTTCAGGGGGTACCGGTTCAGGAAAGACTACGATATTAAATGTCCTCTCTGCATTTATTCCTAATGACGAACGTATTATTACTATTGAAGACGCCGCAGAACTAAAATTACATCAGGAGCATTGGGTTAGGCTTGAATCCAGGTCTGCTAATATCGAGGGGAAAGGCCAGATTACCATAAGGGACCTTTTTAGAAATACCTTAAGAATGCGTCCGGATAGAATTGTTATCGGCGAATGCCGTGGTATTGAAACGCTGGATATGTTGCAGGCGATGAACACAGGACACGACGGTTCAATGACCACAATACACGCTAATTCTACGCGCGACGTACTAGCTAGGCTTGATTCCATGATTCTTATGTCCGGGGTTGAGCTACCGGTGAGGGCGATAAGAGAGATGATTGCCTCTGCTATAGATGTAATCGTGCATACTGCCAGGCTTCCGGACGGAACCCGTAAGATAACTGAGATATCTGAAGTTGTGGGGATGAAAGATGAAGTACATGTTGAGCTCCAGAATATTTTTGCCTTTAGGCAAACTGGCATAGACGCCCAGCGTAATATTCTCGGCGATTTCCACGCAACAGGTTATATTCCTTCTTTTGTAGATGAGATGAAGAGAAGGGGTACTGCTCTTTCCGAAGAAATATTCCGTTCCTAAGTTTTAATTCCATGATAATTAATAAGACCAAAAATGTAGTTATAGCAGAAACAGTCTTTCTGGCAAATACCCCTTTTAAAAGAATGAAAGGGCTGCTTGGAAGAAACAGTCTTGAGATTAATCAGTCCCTGATTTTAAAACCCTGCAATTCAATACATACCTTTTTTATGCGTTTTCCTATTGATGTATTATTCGTAGGGGATAAATTTAAGGTAATTAAAGCAATCTCAAATATCCTGCCTTGGCGTCTTAGCCCCCTATGCCTTAGAAGCCACTTTGTAATTGAATTACCGGCTGGCCGAATTATAGCGACCGATACTTCCTCCGGAGATGAATTAACCATAGAGTAAGTCTGCTTAATTGTCCATTCTAATAGAAGAAGCTCTAAAAAAGGGGTCAGAATTATTTATTCAGCAAGCAAGAGGGAAGAATAAATAATTCTGACCCCTTTTTCTATCCTTAGTACCATAATAGCTTGACAGAACCCTATTTATAAACTATATTATATTTGAATATAAATGTCCAAACTGAGGTGAATATGGGTGTAATTCACAAACTCAAGCCCAAAATCAACGAATTTATCATATTCCATAAGAAAAACGACTCTTCCATAAGTTGTCGTAAGCTCACCACTTTAATCCTAGAGAACTTTCAATCCAAGGTATCTAAATCCAGTATTAATAAGATTATAAAAGAGGCGGGGTTAAGCGCTCCCATAGGAAGAACCCCGAAGAAAAAGAAGCTGCGTATTCCTATGCCTACGTTACCTATATTATTAGAAGAAGCGCCTAAGAAAGAATTACAGCTAACAGTTGATAGAGAGCCTGAGCGAGAGCTTTTACTTAAGAATGAAGAAGAAAGATTAGTTAAAGAAGGTAAAGAAAGGGCGCGCCTGGAAGAAGAAGCAAGGCAAGCATTGGAGGAAGCTGCTAAGAAAGAAGAAGAAACTAGGTGGGCTAAGTTAGCTGAGGAAGAAAGATTGTCCAGAGAGTCTCAGGAAAAAGCGCGCATAGAGGAAGAAGACAGAAAGCGTCAGGAAGCGCTGAGAGCGATTGCAGAAGAAGAAAGGCTAGCTAAGGAAGCTCAAGAAAAAGCACGCTTATTAGAGGAAGAGAAGCTTAAGAAAGAAGCAGAGTTAAGAAAAGCGCAAGAAGAAGCAGCGGTAAAGGCAGAAAGCGCTAGGCGCATAGAGGAAGAAGGCAGAAAGCGTCAGGAAGCGCTTAGGTTCCTTGCAGAAGAAGAGAAAATTAAAGCTTTGGAAGCTGCTAAGAAAGCTGAAGCAGAGCTTCTTGCTCAAGAAGCAAAATCCGCTTCCCTGCTTAATATAAGTAGATTTGCTCAAATAGAGAATACAGGCATAATATTACTTAAGGCAGTTGATTCTGTGATGGGGGGGAGCCAGCTTATTGCTAAGGCAATTAAGGAAAAGCTTAGCAAAGTAGATAATAATCTTAGCCAGATTGTGGAGAACCTTATCTTCCTACCCTTGTTGCAGGAAAGGTTAGATCCAGCTATCCGGAACAGCCTGTTAGATTATCTAAATGGTTTAGAGAATATTAAGTTAATGAGTTTGGATATCTCGCGCGTTATTGATTCTGTTTTGCAGGAAGTCCGCTGCGTAAAGATTATTTTCTCCGACGGAGGAAGCGCGTATCTTGATGGGCAGCTATATTCGGCGTGGTCCTCAGAGCATGTCCCTTATGATTTTTCCTCCCCCATGATAGCCACAAAGAATTATCTCGATAAATATTTTGTGCAAGGTAAACCAATGCTTCTTTTTGCCGCTCCTGGTTACGATGTCCCTTCTGCGGAGTTCTTCAACTTGCTTTCGGCACTCGAGGCAAAGACAAGTACCATTACAGAGTGCGTCCTTTATGGCAATAAATCCGAAGAACTAGAGGCTTTGCCAGTATCCTTAACCAAAAAGCATTTCTTAATTTTTGGGTTATGGCCTTGGCAGTTTACGACTTGCCGCAAGGTTAAATATATCGGTGAATTTAAACTAGTTCATCTTGAAGCCCAGAACAGGGATTTCTATATCGCAGATATAGAGATTGATTTGCAGCATCCTGGTTTAAGTAGGCAGTTTTCCTTGACAGGTTGCGCGGTTAAAACAAGTCTAAGTGAAAAAACAAAGTTGGTTGTTTTGAGTAATTTTCCTAAGGGCTTAAGGGATGCGGTAGAATTAGCAACTGATTATCTTAATCATTGGCCTAATCTGGACGAGGCTTTTCAGGATTACAGCCGAAAGATAGAAGTAGCTACTTACACTGCGAATTCGCAGCGTTTTGCCTTTGCCGAGAATCAGGGCTTGAGTTTGGGGCGCGCCCCAAAGATTAAAGACCTCTTACTTATTTATTTAAAAGCATTAGATACTTATGTGCGAAGGTATCTGCAGGTATCTGGCCTGGAGGATAAGGGTGCAGAGTTTTTAATCGAGAGATTTTACAGCTTGAATGTGCAATTGGCAAAGACTAGTGAAAGTTATTTAGCGAAGTTTATTCTTCCTCCAGAGTACGCTTTTGGCAAGGACCTAGGTTATGCCTGCCGCAGGATGAATGAGAAAGAAGCATTTTTATCTAGCGGTATGAGGTTATACTTAAGCTAGGAGTAGAAAGCGCTTTCCCAAGGAGAGCTTAATAGTATTGACGCTAGGTAGTTAGAATGTTATATTTTAAATGGAGTTATAGTGTAAAGGGATGTAGCAACGGGAATGCCACGGTTGAGTTGCTCGTCGCTGATTCTGTATTTTCGTCTTTGGGTCTAAAGGCGCAAATGAACCGGATTGCCGACATAAGCAAGTAAGTGGCGATGCGGTTTTTTATTTAAGGAGTTGTCTATGAGGAGGCAAGCTCAGAGTTTTGTAGAATACGCGCTTTTGGTGGCAGTATCACTAGTCGCCATTTTGATTGTCGCCAACTCTTTCTTAAATGGCTCGGTGAAAAATAGTTTTGTCAGTCATTTTAACGAAACCAAGTTGCATATTACGGGGAACTAAAATGTTGAATAAAAAAGCCCAGAATATAATCGAATACGTCCTGCTCTTTATGATTGTTGCGGCGGCCATCACTATCACCAATAAGTATATCAGCCGTTCGATGGGTGCGCGCTTAAAACAGGTGCAGGAAGAATTGAATTACAAGAATGATAAATAATAGAAGGAGGAGTAAAGATGATAACTAGATATAAGAGCGGCCAGAGCATACTTGAGTACACCTTGGTTTTAGGCGCGGTTATTGCGGTAATAGTATTTGTGTTGCTTGGAGAAGGCGGGATAAAACAGAAAGTACAGGATGCATATACAGCATCCGGAGACGCCATTTCGAATACTACGAAAGATTTAACCGCTGGGGTGTTCGCAAAGTAGACGGAAAGAATAGCGAAATACGCAATTACAGGATAAAGGAGGTGCTAAGATGTTATTAAAGTTAAAGGGTCAGTCTACAGCAGAATATGCAATTCTGATTGCTTTAGTTGGAGCGGTAGCTGCGGGTTTCTTATCGGTCTCTCTTAAAGGAGCTATACGTAATAAGAACCAGCAGGCCAGCGATTATTTAATGAAGGCAGGCACAGATAGCAGGACAGGAACGGACCTCTTAGCGGGGTTTGGCGGGGATAATGCAGTCCCTCTATACACGCAGGAAGTTACCAAGACTAAAGTTGCAGGCGGCGATGCCTATAAGAATGTAACTGTTCTTGAGCAGGGCGGCGCAGAGAAGAAGTTTACGAAACAGACTACTACTAGCGAAGCAGTCAGCGTCGAGACAATAGACGCCAATAATTAATTCCTTTAGGAGGTGAAAGGATGTTTATGAGAAAAGGTCAGTCAATTTTGGAGTATTCTATTTTATTGGCTGTAGTTATTGCCGTTTTGCTGATTATGCAGGCGTTCGTCAAAAGAGGATATCAGGGATCACTTAAGTCATCCTCTGAGAAGATGGGCGAACAATTCTCTGCAAGTAGCACAACCATTAAGGAAGAGCAGGCGATGGCAGGGGACCAGAAGATTATTACTGAGGTGGGCACTACTACAGATATGATGGGTCAGTTCGTTGATAAGATTCCTTCAGACGTTGTAGTCTCAGGCACGCTTGCTAAAGGAGCATATTCTTTAAATACCAGGCAGGGTGGGGTAGTAACTGCGACTACGCAGCATAATACAGCTTCTGCTAGCCAAGAGAAGGCCAGATTAGGTGATTATGCGCAGGACACGGTTACTAATTTTACTGATCCTGATCTTCCAGATTAACGGGTGGTGATACTATGTATTTTAGTAAGAGAAGCCAGAGTTTATTAGAATATTCAATTCTTTTCGCTGTGATTTTAAGTGCTATCCTGATCATGCAGTTTTATCTCAAAAGAGGCTATCAGGGCAGGCTTAAGAAAGAGGCGGATACCGTAGGCCAGCAGTATTCTCCGGGTCATACTACGTCAGTAATTGCTAATACTAACGATAGCACCTCTGTATCTATTTCAGAAAACGGGATACAGACGACGAGCATAAGCCCGGCGGAAGCAACTTCGACCAAGAGAGAGACTGTCGATTCCTACGGTAAGGAGTGGTAAGATGCTTAAGCGTAGGGGCTATAGCTTTGTGATGTGGGCGTTAGTCTTTGCGGTAGTTAGCGCAGCCATGGCAATGTATTTTGCCAGCGTAAAAAGGACACTTACCGCCAAAACTCTGAATACTACCGACTATATAATGTGGGGGATGTGGGGTAATGCTGTCCAGGATGAAGGCGGTTGGAACCATCAGCAGATAGGCCAGGCGCAAAGCCAGACTACGCATCAGTTATCCAATAAGCTGCTTGAGAATAAGGGGAAGGTGCGCGCTGTTGTTGATGCTCAGGCAACCACCACATCATCTTCCCGGTCTTGGCAGTAGGGGGCAAAGATGAAGATTTACACCAATAATAAGGGCCAGGCAGCGGCGGAGCTGGCTATTCTGGGTGTATTGCTCTTAGTAACTTTTTCTTATGTGATGAATTACGGCCAGTCTTTAGGCAAGACGCAACAGGTTAAGATGGAGACCTTCCGCCGGGCGCTGCAAAAGGCATATACTGAGAATGGTTCGGTATCATATACTTTAAGGCGTAACACTAATCAGGCAAGCGTTAATACCAGTTTCTTCCAGGGTAGTTCTTCTGCTGCTGAAGGTTCTGCCAGCGTAACCTGGGCAAAGGGACAGAGAGGGGAACAGGGGGATACTACCCACGGCTCAAACGCTTATTGGCAGATAAATAAACAGGCTCCTATAAAGTTGCCGTACGGTCAAAAATACGTATACGGACCGACGGGCGCAGAGAGCGACGAAGAAATGAATATCCCCGTCCAGGTTTATAAGGTTCATGAAACCAGGACCTCAAAATATAATTTAAATACAACCAAAAAGGAGAGTAATGCAGGTATAGCCTACGATAAAAATGCCTCTGTAATAGATACGTCAGTAGGTACGCTGCATCTGCGTTTTGATACGACTGTGGATAAGCATCCCGGAGATGATAATACCCCTACCCCGCAGTATGATTTAAAAGGGACCAGGGGTTATTCGGATACAACGAATTACGATTACAACAAAATCTGGTCGGTTAATCACGGTAGTTAATTAAGGCAAGGGGCAACATGTTTAAAGAAAAGCATAAGAATATTAAATCTCAAGCACTCCTTGATTTCATAGTCGTATTCGGTATATTGATTGCTTTTTTGGTGGGGCTTGTGCATATCTGGATCTGGTTTAATGCCAATTATGCCAAGCGCAACGTTGACTATCAATGGACAAGAGAGGCAGCAGGCACAGCCAACGATTCAATACATAGCTCGGTTGCAGGAATCTATAGTGATAAAACAATACCCATAGACGATAAATGGGTTTTTAAGGGCGGCTATAGCGGTGAAAAGATTCCGTTGCCGCCGGGTGCAACTGCCAGCGGAGGCAGCCAGGATGGTATTGATGCTGCGGCCCAGGCGTGCGCTACAGCCAGGGCATCGGCAGCTACCTTGCGCGACCAGGCAACTAACTATGAAAATACTGCTGCTACTTTGAATCTTAATTGCGATGACGATGACGATGGTTGCGAAGGCTCTCAGAATGATGCCAGAGTTACGCTTAGGAGTCAGGCAGCAAATGCAAGGACCGAGGCAACCAGAATAGAAAATGAGGGGTGTTTATAAAGGAGAGGGTATGTTCAGCTGGTTTGCGGGAAATAAGGCGAATTATGAAAAGGGACAGGTTTTTCCTTTTATAATTGCCATTGTTGTTATCATCGTCATTATGGCGATGGTTACCGCCAATTTAGGTAAATTGGCCATATTTAAGACAGATGTCTCCAATGCCGCTGATTCTGCTTCATTAAGTAGCGTAAGCGGTTTGAGCGCGTTCCTGTTGGGGTTAGGCCTTGAAAGCGATAACCTGTGGGGCAATTGCTCTATCAGATTAATGAGAATGTGCATGATATTTTCAACCGGATTTGACCCGCATATACCCGGGTTTTCTTTAACCGATATTTTGGGCACAGGTTCATCTGCGAATGACGGAGGCTCCGGGGGTTATATCAAGTTCCCTACAGATTTGGCGGCTTCACTGATGTTGTATATTACCTACGTGATAGCTTATATCTTCGCATATATAAAAGCAAACTGGAACGGTGAAATAACCTGGGCTAGTGCTAAGCAGTCGGCATTAGCATCCGCTTTCAATAATTCAGGGGTTGACGAAAGAAATAACCCGGATAAAAAATTTAAAACGTATATCGGCAAGGATCCAAACCAGGCATATAGATACGATGAATATCTTAATACATATATGAATCAGCAGTGGAATGAGACCGGATTTGCGCGTTTTATGCAGCATCCGGTTACTGGATTCGGCTCTCCCATAGGAGAGATTGAGCCGGGCAGCGGTTCTCCCGGAGTTTGTGTCTCCGGTTTTGGCTGGAAACAGAATGATGACGAAACTTTTGTGGATAGTTTTGTTGACGGAGGGGCGTATAACGACACGAATACGTACCCAAATTATGTAGAGGTGCGAGTCGAAGGAGCCAGCAGCTATCCTATAAAGGCGCTCTTATGCGTTGAGAAATTCCCGTATGTGTCGGCTATAGTTACCGGCCTTACAGTATTAGCATACGCAAAATATGAGGCAGCAGGGCTTTGCGCAACTCCGCCGCAGAAGATACTTTGTGCTATCTGGACAGCTATTGATGTAGCTACCATGGCCGTCATCTCCACAACTATACCGGTGGGTTACACCTTCCCCGGACGGGATATGGATAAGTATACCACGGATAACCCGATTAAAGTAAAGGTAACCCGGCATAAAAACAATACCAACCTGGGCATGTGGAATTTTCAATACGGCGATGTATCCGCGCAATCCTGGGGGCATACCTTTGTGCAGGGTGGCTCAACCATCGAGCCCTTGGGCGGATGGATGAATTTTAATTTTAATACCGAGGAACATCTTTTTGAGACCGAAATCGTCGCAGGTTCGGTAAGATAATAAATGAAAATTAAATCAGATTTTAAGATAAGCATATTTTTATACTTAATAATATTCTTTTGCTTTACATCGGTAAGCCTGTTTGCGCAATCAAGCAATGAGATCCCCGAATTAGATAAAATATTCGATCTAAGCAATAAGACAGCTTATCTCCCGGAGACAAGGCAGACTTTCCGTGGTTCAAGCAGCCTTGACCAGAACGTCCTGGAGCTTAGTTTTAAGAAAACCCTGGAGGATAATGGCTTTACCTTCCGTCGGGATAAGGCATTCTTTCTTGATAAATTGAGGAGGTTGCGTTTTGACAGGGATGATTTGGTAATGGATATAAGTTTATATGACCGGGAGAGCCGGGGCACGGATATCGTAGTCAGGGAGTATCTTGCTTCGGAAAGTACCGGCGACCAGAAAGACTTAATCTTCTTTGCCGATAAGCTCCCCGTAACGCGCCCCGCAAGCATTAATGAGCTTGTGTCCATTATTAATGAAGCGGACGTATCGAAGATTCCTAAATATAAATTTCCAAAATACGGGCCTGCCCCGGAAATAAAGACCCCCATGAATTTCTTGGGCCCAATTGATATACCTCCTCCGCCCGAAGCAAGGCTTTTATCTAATGAAATTCCCACAAGCCTGGCAGATTCAAATGCCTCAGGAGCAACATACCACAGTAAAAGCAATGTCAAACAGGTGGAGACATTCTATCAGGGCTTCTTTAAAGATAACGGTTTTGAACAGAGAAAAGGCTTGAGTTTTAATGTGGCGGCAGTTAAGCGCATAAGGTATGAGAAAAGCGATATGGCAGTAGAGATATATTTGACCCCAAGGCAGGATGACACATGCGAGGTAACCGTCATTAAATACGCAAATAGAAACGGTATGACCAAGGCGGAAGTCGATCCCTTTGCAACTGTGGTGTTGCCTAAGGAGGATAACGCGGAAAGTTCTGATTTGGAGGATATCCCGCGTCCCGATAATAGCGTGCGTTATTCGGGATCAGCCGATAATAAAGGCGCAAACGTCTCTTATCTCCTACCGTTGACAGTTGATGAGGCGTATAATTTCTATGTTAAAGAGATGGCTACTATGGGCTGGAAGCTTAAATCGCAGATGAACACTGCCAAGATTTGCGATAATTATTCCGAAAGTCACAACGGGTTAAGCCTTGTGCCCAGTCTCTTTGTGGGCAGCAAGCTTGACATAGGTTCTATAATTAAGAACAGTTATATGCTTGAGTTTGAATCAGATACTGCTTTAGCTAAGGTTATGATTTATGCTAACTTTATGCATCCGCAATCAGGTTCCATAGCGTATATAATGTATACCCAAAAGATGGGGAAGCAATAATGCGTAAGAATCGCGCAGGCCAAAGCCTCTTGGATTATGTTTTATTATTCACAATAGTTATTGCAGCTTTGTTAATTATGGGGTATTATATAAGAAATAGTCTATCCGGTAAATACAGGGAGGCCGCTGACGTATTCGGCCAGGGCGAACAGTATATCCCCGACACACGATAAAAAAGCATGACGATCTATATAACAGTCTTTATTTCCGTAGTATTGTTAGTGCTTTTTATTTCAGAAGTTGTTATCCCCTATATCCTACGTAGATACAAAAAAGCTCAGGATACTAGGGCCACCGAGATCTCCGCAACGCTCGAGGAGTCATTCATCTTCTGGGAAAAGAAGAGGATGCTCCTTTTTTATATCTTCCCTTTTGCCCTATCCGCGCTGGGTTTTATCATAGCCAGGCACTATGTCGGTATTTTTATCGGTTTTGTAATTGGTCTAATCATGCCCAATGTGGTCATTGGCATAGCCAAACGGAACCGCCTTAAGCAATTCCGCAGTCAATTAGTCGATACCCTGATGATTATATCCTCGTCGCTAAAAGCGGGGTTAAGTTTTTTGCAGTCGATCGAGGTTTTGTGCGATGAAATGCCACCGCCTGCCTCTCAGGAGTTTAATCTTATCTTAAGCGAGAATAAATTAGGCGTGAGTATGGAAGTGGCCTTAAAGAAACTGCGTCAACGAATTCCTACCGAAGAGGTAAACCTTATAGTCACCTCTATACTTATTGCCCGTGAATCAGGAGGAAACCTTCCTTTGGTTTTAAGCCGTTTAACTGATACTATCCGCGATAACTTAAAATTAAAAGAGAAGATCGCTACCTTAACTCTTCAAGGAAGGATGCAGGGGATAATTATGATGATCCTGCCTATAGGTTTTGCCTATTTTGTATATAAGCAGAACCCGGGGCATTTTGACGTGATGATTCAGACGGAGTTAGGCCGTAAACTGTTAGCTTTAGTAGTATGTTTACAGATAGTCGGTATGATTCTTATTAAAAAGATCAGTACAATGAGGGCTTAAGATGGAAATCGGTCCGCTTATAATATTCTTTATTTTAGTCGTAGCTGCGTTTTTCCTAATTAGCTTAGGGTTATTTAGCGCGTCGAAGACCTACCTGCGCCTTAGGGAAGAAGGCGCTACGGGTAAGAAAAAGCCTTTTAGTTTTAAGATCGAAAGTGAGGCGCTAAGCAGGGCATTTAAGCCGCTGGGTTTTATTATTAATCCCGTCTATAAAAGATTGACTTATCTCAATAAGCTTAAATATCAGACTGAGATTTTAAGGATAGACCTGAATATTTTTGTGTTAGTTGGGATAAAGATTATTCTTTTTATTGTATTTGGTTGCCTGGGGTATGTTTTCTTGCTGCGTATATCCCCAATATATACTGCCATATCGCCCTTTGTAGGTTTTTTTCTCCCTGATTTCTTGATTTGGCGTAAAGTTAAAAGAAAGAAAGAAGAGATCGTCAGGTGTTTCCCGGAAACTGTGGATCTTCTGCATATGTGTATTAACGCCGGAGCAGACCTGATTTCAGCGATTAAGTGGGTTATCGATAAAAGTATGTATAATCCGTTTATTGAGCAGCTAGCCATAGTTTTAAGCGAGGTGCAGGTGGGAAAACCCCGCGCCGAGGCCCTGCGCTATATGGCCAAGAAGCTGCAGCTTGCTGATATTTCTAGTTTTTCCCGCGTAATTGTCCAGGCTGAACGCATGGGTACTCCGGTTGAAGAGGCCTTTAAGAATCTTTCTGATGATACGCGCGACCGCCGCTACCAGAATGGCGAGCGTTTCGCAATTAAGGCGTCGCTAAAAATACTTTTTCCTCTAGTTTTCTGCATTCTACCGGCGATTATGATTATTGTTGCAGGGCCGATTATCATTAAATTCACCCAAGGCGATATGCTCCCCACCACCTTCTAGAATAAAGGGGTCAGAATTATTTATTCAGCAATCAAGAGGGAAGAATAAATAATTCTGACCCCTTTATTTTTATTTACAAACTCCAAATAGATACTATAATATATCTATGCGAAAATTTAGCGTTCTACTAATTTTGCTTTGTTTAGCAACCAGCCTTTTAGGATGCCAGCTTCTCGGATGGCGCAAGTATACTAATAGGGATGCAAGGTTTTCTCTTTATATACCGCGTAGCTGGGAGATTGACGAAGAGGATACCGAGGCAAATGCTGCGTTTGTGGCATACGCTCCCAAGCAGGGTATAACCGATAATTTTGCAACTAATATCCGGGTGGTTGCAGAAGAGCTGCCCGCCGAGATTCCCTTAACAACTTATTATGATATTAACCGCGCGGAATTCGAGCAGGTCTTTAAGAAGCTGGATGATGTTAAAGAAGGCCAGGGGATGACCGGATTTGTGCGTTACCAGTGGCTTGCCTTTACCGCTTTAGTCGGAGAGGATATTTTAATAAGGGCAATAAGCACGGTTTGGATTAGCGGAAAGCGCGTTTATGTGTTGACCTGCGTTACTAATCTCCGCCGAGCTCCCCAGATAGAACCCGTCTATAGGAGAATTCTCTCCTCCTTCCGCATCCTTTAAATAAAGGGGTCAGAATTATTTTTTTCTAGTTAGATTTAATCCTTGCCTGCGTCTATTAAGGTAGAAGCGAGCGAGGATTTTTTATGGCTAGAAGAAAGCGATTATTTATTCCAGGCATACCAACTCACGTTTACCAGCGTGGGAACAATAAGATACCCATATTCTTCTCCGAGAAGGATTATTCTTTATTTTTGAATATGCTGCAAGAGGCTAAAGTCAAGCATCCGTGTTTAATCTACGGCTATTGCTTGATGCCAAATCATTTTCATCTTTTGATAGAGCCTGAAGAAAAGAATAATATAAGCTTGTTGATGAAATTCTTGGGAGCTAAATATGTCCATTATATAAATAAGATTCATAGCCGGACAGGCACGCTTTGGGAGGGTCGTTTTAAATGCAGCCTGGTGGATAGAGAGGCATATTTCTTGACCTGCTTGCGCTATATTGAATTGAATCCTATAAGGGCAGGCTTGGTTAAGTCGCTCGCTTTATACAAATGGTCAAGCTATCGGGCTAGGGCGCTTGGTGAGAAAAGCAAGGTTTTGGATCTAAGCAAATGGTACTTTGACTTAGGAAATGATTCGTTTGAGCGACAAAATCGCTATAAAGAATTTTTTCGGGACTACACTATTCCTGAACCAGCTCATTTATTAATAAAAGAAATGCTTCATAAAGGAGGGTTAACAGGGGATACTAAATTTAAAGAACAGATAGAAGGGATTCTAGGAAGGAAGATACTCTTTCGTCCCCAAGGAAGGCCATTTAAAGAGCAACTTAATGTCCAGAGTGGACGTTCTAGTAGCGATTAATGTCCATTCTGTGAGGATTATGTAGTAATGAAATGGGGTCAGAATTATTTAATTCCGTGCACTTAGAAAATAATTCTGACTCCAGTTCTCTTTTCTAATAAATAATTCTGACCCCTTTATTTCGGGGGGAAAAGAAAAAGCTTTCAATCTGCATACTTAAAAGTCTTGATATTGCTAATTATTATGTTATATTTGCAGTGTAGCAAAGGATATAGCCACGGATCCGTAGTTAAGTATTAAAAGATAGTTGAGTATTAATAAGGATCGGGTTATATTCTCGGTCTTATTTTTTTGGCGGTTTCTAAAAAGATTAAAAAAGGATTGGTAAAAGAAATGGAAAACAAAAGCGCGATTCCAATTAAAAAAAGCTGGAAACGCAAGGCCAAAAGTGCCATTGCGCTAGTATTGGTTGTCGCCCTCATTTTTGCTTATATTCCTCCTGCTTATGCCCGCGAAGGCAATACCGGAAAGTCTTCAACATTTACCGCTATGCTTCTAGGCGCTGTTAACGGCGCCATGGCTTCGGCAAATTTCAGCGTAACAGGAATCGCAGTGCAGATAGCGGTAGGCCTCGTAGACCTCATGTATTATTACAACGATTACAGTAACTACAACCGCGCGGTATTTTCAATTAATATCGGCGGCACGCATATAAATATAACCCGCTCGCAGTTGGTGAGCATGGTTGCTTCGATTGCCGCAAGTACAGTGGCAGGCGCTGCCAACGGCCAGAGCGGAAGCTCTTTATTGAATAGCGCAGTAGAGACAGTCGCAGAAACCATGGTAACTACCGTGATTACCCAGATATTAATTAAAAAATGCGGCTGGGATCCTTACTTGGCCCAAATAGTCTCGGCGCTTGTGGGCAGGGCTATGTCATCTTTCTGGCCTCGCGAGAAACAATCCGGAGACAAAAGCTCATCAGATAAAGAAGTCAGCCAGGAGGAAAAAGATAGGATCCAGAAGATAATGAAAGAAGACAACGGCCAGGTCACTAAAAAACAGGTGCAGGACGGCATGCGGGTAGTAAATAATCAGATAGCGGAAAAAAAGAAGGAGCTTGCGAATTTAGAGTCAAGCCATGGCTCCGCGGCTATGATTAATAAACTGCGCAGTGAAATTATAGGGTTGGAAAGTTTCCTCGGTAACCTCAATAGTGTTAATAAATCCATGGAAGCATCAGGAGCCCGCTTATTTACGCCGGTACAGTTAAGCAAGAATTGTGTAGAGTTGGGCGTATCCGGCAGGTTAAAAGTTATGTTCAGCGGCGGAGGGAAGGAGACATTAGATTCCAAGGCCAAGAAGGGGTTAGAGAACGCTTTAAGCGGTATGGCCGAGGGTATAGCGGGTATGTTCCCAAGGTATAGGGAGGGTGAAAAAGAAGCAGAGCCGACTAATGTTAATGTCCCCGACAGCGGCTTAACCGTGGAACTTAAAGGTGGAAAGATTATACCCTTGTCGGAATTCAGAGCTATTCAGGCAGGACAGCAGGCAAAACTGAATGAAGCTTTTAGGGAGGCTGAGTATATGGCTGCGCAAGCAGGATTATCAAAGCCAACAACTATTAAAGAAGTCCAACATATCCTTGGAGGATATGTTCATCTTACAAATGGAAAAGTAATTACTAAAGAGCAGTTTGAGACCGATCGGGCTAACTATATTAAATCCAGGCAAGAGATGGCCACAAAGGTACCGGGTTATGGCGATATAACAACTGTGGAAGGTGCTATTAAATTTGATGAAAAATACACAAAAGTTATAACCACAGACCCAAAAACTGGTCAAGTTATTCAGGAGAAAATTATGACTTTGGATGAATGGCAAAAGGTTAAATTAGAGCAAGATAATCGACTGAAAGCTCAACCACAACTGCAGCCTGGCAGCCCCCCAGCACCAGTATCTCCTGGCAGTCCCACATCATTATTGCAGCCTGGTCAAGGTGCTGTTATGCAAGTGATTAGGACTGAGAACGTTAATATTTTAAACAACTTTTCCGGAACAGGACTAGAAACGCTTCAACCAGCAACCGCACCATCTTCAACACCTCCAAATCCTAGTCCATAATTAGTTTTAGTTTCAATCCACATTCCAGAATAATGTCCATTCTGACAATATTTCAGCTTATAAATGTCCATTCTAATAGAAGAAGCTCTAAAAAAGGGGTCAGAGTTATTTATTCTGCCCTCTTGTTTGCTGAATAAATAATTCTGACCCCTTTTTTAGCTGGAATTAAAGTCGTTTTGTTGCAATAATTAACGTCATTTTTGGGGGAGAAAGCGGTACCAAAAATAGTTATTTTTTAACTTGACAGCGACGATCTAGATGTTATACTTTGGTTGTAATTGAAGCACGTAACGAAAAGGCAAACCCAAAGTAATTTGGGGGCGCAAAGCCGCGGGTCCTAAAAAAAGTTATAAGTCGTAAATTATAAGTCGTAAGTATAGACTTAGGATAGCCGAGCTGCCGAATTACCCGACGGTAATTGACAACTCGGTTCTTTATTTTTAGCGGCTTAGTAAAGAGTTTTGCAAACAACTTTATAAAAAAATGAGAGATTCTCACACACATTTTAGAGTTGAGGTGGGGGTAAGGGGGAAGTTATGCTTTACCGTGTTTGCATATAGGAATATAAATTAAAATGAATAAGCCACTTGAACAGACAGATGACCGGATAGTTTTAGAAGAAGAGCCCAAGCCGAAATTCAGGTCTAATTTCAAGACTTGGTTGCGTGTGGTGGCTTTTATTGTCATAGCTGTCTTTCTCCCTGAACAGGTTGCCCAGGCAGTTGAATATGACTGGCGGGTAATCTGGAATAAACCTGTTATAGGCATGCCGTTAGGCAGCACGCTCCCCCTAAGCGGGATTAAGAACCTACAAAACCTTGAAATTCCTCAAGCCGTAAGAAACATCCTCAAAGATATAGCGAATAAGCCCGTAACTTCCATTAAAATTTCAGATAATTTGACCATAGAGCTGGATAAGCCCCTGAAAATGTCCAATCAGAGGGTGGATGAACTTTATAACTGGCTACAGGGTAAACCTTGCGGATCCAAGGCTATTTTTGATTTCTTAACTTACAAGGGTATCCAGGTATCTGAACAGGATATCGCAATTATGGCTTTGACCGTAGATATCTTAAATGATCTGGTTAAACCGGAAGGTAATCCCGAAGTTATCAAGAACTCATTATTTGCTCTTTCCAAGGCTTCCGAATTTTTCGGCTTAAAGACTTATCCGGTTAAGATTGCGAATTTGAATCAGGAATTAGCGGATAATCTTGGACCATTCCTGGCGCATGTAAACGGCAATCACTATGTTTTAGTTACCAGCATCAAAGAAGATAAGGTTTATTTTAGCGATCTGCATAAAGAAGAATTCTTGGCGCTTGGTAAATTCTTAGAGAAATTTTCCGGCTATGCTTTAGTAACTAAGTTGACAAATGGCGTTACTGAACTTAGCGTTAAAGAAGCAAAAGCGGTTATGGGTGCTGAAACCCCAGGAGACGAAAGCTATGTTCAAGAAACACCTTCAGCTCCTGTAGTTGCGGCTCCCCCGCCTTATGTAGCACCGCAACCGTCCCAGAACAATGCAGGGCAGTCGTCATACCAGGCAGCTCCTTTTAACCCCGTGTTTAGATTAGATACAGGCTATCAAAATGCGACGCCGGCTTATATGCAGAGTGGTGCTATTGCGCCTTTTTCTTTAAGTACAGGAACAGGCTATCAGGCTCCCACTGATTTTGGAATAGGCTCTAATACGACATTACCCATAGCTCAATTTACAACACAAAACGATGGTTCAATTGGAATTAAAGATGTTAATGTTAGAGTTGGCGATACTTATGCTGCTAACCAGTGTTAGATGCTGCTGCTCCATTTATGGCGCCGGCAGTTTCTACAAGCCAATATCAGGGAAGCGGTGAGCCGTTTCATCCCGGTTCGCTAACGATGGCCGGGTCTTATGATTTTAGATCTGTTTCTGACGCGCCTTTTAACCCCGAGTTTAAATTAGATACAGGCTATCAGGCTCCCACTGATTTTGGAATAGGCTCTAATACGACATTACCCATAGCTCAATTTACAACACAAAACGATGGTTCAATTGGAATTAAAGATGTTAATGTTAGAGTTGGCGATACTTATGCTGCTAACCAGCCAGATTTTTGATAATAATGCTACTGCATTAGCATTAGATCCTGCATATAGTAATTATGCATTGGTAACTACTTTTGCCCCCGCAGATCCCAGTGTTTCTTTAACGACCTCTTATGGTAATGCAGCAATTTCTGAGGCAGAGCAGGCATTGCCGGGGATTGAGCAGATTATTGCTAATGCAGGGCAATATGCATATACCGAGGATATACATGCAATGACTGATACAGGTGCGCCAGCATCAAGTATGGTTAGAGATATGATTGCTAGAAAATGGAAAGATGAGGCAACTCAAACAATTCAGGATGTTGCGAAAGGAACACAATGGGCAGTGGCTGCAAGTAGTAGTGATAAACCAGATTGCAGAGGTGGTTGTAACCCAAGGTTTAACGCAAGTGTTTTAGAAGTAACGCGAGGAGAAGTAGACAATGTTGTGCATTTAGGAAATCTTAAGATGATTTTGTCATCGGAAGATGCGCAAACATTTAAAACTATACTAAGTGGGTACAATCCTAGCCTCGATCCCATAATAGCCAATACTCAGGCGTTAAGAGAAATGTCAGTTAACAAACTTCAAAAAGGGACTCCGATAGGTCGGGAAGTAACCCTTATTACTCCTCCTGATTATCAGGCTGCTGCCGGAGATAAAATTGGTTTTAGGGTTGGACCTAATGGTATGCCCGGGGTATTTTCTGTAAATGGTGACTCTAACGCAAGGTCCGTACAGGTAAATGATCCAGTCCATTATTTATATCAAACTCCAGGAGGAGATCAAAGAGTTATTAGTTTACAGAACCTGCGGGTTTATAATTATAATTCAGATACGCTTAGGGCTGTTTCAATAAACCCAAGCTCTCCTGAAATCATAAACTTCAGCCAGAGGCTTGATGCGCGAAATGAGCCAATTAATGTCGCGGAATACAACAATTCAAGCGGAATGGCGGGAGCAATCTATAGTAGAAATGGTTTAGCTGCTGCCAGCTTTAATGATAATACTGTTTTGAAATATGATATCCCTCGTTCGTTGTTCAATGCCTCGGGTCAAGATCTCTATGCTTCTGCTCTAGGAATGGGGCCATTAAGGGGTAACGATAACAAATGGGTACCATCTTCTACTGCGTACTCACAGTTAGCTTTTGTCACTGAAGCCAATCAAACATTCACACATTCTATCAAAGACGGCAAGCCAAGTCAGGGATGGAATAATTTTGGTGCTTTGGGCACGGAAACAAAGGCAACTTCTTTAGAGACTAATTGGTCAAAGACTTGGCAAGTTCAGCCAGCAGATAATGGTCAGCTTACTTTTGGCAGGACTGTTGAGTCGCAAAAGCCAGGCGATTGGCAATTTAATGCAACCGGTATGTATACCCGGTTTACCAATATAGGCGAAGGCGACAACAGACATCTTAGCTCCACACCTTTAGCTCCCAATATAGGGATTCCTAAAGGCGAGACTATTGCCCATCTGCCTTTTTACAATGCACCTGATGGAGGTTTATTCTTAAAGCCGGCTAATACGACTGATAATGTTTTTGCATTTAATCGCGTTACAAATGTACCATATCAGTGGAATCCTAGTGAATTTGTAAGAACAGAACGAGAAGCAGGACGGTTTATTCAGCAGGGCGAGTTCAATACCTTCTCTAAGCCTGAGATAATAGATTCAACACGCACGACCTTTGTTAACTCGAATAACGCTTCTGTTGCTGCTCAAGCTGCTCCTTATAGCATTACCGGCGCAGATTTATTAAGCACCATGAGCGCTACTAGGGTTCGCGAGAATAATATTGAAACCAATATGGTAGATCTTAAGTCAAATAGGGTTGATGGTCCTGGGATATGGAATCTTCAGACAGTTAATTTAAAAGGCGAGACAATAAATCATGCAATCACAAATGGTTTTATCTGGTCAACCCAAGATAATAGATTTACAAGCAATACTATTAACCAGGAGGGTTTTAATTTTGATGCTTTTAAGCAATACCATAATGTTATACCTCTTGCTAATGAGCATTATGCTGTAAATCTTCATGGGGCAAGAATAGATAATGGTAGTATTATTGGTCCAGGAAAAGCTCAGAACTATATCAACGGAGCAGTTACATTACCGCAAATAGTTATTGATGGATATCAAGGCAGGAATGCAATAGATGTTTTTGCTGATCGAGCAGGCAGAGAGCTTAGAACTGAATATAAGAATGTCACTGTTCTTAGAGAGCACGATTACATCGGCCAGGGTCTCCAACAGTTTGAAAGATTGGGAGGAAGAATTGATCAGACAACTACAGGCTTTACGCCCGATTTAATAAAGACTACCCTTAGTAAAACATTGCCTAACTTAAATCTCGCAGTTATAGATAAATTTGCAAACGAACATTATAAAAATGATCATTTTAATGTAAGCCTGGATTTAACTAAACCGGGATTTTCCATTGATCCCATGTCAGGCGGGATAAGGATCATTACTCCCGAAACAATAGAAATTTTGCGCAACGGTAAAGTCGAAAATGAGCCGGTCATAATGTTTTTGCATTCGCATCTTTTAAATGCCCCTTCCGACGGTAAAGGTAAAAGCATCCCTAATTTAGGTCAGGGTATAAATCTTAAATGGATTTCTAATATTGATTTTGGTTCGGGTATTGATATTGCAGAAGGCAGAATAGGTATGTTTATTACGCCACAACAAGGTCCTGTTGATAAGCTGGATTTTTCTCCCACATTTTCTCAAGACGCAGTATGGCAGGATTGGGCAAGGGCTATTCCTGTAGCAGAAAGTCAATCAGTATCAGTAAGAGAGTCAGTAGAGGGAAAACCGGAAAAAATTGAGACTCGCGAGTCTATAAAGTTTCTTGAGCCTATTCAAATAACCGATACCTATGGTATTGGTAAAAAGGGTAATAACGCAGCTCCACTTAGAATATTTGATCCCACTAATCCTTTAACATTTGCCGCAAATGAGAATGCTGTGGCGGTTGCGCATAACAAAAGCCGAATAGATAGCTTTGTTGATGGGCACAAGGATAGATATACAAATTTTAATGTAGAAGAGCAGACGGTTCATCAATTATTTAAAAATGTCGATCAACTTAATGCATATTTGAAGGCAAATAAACAAGACCAAGCAAATATAGCAGCAACCAGGTTAAGGAATTATTTTGCTGAAGGTGAATTTACTCGGCCGGACGGCTTTAAGTTTACAGTTTGGGGAGGTACGTTAGATCACGGTCAGCCCAAGCTCTGGGTGAAAGGTGAAAACTTCAGCGTTGATCATCAACGCATCCCGACGCCAAAGACAGATAGTAATGGCCAAGTAACTAATAACACAAGCGTCGCGCGTGTTTCAGGCATAGTCGGCGACCAAGTTACTTTTGCTAAAGCGCTCTTTACCATGGCTACGCCAGTTGAAGGCGGAGTTGTAGATGGCAAGATAAGAGGATTTATCCAGGGATCTGTTTACAATGATTTGTCTAGAGCTGCCGGCGCAGATTGGTACGGAAACGTTTTACCTAAAGCAACCAGCAAGAATGGCCAAATGGCAGATGTTAATGGTATTAATATAAGCGGAGAATATGTTTTGATTCCCAGGAATGCAGTAAAAGATATAATTTCTTATGATTATTATACGCTAGATCAAAACTTGCCAAGTTCGTTCGACCGCAGGAAGTTCGAATATAACCAATCATATTATTTTGCAGGGTCTGAAGAGGGGAGTATTTCCGGGAGAAATGATTACAAGCTGGATGTTAAGCGGTTCCTGGGTCCGGGCATGGATGCCAATGGCGAACCCAATTTTATTAGAAGAACAGCTCAAGATGAAAATAAAAATATGGGTAGCATGGGTGAGGTTGTCAATGCATTTAAAGGAAAGGATTTAATTAATGCACAATTCTCGGAATTAGCCCAGGCACAAGGCTGGTATATGGATAAGTCCGGAGAGAAAGTATTTCGCTTTGGCCAGGTACTTGGCGAACAGGATGGAAAGCCTCTTCCGGTGAGCGTATTTGATTCATTTAAGATTAATACCCCGACCGGTTATCAGGTTCAGCAGATGAAAGATGGGAAACTAGTCGTGGTGCGATCAGATGATAAGGGCAATCCATTACCAGCTCAAGATAGCGCTAAGCCGATTATTTTAAAAGATAATCTCTCTATAGATGTAACAAAGGCGACTTATGATGATAAGCCTACATTCACATTAGCCAAGACGCTTATCTCTGAACAATATGATCCTGCCTCAAATAAATTTAATGCCGGCTTAGTATTAGAAGCAGGTAAATTAACTTATGGCAATGTAAAGGTTGCGGAATACGCCAATATTACCGCTGAACAATTAGATAGCAAGAAAATAACATTACCGGGCATGGGAGAATTTGATGTTAGCAAAGATGCTACTACGGGTAAGTATACTTTATCTAGAAATGGCGTTAAATTCGAAGCAGATTTTGTCGCGGGGAAAGATCAATTAAGAGTAGCCGGGTTTAATGTAGATGATAAAGGTCAGCCGGTTGGGCCGTTTGCTTTACCCATAAGCAGGCTTGTTACCCTTGATGATAAAGGCAAGCCAATTACCAGCCAGACAGTTTTTATTGGCGCAGGCGCAGATCAGAAAGAAAATACTATTACTTACTCATTAGTAAATGGCGGACTTATGCTTAATAATGACGCAGGCCGTTTAATCCGCCAGACAGCATTAGGTGATACAGGTTATTTTAACGCTAAGGTCGATGGTATTGAAACTAAAGCTAAGAGCTTATGGCGCTATGAACAATTAACTGATCAATCTAAGGGTGAGGCTGGCTGGGCTGTTCCTTCTAATAGAACTTATTTTAAAGATAGCTTAGCTTTTAATGTTAGCCAGGATGGCAAAGACAGGGCTGTAGTTGCGCAGGATACCAGAATGTCTATGCAAGATGCCAAGGGTAATATCATTATGGATAAAGACGGCAGGCCTGCGAAGGATATGTTCCATTATTTAATCGAGGGCGTTTCATTTGCTAGGCCAGACAGAGCTAGCGGAACAAGCGGAGAGTCTTCTTCCTATGTGTTAGGTTACAACTTAGATAACAAAGATAAGGTCTTCCCCAACGCAGAAGGCATGCTTACTGCTAAAGAAGCGCTTATGCCGGTGCTTATGGGCTTAGATAATCAGGGAGAACTTAGTTTTAATGTTGTTAGTTTAGCAAAAGGTTTAAGCTATAAATATGAATCCGCAGGAACAGCTACATACGGTAATCTGAAATTAGATGGGGTTAATAAAGATATAACCGTTGATAATGGCAAGGTCGTGGTGCCTGATGGGCAGTATAAAGGCCGCGAGACAAGGGGAGATTTAAGGGTAGATGGAGAGTATAAGGTAAACGGCGAGAAGATAGATGTGGTAAGTCAGAGGTTTTATGATAAGGAAGGCAAGGAGCTTAACTTTTCTGGGTTAAGGAACCAGCAAGGTGATCTTGCCATTGATCAACATGGAAGGGTTTGGAATGTAAAGACAGGTAAAGAGGAGCGCGGAGAAGTAGCGGAAGCAGCTGTTTTAAGGCAGCTTACTGAGAACAAATCTTTTATCAAAGAGATGCAGGATATGCAAGCTAAGGTAAAAGGAGCTGAGGATGTCAAGATTACTGATCTTGCCAGCGCCCAGGCTTTTGCCAAGATGGTTCAAGAGGGCAAGATTGTTGAAGGCAACAAAGAAGCTATGATGGCACAGGCTGAAGAGCAAGCGAAGAAATTAGGCATAAATTCACTTACGCTGGTATATTCACCAAAAGATAGCAGCCTGCTTGTATTTAAGGATAACGAATCTCAGCAGGCCTTTATTTACGATAAGGCAACAGGAAAGCTTATTCGAAGCCCGGATTATGATAAATTCCAACCGCTACCTGTTTCGAAAGATGGAAAGCTTGCTTATGATCGGGACACACTTGTACATAAATATTTAGGAGAATCCGGTTCCGATAAAAGAAATAATTCTTACACAAGCAATTTAGAAACTTTCAGAAAACAACATCCTGAATTTACTTTAGTGGAAGATCCTTCAAGAGAACGCTCACTTGATAAAAGTAATCGGAACTTTCCTTTTAAAGCTCAAAGCGCAACAGAACACTTCTATGATGTTTACTGGAGAGGTGCTAAGGTAGGACATATTCTTGCTGTTGAAAGTAAGTTTGCTGCAATGACTCCGGGAGAGAAAGATTTATCTGCATTGCTATATCGCAATCAACCACAGCGGGCTTGGCCTACAGAGACTACAGAAATAAAGAATCTCAAAATCCCTGTTACATCTCCGAATCTCGAACATGTTTTATTCTTTACTTTTTCCAATAGGGGAGGAGAATTACGCCCCGATAGTTGGGATCTGATTAGGACCCCTCTCGGTAGCAGAGATAGATTGTCCGGAATTAGATTAGATTCTGATTTCTCTGGGGATTTTTCCCGCAGGTCATTTGTTGAGGCAGAACAAAATTCCAGAGTTGATTATGCACGGATGCTTACGGGCCTGGGTTATCCGACAAGAACCTTTCCTATTTTTAATAGGCTTGATTCGAGAACTGAATTTGCTAATGATATAATTAGCGGTCATACTGATTGGGGTGATGCCCAAGGGATTCTTGCTCATAATAAAGATAATACAGGCTTTAGACAAACAGTAAATAGAATCCTCTATACTCCGTCAGTAATTGTTATAAGAGCTCTAAATAGGTCTTCTGAAGAAAGGGCTGTGCAGACTAATGGAAGTATAGTCTGGGAAGCTCTTACCGATGCCGCTTTTGTTGTTAGCGGCCCTGTTAGGGCAATATCTGGGACAGTGGAAGTTTTGCGTGTTGCAAGTACTACTGTTAAAGTTGTTGAGGCCGGTGTTACTGCTACGAAAATTGTTGAAGGTGGCGCTACAGCTGCAAAAGTTATTGAGGGTGGCGTTGTAGCTGTGAAGACATTCAGCGATCTGGGTACAGTAGGTAAGATTATTTATGTAGGAAATTCGGTAGTTAAGCCAGCGATGGTATATGGTTCGCTGTACGGTATTGCTGCCGAAAGGGTTATGACTAATGAAGAAAGAGCACAAGGTATGCTTCAATAGGCTCAAACCAGACGCAAGCCAAGGGAGAGATTTCGCCATTAACGGCGATTCATGAGACTTTTACAAGTTGGGGTAATAAGTTTGTTTCTTCAACAGGCTATATAATTAACGATAAGGCTGGCGCAGAGCAAGCGAATCAAATTGCGCATGGCTTAGAAAGACAATCGCAGGCTAATTTTGCAACGACTACAGAATACCTTAACAACACTCCTTTTGGTACCTTAGCCGGTTCTGTCCCTCAATTTGTAAGCGGCGCTTTGGGGTTTGCCGGCGTGCCGCAGCAGATCCTTCATCATACAACAAAGTATTCTAGAGAGAATTATGAAAATGGAAGTAATCCAGTAAGCGCTATAGCTTTAGGTTCT